>DASUBU010000037.1:0-15954 GCA_035763125.1 Ktedonobacterales bacterium
CCGCGAGGCGACGAACCAGGGATGCTCGTCGGAGGTGTGGTTGGGGACGAGATCGAGCAGCAGGCGCATGCCGCGCGCATGGAGATCGGCGATCAGCGCGTCGAGGTCGGCCAGTGTGCCGAACATCGGGTCTACATCCACATAGTTCGCGACGTCATAGCCAAAGTCTGCCATCGGCGAGGGGTAGATCGGCGAAAGCCAGACGGTGTCTACGCCGAGCCAGCGGAGGTAGTCGAGGCGCGAGCGGATACCGGCCAGGTCGCCGATGCCGTCGCCATTGGTATCTTGGAAGCTGCGGGGATAGATCTGATAAATAGTCGTCGTCTGCCACCAGGGGCGCTGCGCCATGTCTGCCATTGCGAAAGTGTCTCTCTCCTGTACTGTCTACTACCAATCTACGAGGGAGGTCACGGCGCGTCCGCCGTGACTGCCTCCTGGCGCCGTGCGGCGGACGTTGGCGACCAGTCAGCCAGGGCCGGCTCCGGCGCGACGCCCAATTACTCGAGCGTTGCGGGAAAGCGGAACCCCCTCCCGCGGTTGCGCGGAGAGGGGGTTCGTCCGCCACGCGGCCTTAGTAGCCGCCACCCGGATCGTCTACCAGGTCATCCTGGCTGGTAAAGACCTCCTGGGCGATTGGCGTGCGCTGGCCGGTGCGGGGATCTTGCGCGTAGATCTGGCGCTGCACTTGCGCCTGTCCGCCGCCGCCCTGATTGGCGTTGACGACGACGTTGTCTTGCTCCTGGATGGTGACGGGCTGCTGCCGGTCACGCCGCCGCAGGAAGAGCAGCAAGAGCAGCAGGAGCAGCAAGAGCAGCAGCAGGCCGAGCAGGCAGAAGACGACCGCCCCAGGGCCCAGGGGCGGAATACCGCCGCTCGGCTGGTGGACGGTGATGTTGGCCTGCGCCTTCAGCAGCGCGGAGTCGCACGAGCCTTGCGGCTCGACGGCGGTCAGCGTGAGCGCGGTGTCTCTATCCACCGTGGGCATCGTGATGGTCGCCGTGAAGCTGCCGTCGGCGTTGACCTGGGCGGAGCCGAGGCTGGTAGTGCAGCCGCCCGCGCCTTGCGCCCCATCGTAGATCTGCACCATGCCACTGCTGGCGACCGAGGACGGCAGGAAATCGCTGCCGCTGACCTGAATCTTGGTGCCGGAGGTGGCGTCTTTGGGCGCGGCGATGGTCGGATGGCGCTCGCGCAGCACGGTGACGCTGGTCTGCGCCTTCAGCCGGGGCGTAGCAGCGCACGAGCCGGTTGGCTCGACGGCCACCACCACGATCTGCGTATCCTGAGACGCGAATGGCGCGCTGAAGGTCGCGGAAAGCGACCCATCACTGCCGGGCTGCTTATTACTGGCGATGGAGTTCTCGCAGCCATTGCCGCCGGAGGCGCCGTAGAACAGGTCAACGGTATCGGTCGGGCTGAAGCCGGAGACGTCAACGGTCACCTGTCGGCCGGAGAAGACCGGTGAGGTAGCCTTGACCGCCGGCTGCAACACCTGGAAGCTGCCGACTGGCTGAATCGGCTTGCCAGTGCCGCCATTGATCGCGCAGACGGTGTAGGAGCCGGGATCGGTGGTGGGCCACTCGAACGTAATCGTGATCTTGCCGTCGGCGCCGACCGTTGCCTTGGCCGTCGGAACCTGGGTGACGCCAGAATTGCAGTCGCCGGAGCTATAGCCAATGATGATCACGGTGCCCGGCCGCAGGCTGCTGCCGGTGACGGTGACGGGCGTGCCGGTCGCACCATACGGCGGATTCGCCTTGAGGCACTTCCCGTCGGCCGCCTGGCAATCGCCGCCGCCAAGCGGCAGCGCGGCGTGTGTGGGCGCGGCCGGCTGGGCCAGTGCGATACCCGGCACAGCGCCGATGGCGAAGACCAACGCGAGCAGCGCGGCGAGAGGGAGTGTCACCCGCCGGAGACGAGCGCGCCGGCCGCGCATCGGTTGTATGTGCGGCTCCGCGGATCCAGGCTTAGGAGCGATCAGGGAGTGTGCCATGAGCGCGGCGCCTCCTTCCAGGGGGTACGATGGTGTACGATACAGATGTGGCAGGCGAACGCACACCATGCGGGTTGCCGGCCGAGTGCGGCAGGCACAGCGGCGTGCGTTCGTGAAGCGGCGGATGATACGAATGCTGGGGGAGTGTAGCAAAGTGCTGGCTGCCTGTCAACGCCAGTGGATGCTTGGGCCACAGCCGGCATGGCGAAGGCATACCCGTTTCCTCCCTATCATCCCTAACGTATCAGCGACAGAACCGTATTACGCAGAAAAGGTCCTGGCGCATCCGGGCTATCTGATCTCACCGAATGGTCCGGGCCGTGTGCGGGCACTTTGCGTGGCTGTTGCGCCGCACGTATACTGCTGTAGATATGCACCAACCCGTGCCGGCGAGCGCGCCCGGCGCGGCGAGCGACGAAGGCAGTAGCGATGGCAAAGGCGGGCCGCGAAGGGCGCGGCCAGGACGGCACAACTCGTCAGTCTCGCGCTGGCGAAACCGACCACGCGCGACAGCCGCAGGGCGCGCCCGCGCAGGAGCGGCGGCCCAAACGTGCTCCGCGACCTGCTACGCAGACAGCATCCGCCGTCCAGCTACACGCCGGGCACGTCGTTCACCAGCCGCGCACAGTCCACAGCCGGCCCCGCGTCGAGGCCGCGCTGGATGCCGCGGGCTACTCCGGCGGCAGCGCGCAACAGATCAACGTGCCGGCGTGGCAGCGCCGCCTGCTGATCGAGCGGTCGGCAGACCTGATGGCGCTGGCTCAGGAACTCTCGCGCGCCCGCCTGCTGGCCGTTGATGCCGAGTTTGTGCAGGTGCGTGTCCGCAACCCTGACGAACCGTCGCACCGTCTGGCGCTGATCCAGCTTGCATTCGACAACAACTACCGCTCCTCATACGTCGTGGACGCGCTGCGCATCGCCGATCTCTCACCGCTGCGGGGCGCGTTCGAGAGCCCGGCGGTGCTCAAGATCTTTCACGGCATCGGCGCGGATACGCGTGTGCTTGCCTCACGCGGACTGATTCCCCGTCACACGCTCGACATCGAGGCGGTCAGCCGCGCGCTCTTCGGGCAGCGTGAGTCTGGTCTGCAGACAATGCTGCAGCGGGCGGCGAGTGTGCGACTCGACAAGAGCTTGCAGCGGGCGGATTGGGCGCGACGGCCGCTGACGCCGGCGATGGTGGCGTATGCCGCGCGCGACGCCGAGATGACCTACGCGCTCTACGGTTGGCTGAGCACGCACTATTCCGCGATGGTGGCAGTGCACTTGAACGCGGCCGATGAGCCTGCCCCGGCCGTCGCATCGTGGATCCTGCCGTACCTGGAAGGGTCGCGTCCACGGCCGGCGGCGCTGGCAGTGACAGAGGCTGGATTGGACGGCGACATCGCCGCCCAGGAGCGGACGCTGCGCGAGGCGCTGGTGGCCGTGCGACAGCCGCCCCAGCGCGCACGGGTGATTCGGCTGATCGGCGATCTCGAGCTGGTTGGGCTGGCGCCCGAGCTGCGCGAGTTCCTCGATGCGCCGGCGGCCGAGGAGCGTGCGGGAGCCGCGCGCACGCTGGGGCGGCTGTATGACCGGGCCTCCATCCTCTCGCTCCGCCCGCTGCTCGAGGATCCGGTGCAAGATGTGCGGCAGGCGGCCCGCACGGCGCTGGATCATTTAGAGACGGGCCGGCGGCCAGCCCCGCGCCGAGCACCGCATGGCGCGGGATCGGCGGTGTGGAGCAGCGGCGGGAGCGAGCTCGACAACGCAGACTGGCGGCAGCGGCTGCGCGCGCGCTTCACTGGGTCGGAGGAGCCGGCTCCCGACGAGGACTGAGACGAACGAGGACAGCAGCAGCGGTGCCGCCCGGCTGGCTGGAAGGCTCGCGGACGCAAACGCGCGGAGCGTGGCATCCGCGGATGCAGCCGGACCAACCTGACACGCCGCTAGCGGGCCGGAGGTTGGAGACTGCGACGGACGGACATCCCCCAGTGGGGAGGCCCCTGGGCCGCGAACTCCCTCTCCGCGGACCGGGGCACTGTTGGACACGTGCATGCCCCTCGATTCCCTGCGCACCCTTGACGAACGCCGTGCATGCTGCTATGGTTGATAGACCGACTGGATAGTATAGAAAAGGCGTCTGGGAATTGGAGGGCGAAAGATGGCAGCCAGCACTACCCAGCAGCACGAGTTCTCCATTGCGGGGCGGCTGCACCTGATTGTGCGGAACTTCGCCGGTAACGTCGCGCTGCGCCCAGGGCCAGCGGGCCAGGTCAACGTACAGGTGACCAAGCGCGTGCGGGGGGGGCTGTTTGGCTCGGCGGACAAAGCCGATCTGGAGCAGATTCGCGTCGAGGTCGCGCAGAGCGGCGACACAATCCGTGTCGAGGCGGAGACGCCGAGCCACGCGCTGCAGAGCAAGCGGATAAATATAGACATCGAGATCATTGCCCCACGCGGCATGGACATCGAGCTGCAGCTCAATGCGGGCAACTGCGAGATCGGGGGGATGGAGGGCCGCGTTAACGCTAAGGTCAATGCCGGCAATCTGGAGATGCGCGACGTGACGCTCGCCGACGGCTCGTCACTCACATGCAACGCCGGCAACTTGATCATGACGGCGGCGCTGGCCTCCGGCACCTCGGTAGATCTGCGCGTCAACGCGGGCAATGCGCGGCTGCGGCTGCCGGCTGATACGGCGGCCTACCTCGACGCGCGCACACACGCCGGCTCGATTGATGTATCGGGCTTTCCCGTGCAGGTGACGCGGCGCTTCGCCCAGGCGACGGCCAGCGGCGCGCTCGGCGCCAATCCGCAGGGCACGCTGACGGTGCGCGTGGATGCCGGCCAGGTCACGCTCACCGCGAACGGCCAGCCACCGTCAACTGAGCATGAGCAGAGCGCCCGTCATCTCGACTAGTGCGGGCGCAGGTAAACCGCCGTTAGGCCTGGCCATAGACGGGGATGGCGGCGCCGCTGATGAGCTTGGCATCCTCCGAGGCGAGGAAGAGCAAGACGCGCGCGACCTCTTCGGCTTTCGGCCAGCGGCTGAAGTCGGCCTTGGGCATGCTGGTGCGGTTGGCGGGCGTATCCACGATGCTCGGCAGGATGGCGTTGACCGTGATGTTGGCGTCGCGCAGCTCCTCGGCCTGCACCTCGGTCAGGGTGATCACTGCGTTCTTGGCGACGGCGTAGGCGGCGGCGTTGCGCCGGCCGGTGCGCGCACCGCGCGAGGAGAGGTGCAGGATGCGCCCCCAGCCTTGTTGTGTCATCGGGCGAGCGGCGTGCTTGGCGAGCAGAAAGGCCGAGCGCAGGTTGAGGTCCAGCATGCGCTGCCAGGTGTCCAGATCGAGCGCGCTCACCGGCTGGCCGGCCATCCAGCCGCCGACCAGATTCACCAGGATATCGAGCCGCCGGTGCCGCTCGACCACCGTCCAGACCAGCGCCTCCACCGAGGCCTCGTCTATCACATTGGCCGGCTGGAAGGAGACGCGCTCGCTCACGTTGGCGCCCACACTCTGCCGCAGGGCATCGAGCTCCGCGGGCCGCTCGCTCTCTCCGGCGATCACCACCGTCGCGCCGGCCGCGGCAAAGGCGCGCGAGACGGCCTGGCCGATGCCGCCCAGGCCGCCGGGAATCAGGACCACTCGCCCGCGCAGATCATAGCGATTGTCGGTCTCCGCCGCTTCTGGCGTCTCGCCTGTCGCCGGCTGCTTCCGCGCAGCCGCCCGTCGCGCCGTCGTCATAGCCCCGGCTCCTGGGCCGCCGGAAGCGGGCCACCCGCCAGCTCGCCATCCAGATCGCCATCCAGATCGCCGTCCAGATCGCCGTCGAGCTCGGCGCGCGGGAAGGCTGCCGCAGCATCCTCGGGCACTGGCTGCACAAAGACGACTACCGCCGTGCTGTTGTCGTGCCCGCCCGAGGCGTTGGCGGCGGCCACTAGCTGCCGAGCGCACTCATAGGGGGCATCGGCGGCAGCCAGGATTGACCCGATGGTCTGGCCGTCCAGCTCGTCCCACAGGCCGTCTGAACAGAGCAGCACACGATCGCCAGGCGCCAGCTCCAGCTCGAGTAGGTCGGCGCCGACCTCATCTTCCTGGCCGAGCGAGCGATACAGCATGCTGCGCGGCACGAAGACGTCTGGATCGCTCAGCAGTGGATGGTCCATCGCTTGCAGCCGCGCCAGCACGGAGTGGTCCTCGGTGAGCTGCGCCAGCACGTCGCCGCGCAGCAGATAGGCGCGGCTATCACCGATATGCGCCAGCACGGCCTGCGAGCCGTGTATGGCTAGCGCGGTCAGGGTTGTCCCCGAGGCGCGGCCAATCGCCGTCACCATCTCGCGGATACGCGCATTCGCCGCGCCAATCGCGTGCGTCAGGGCACGCTCGAGCGCGTCGGCGGGCATCGCGCTCGCACCGGGCACTTGCTGTTCAGATTCCGCGCCGTTCTCTCCCGCCATGCTCTCCGCGCCAACGTCGCCGTTCTCGCCGCCCGCACCGTCCTGGGCGTCTCCGCCGAAGTGTGCCGGCTCACGCACAAGCGGCAGGCTATAGGCACTGACCATCTCGGCGGGAACCAATCGCGCGGCGATCCGGCTGGCAACTTCGCCGTGCGCTTCGCCGCCCATGCCATCCGCCACGAGAAAGATGCCGAGCGGCGCGCCAGTACCCTGGTCATCGTAGATATCCAGGAGCATCGCGGTGCAGGCATCTTGATTCTGTGAGCGGACCATGCCGACGCTGGTGGCGGCGCCGATGGTCAGCGCAACGCCTGTGCCCATCTCGCCGGCTGGCGGCACTGGCAGCGCACGGGCGGTATTTTCCAGCGCGGCGCTGCACGCCCCAGCGACCTCGGCGGCCGAGAGAAAGCTGCCATCGCGCCCGTAGGCGGCGATCCGGCGGATGTTCTCTCGCTCGATGTTTTCCTGCTCTGGCTCGTCGGGGGACACGCCGGCCAGCGCGCCCAGGGCGAGCGCGAGATCGTTGGCGTCGCGGGCGGCAAGTGCGGTTGACTCGTCACTGCCCGGCTCGACACACCGTCCGCCCTCCAGACCCGTCAGGTACGCGCGCCCCTGCTGGATGACGATCACGTCGGGGGCAATGCGCTGGTGGGCGACATCGTTGCGGTGCAGATAGCTGAGCGCGTCGGCCAGGCCGGCGCCGGCGCGCAGCGTGTCGAAGTGGTCCAGCGGTGCGGCGTCGCGGCTGGATCCCTGCGGCTCGCCCTCGGCTGTCACCAGGGCTGGCGACACGACGTACTCGCGCTTGTCGCGACGTGTAAAAAGGCCTGGCGCAAGCAGCCGCGGATGGCGCAGGCGCAACCCAGCGATGCGCTCGGCGTCGCCAGAGGCCCCGGCCGGCCACTCGATCAGCACGACGCGTGCTGTCTCACGCGCGTTTCCATTCTCCGCGCGCTCATGGGCAAGGTAGACGCGCTGGTTCGGCAGGTCGCTCAGCAGGCGCTCAATCTCGAAGAATTCGACGCTGTCGCCAGGGGCAAGTGGCGCGCCTAGTGGGGGAGGCTCACTCGGCGCGGGTGTGTTCTCTGCCGCCGGCTCCGCGCTCTCCTTGCCGGTCGCTACGCCCTGATCGCCCGCTGTGTCCGCCGACGCCTCCGCCGCGCGGTCCCGCTCGTCTCGCTGCTCGTCGCCCTGATCCACGGAAGCCCCCTGCCCGGCTGCTTATCATACGTCTCTGGCTTTCTCTGTTATACCATGTCATGGCGCAGAGCGAGCGCCTAGCGGAAGGTATTGTTACTAATCGCTAGGCGCGATGGTGGCCGGCTGACATGGCTGGCTCATCAGCGCGCGAGCGAGAAGCTTGTCAGCCGCGAGGTGCTGGTGGTACGCGCGAGCGCGGCCGAGGCGCGTGTCGGGCGATCCAGATGGCGCGCTTGACGGCACACCCGGCGCGCCGTATGCTGCGTTCACGATGGCAAGCAGCGGCCGGAGCAGAGAAGGGAGGGCACGCGCATGGAGCATGGCCCGCGCGTCATCCGCGCCACCGCGCCGCCAGCTCCGGCGCTTCCCCAAGCGCCCGCGCAACAGTATCCGCCCGCACCGTATCTGGAGTCACCATCCTACCAGCCAGCGGCTACTCAGGCGACGACGCCTGGAGAGCTGCATGCCCCAGGGCCTTATGCGCGGGTGCTGGCCGCCACTGCCCACATGCTGATCCTGTTCAGCATCCCAGGGCTGATACTCGCGGCGCTAATCTGGTTTAGCCACCGCGGCCACTCGCGCTATGTGGCCGAGCAGGCGCGGCAGGCGGTGCTATGGCAGCTGCGCATCAACAGTGTCTCGCTGATCTCAGTGCTGGTGCTGCTAGTGGTAATCTTCACGCAGCTTGGCGAGGCGATCGGGCAGGCCAAGGATAGCGTCTCGCTGACGGTCGTCATCGTTGCCCTGTTCGCCACGTCGGTGCTGCTGATCGGCGGCATGCTGTTTGCCATCGCCTCGGCCGTCATCGGCGCGACCTCCTCGCTGCTGGGCAAGGAGTATCGCTATCCGTTCTTGGGTTCCTCCCGCCGCTCTCGCCGCCGCGCAAAGCGCTGAGCGCGCGGCCCACGGCCTGTATCCTCACTATCACGACTTACGATGAACATTGCCGACTTCGATTACACTCTGCCGCCGGAGCTGATCGCGCAGACGCCGATCGAGCCGCGCGACGCCTCACGCCTGCTCGTGTTGCATCGTGACACGGGCGCCATCGAGCACCGCACGTTCCGCGAGATTGGCGCGTACCTGCGGCCAGGCGATCTGCTGGTGGCGAACCAGAGTCGGGTGATTCCGGCGCGGCTGCGCGGGGTGAAGGAAGGCTCCGGCGGGGCCGCGGAGCTGCTGCTGCTGGCGGTGCGCGGCGACGTGGAGCCAGACGTGTGGGAGGCGCTGGTGCGGCCAGGCCGGCGCATCCACGAGGGGATACGGCTCGACTTCGGCGAAGGCGCGCTCATCGCCGAGGTGCTGGCGCGCACGCCGTCTGGCGGGCGCCTGGTACGGCTGATGCCGCGCGAGGGGTCGCTGGCCGAGACGCTCGACCGTCTGGGCAGCATGCCGCTGCCGCCCTACATCCACACGCCGCTGGCCGACCGCGAGCGCTACCAGACGGTCTATGCGCGCGAGCCAGGCTCGGCGGCCGCGCCCACCGCCGGGCTGCATTTCACGCCCAGCCTGCTGGCCGAGCTGGAGGCGCGCGGCATCGAGACGGCGTTCGTAACGCTGCATATCGGGCTGGATACGTTCCGGCCGGTCAGCGAGCCGACGCTGGAAGCGCACGCGATGCACAGCGAGGAGATCGAGGTGACGCCCGAGGCAGCCGCGCGCATCAACGCGACACGCGCGGCTGGCGGGCGGATCGTGGCGGTGGGGACGACGGCGGTGCGCACGCTGGAGGCGGTGGCGGCGCTGGCCGAGGAGCAGCGGCGCGCCCAGAGGGGCGAGGCCGAGACAACGGGCGATACGGCGACTGCGGGAGCGGAGGCGCTGGAGCCGCTGGTGATCCCGTTTCGTGGTCGAACGTCGCTCTTCATCATGCCGGGCTATCGCTTCCGCGCGGTGGACGTGATGCTGACGAACTTCCACCTGCCGCGCTCGACGCTGATCGTGCTGGTGAGTGCGTTCGCCAGCCGCGAGCGGACACTGGCGGCCTACGCCGAGGCGGTCACGCAGCGCTATCGCTTCTACAGCTTCGGCGACGCGATGCTGATCGTGTGAGTGAGGGGGCGCGAGTGGCGAGGCGAGTGGCGCACGCGCTCTGCTAGCGATTGTTCCTGCGGTATGCAATACTGGGGGCGACATCCAGGCGTAAGCGTTGCCGGAGCGCTTCATTTGCGACGCTGGTGTGCGACGCTGGTGCGTCTCTGCTCGCATGGTCTGCGCTGTTTAGCCGGCGTGGCTCGTCACGCGCGCACCCTGCCCAACGTGTACTGGCGCGAGGGTCAGTATGATTCCAGGCCAAGTCGCCCTCCGGAGCAATTTGCCCGCCCAGGTATCCAGCTTCATCGGCCGCGAGCGAGAGCTGGAGCAGATCGCGCGCCTGCTGCGCCAGCAGCGGCTCGTGACGGTGACGGGCGCCGGCGGCATTGGCAAGACCCGCCTCGCCCTGCAAGCGGCGGCGGCCGAGCTCGACCGTTTCGCCGATGGCGTCTGGCTCGTCGAGCTGGCGCCGCTGGCCAGCCCCGAGCTGGTGGCCGAAACGGTCGGCAAAGTGCTCGCGCTGCGCACCGACCCGACGGCGCCCGACCCCTCTCCGCTTGGTGGACTCTGCGCCTTCCTGCGGGCGAAGCACATGCTCCTGGTGCTCGATAACTGCGAGCACGTCATCGCCGCCTGTGCCGACATCGTGGCGCGCCTGCTTGCGGACTGCCCGGCCGTCACCGTCCTGGCCACGAGCCGCGAGCCACTGGGTATCGCCGGCGAATGGGTCCTGCGTGCGCCGCCGCTCAGACTCCCTGATGGGGCGCAGCCGATCGAGGACGATGCGCAACGATTGCTCAGCTACGACGGGATCCGTCTCTTCGTCGAGCGGGCACAGGCGGCCGAGCCATCGTTTCGTCTCACCGAGGTCAACGCGACATCGGTGGTTGACGTCTGCCGCCAGTTGGATGGCATGCCGCTGGCGCTCGAGCTGGCTGCCGTGCGGGTCCGTGGGATGGGCGTCGCGTATATGAGCACGCGGCTGAACGACCGCTTCCGCCTGCTGACGGGCGGCGATCGCACCACGGCCTCGCGCCAACAGGCGCTGCACACCTCGCTCGACTGGAGCCACAGTCTGCTACCTGAGGCGGAGCGCGTCGTCTTGCGCCGTCTGGGCGTCTTCGCCGGCAGCTTCTCGCTCGAAGCGGCCGAGGCCGTCTGCGCGGGTGAATACGTCGGCCAGAGCGGGCAAGCGTTGGTGCTCTCCGACGCAGTCCTCGACTCCCTGCTGCAGTTGGTCAACAAGTCGCTCATCCAGCTCGATCAGGACAGCGGGCGCTATCGCTTGCTGGAGACGATCCGCCTCTACGCTCAGGAGCGGCTTGGCGAGGCCGACGAGACGAACGAGGTTCGTCGCCGGCACTTCGTCCACTATCTCCAGCTTGCGGAGGACGGTGTCACGCTCGTGGGTGGTCCACATCAGGAGGCATGGTTCACGCGGATCGAGCTCGAGCACGATAACCTTCGCGCGGCGCTCGGCTGGGCGATAGATGCCAGGCAAACAGATGAAGCAGCCCGTATGGCGCTCGGCATTTGGCGCTTCTGGCATGTCCGCACCTACCAGCGGGAGGGGTTGCGCTGGCTGGAGCAGATCCTGGCGCTCGACGCGACGAACCCACTCCCCGATGCGCTGCGGCCGCGTTTGCTCAATGCACTTGGCGTGTTGGCCGAGCGGGCTGCCCGTTTCGACCGCGCACGGGAGTACCATGCCGAGGCCCAGCGCCTCTGGACCGCCGCGGATGACCGCGCCGGCATGGCACAGGCCCTCTTCGACATCGGCTGGCAGCACTTCGATCAGGTACAGCTCGAACCAGCGAGACAATGCGCTATGGAATGCCTCTCCCTGGCCGAGAGCATCGGCGATGCGCGCCTGATTGCCAGCGCACTGCTACTCCGTGCGATGGTTGACGTCAATGAGAGCAGACTGGACGGCATCATCCCGGCCCTCGAGCGGAGCGTGATGATCTGGCGCGAGCTGGGAGACATGGATAACCTCGGGACGACCCTCGCGGGGCTGGCAGTCACTTATCAACAGAGCGGTGATTATGAGCGCGCAAAGCCCCTCTTGGCCGAGTCGGTACGGCTTCATCTGCGACTAGGAAGCTACGGGAACCTGATCAGCACCTTCGTCGGTCTCATGTGGCTGGCGGTGGGAACGGCTGATCAACTGGACATGGCTCAGGACGCGGCGCGCATATTTGGGGTCATGGCAGCCTGGGAGGACACGACCTCAGGATCGCGCTCGCCTTGGTGGGAGTCAGAGATAGGGCGAGGATTTACGGACAAGGTCGCTGCGCGGCTCGGGCCGGAGACAATGGCGCAGGCGGTGGCAGACGGCAAGAGTCTGACGACCGCTGGATTCCTCGCGCTCGCGGACCGCATCACGGCGCCCACGAGCGACGCTGGCCCGCCAGCGCCTACGCGACCTGTAGCGACTTCGGCGCGGTACGGCGACCTGACCGCGCGTGAGCTGGAAGTGCTGCGGCTGGTCGCGCGCGGGCTGACCAACGCCGAGGCGGCGCGCGAGCTGACGGTGACGCCGCGGACGGTGAATGCCCATCTGACGGCCATCTACAGCAAGCTTGGCGTCACGGGGCGCAGCGGGGCCATTCGCTACGCTATAGACCACCAGCTCGGCTAGAGCTAACACCCTCTCTGTTAGGGCTAACACCTCCCCTCATTCTGCCCACTGCCGCGCAAGACTGTTACACCTCACGATGCGCCTGCCCTCGGCGGCGGTTACAGTTGAGGCAGCCCAGGAGGTAGTGACATCGGCGCCGTGCTACCTCCCTGGCAATCAGCGAGGGCGACGCAATCCCGATGAATCCATCGCCGTCACGTGTGGGGATGCGCCGACCACCAGAGGGGAGTGCCCGAGATGGTGACCGTTTCCGCCAGCATCATCGTCGAGCGCCCCGTTGAAGAGATCTTCGCGTTCGTGGCCGATGCCCGCAACAATCCGCTCTGGCAGTCCACCTCGGGCCTGCGCGAGACGCGCCAACTGCCGGAGAGTCCGGTCGGCGTCGGCACGCAGATTACGGAGACCTGGCATTTCATGGGGGTGACGGCGCATTCCACCTGTGAAGTCACCGAGTATGAGCCGAGCAGCCGCTATGCCCGGCATCTGCTCAGCGGCCCGAGTCCCATTACCCACGGAACCCAAATCTTCGAGCCGCTCGCGGAGGGGACGCGATGGACCAGTACCGTGTTGGTCCAGGCGGATGGCGCGTTCCCCGTCGCCGAGGCTGTGCTGGCCGCCGAGCTGAAGCGGGCGCTGGAGGCGGGCATGGCCGAGGCGAAGGCACTACTGGAGCGGCGGATGGTGGACAACGCGCGCTAGCTGCCCTACGGAAGCCGCCATGGTGATTGGTGCTCTGGCGGCGCTAACGGAGAGCGTGGGTGGCGGTGGAATTAGCGGGACTATCGAGGTACAGCGCCCTGGGCCAGGGCGCTGCCCAGCCAAAGAAGTGAGTTCGTTCGCGACAGCCTGGTGTCCGGTGCACCTGAGTGTGCCTGATATGCGAGGCGTGTTGGGCGAAGGAGTGAGAACGATGGCAAAGACGGAATTCGCGCCCGCTGGAGTCTCTGAGGCACAGAAGCGCACTCGCGGCCGCTCAGCGCTAGATGTCGTGATGCTGATTGGCTTGTCGGCCGTCATCGTCGGCGACGCGCTGGCTCAGATCATCGAAGGAGGCATCATCCCGCCCGTCCTGATCGTCATGATCGCCTATACAATCTCTGCGGTCATCGTGGCGACCGGTTGGCGCTGGGCCATGCTCTTCCCGCTGGTGCTCTGCTCGCTGGGCATCGTGGCCGATTTCGCGTCCGGGTTTCCGCAGTATTCGCTCACCCACCCGAGCGCCAATTACGTCCCGTTCGTCCTGTTCGTGTTCAGCTACCCTTTGCAGATCATGGTCATCGGCGCCGCGGCGGTGAAACTGGTGCAGACGCTCCGGCACGAGACGCCGCACGCGCCTGAATGGATGACGCCCGCGCTGGGGGCGATCGCCGGGGTGATGCTGGGCGCACTCTTGATCGGCGTGATCGCGCAAGCACCAAGCGCCAGCGGTGCGCCAGCGGGCCGTGCGGGAACCCAGACAGTACACTTGGCGGCGGTCAGCTTCGCACCTGACATCATCGCGCTGCACAAAGGCGATACCCTCACCATCGTAGACGACGCGCCAGTCCCGCACACCATCAACAACGGCACCTGGAGCAGCGATAACAAGCCGGTGCCGGGGGTAGAGCCTGGCGCGCCGGTCATCAGCAACGTGCAGCTCAACAACAATACCGTCACCGTCGGCCCCTTCACCTCGCCGGGCACCTATCACCTCTACTGCTCGATCCATCCCGGCATGGTGCTCACGGTCATCGTGCAGTAAGGCAGCGCGCCCTGGTCGTTCAGACATAGCGATGTGGCCTGAGAAGCCGAGTCAAACGGATTTCTCAGGCCACGCAGCGGAGGCGCAGTGATGGCATCTGATTTGTTCACGCAGTATCGGCTAACGGGCGTCGTGCTCATTCTCGCTTTCATCGTGTTCGCCATCGGCGCCGGCCTCCCCTTCGTAGGCAGGAAGGGAGACGCGACCATCTACATGTTGACCGCGCCCGGCAACCTGCAGGCGGTTGCCGCGAGCCTGACCTTCTGGCGCTGGGGCAACAATTTCATGGGCACAGCCATCATTGTGCTCCTAGCTGGATCCAGCATGCTCACGACGCTACTGCAGAAAGCAGGCGAGGTCACATTCTCTCGCCTGGGCTTGATCGGCTTGATCGTGGCGGCCGTGTTGTGGCTCATCTTCTCGGCATTTCGCGGCGTGGCCACGGTGCGAGTCGCACAGGAGGTGGCCGCGGCGGGCACCAGCACGACAGGTGCGGCCCCGGCCTATTACGCGCCCTTGGCGCAGTGGATGTTCGCCCTTTTCTTCGTCTACGCCGCGCTTGGCTTCCTGGCGCTGGCCGCCTACGGCGCCTCGTTGCTTCAGGTCGGACTGCTGCCCGCGTGGGTTGGGTGGGCGACGCTGATCTACAGCATTACCCTGCTCATCCCCTTGTTTATCCAGGGCAATAGTCTCCCGATCCTCCACTACCTGCCCGGCTTGCTGATAGGCGCCCTGCTCCTGTTCTTCGGCTGAAGCAGGTTGGTCATATGACAAGCGACACCCAAACCCAAGGGTGCAGGGCATCGCATTGTAGGACCGGTCGCACACCGCGACCGAGGAGAAGCCTTATGCTCGTGACGCATGGTTCGCAGGTGGCGCAGAACCCCGCGCAGCTGCGGCGTTGGAGGGTTGGGATCGCGGCGAGCGTCGTGCTCTGGCTGGCAATGGCGGCGGGCAACATTGCGCTCTTTGCCGTGCATCCGGCCAGGCACTGGCCCGTGCTCGAGGCCGTG
This sequence comes from Ktedonobacterales bacterium, assembly GCA_035763125.1. Classification (GTDB taxonomy): domain Bacteria; phylum Chloroflexota; class Ktedonobacteria; order Ktedonobacterales; family JADMIN01; genus SMAG-U1939. Next base: position 15,064 of record DASUBU010000037.1, read on the forward strand.
GAGACGCTCCAGACGGCCGCGCTCATCCCCGTGGCGCTTGTCCTCCATCGGCTGAATCAGCGGACGACGCTCAGCCGCATCATCACCACGCTCGGCATCAGTGCGCTGGTGGCTGGCGTGGCAATCGACGTCGGGTTCGTGACCGAGCTGGTGGCGTTCAGCAAAGGGCCCAATCGGTGGCCCTGGCTTCTACATCGTCGAGTTGGCCGTGTTCGGCTGGCTCCTCAGTGCTAACGTCGTAGCGTGGAGTCGTCGCAGCCTGCCGCGCAGTGTGGCGGCGCTTGGGATGGCCACGGCGGCAACCGCAACGCTCCTCTATCCGATCTGGGCACTCCGACTCCTGCGCGTGCTTGCTTCGTAGGGTACGTGTTGGCGGTCTGCCGCATCGTGGCAACCGAGGAAGATAGCGCTGGGCCACTGGTGCCCTGAAAGGAGACGCTCATGACGAAGCACCACCTCCACACCACAACGCCTCTCGACATCGCGTCAAGCGACTTCAAGGCCGATCCCTGGCCGACGTGCGCCCACCTGCGCCAAGAGCAGCCGGTCGTGCGCGTGCCCGTCCGCGTGCACTTCGGCATGGATGAGGCGTACCTGGTCACGCGGTACGCAGACGCGGCCATGGTGCTGCGCGACGAACGCTTCGTGAAGGACGTCCGCAGCGCAAGGAACACGCATGACCGCGGCTTGCCCTGGATGCCGCGGGCGCTCAAACCGCTGGCCCACACCATGGTCGACAGCGACGGCGAGGAGCACCGGCGGCTGCGGACCCTCGTGCGCGACACCTTCGCCCCTAAGCACATCGCCCAACTCGAGCCGCGGGTGCGAGAGCTGGTCGGCATGTCGCTGGACCGCATGGCCGCGGCCGAGAGGGTCGATCTGGTCGCCGAC
>DASUBU010000038.1:0-8512 GCA_035763125.1 Ktedonobacterales bacterium
GGCAGCACGAGGCCGCAACCAGGACAGGCGCGTGTCGGAGAGTCCGTGGTCATGGCGGTGGCTCTCAACTCAGAGGACGGTATCGGGACCGCAGAGGAAACGGAGGTGGCGAAGGCCCGTCAAGCGCAGATTGTACCGCAACAAGCGCTCCGTCATCCGTCGCGCGGGCTGTGACTGGTGCGGGGAGCATTGTCGCACAATCCGCCCGCCAGCCCTCAAGCCGGCGGACGGACCATGCGTGCTATGGCGGTTAGTGGATGTCAATGCTGGTGGCGGTGATGCTCCCGTCGCTATTGTGCATCCCCATTGCGCTAATCCGCGAGCCCACCGCCACGGCGCTGGCGGATACGGTCTGCCCGTTCTGGCGGTACTGGGTGCTCGACGTAGTGTGGATGGTGACCGTCGAGCCATCCCCCGCCTTGGCGGTGATCGTCGAGCCGTTGACGCTGGAAACGGTCAGCGCGACGCATTGCCCCTGGCCCTGACCCTGGCCCGCCGCCATGCCCCTGCCGGCATGACCTGGGCTGAATGCGTGGCTGTAGCGCACGTTGGCTCCCGGCCCGAGGCCAGCGGCCTGCGCATTGGCGAACAGCGCCGAACCGAGCGCCGCGCCCACGCCGAGCGTCAGCGCGAAGGCGAGCACCACTCCAGCGATCAGCGGCCAGCGGCGCCGCGGCCAGGCCGGCGGTGGTGGCTGCTGGTAGCCGTAGCTGGGCGGCGCATAGCCGTATCCGGCCTGTGATGGGTAGCCGTAGCCATACTCTGGCGGCGCGTTGCCATAGCCAGCGGGTGGCGGGAGCTGTGGCGGCGCCTCTTGGTTTGGACGGGGCTCTGGAGAGTCATCCACTCGTTCGCCTCCTCTAAGGAAACCTCGGTGAGGGCGAGCTGACCCAATACCCATATTCTCCGTCTGTTGGTCGGCGGAGGAAGCCCGCACATGGAGCCGCGCGGCAGCAGTCTATCTCCCCTCGCACAGGAGGCTATGGTGCGAAGATGGGAGTGTCGTGGGAAATTGATGAGAAACCGCTTAACCTTGATGAGCGCATGCGCCACTGACCGTATTGTTTCCTTAGCCGCGTTTGGGCTCGTAGCGCAGGGCGACGACTCCGCTCTTGAATGTCTGCGCCTCCAGCAGCGTGAGGGGAAAGTTCCGGGTATTACCGGCAAACAGGGGTTTGCCGCGGCCCAGCACCGTCGGATTGATGTTGATGCGGTATTCGTCAATCAGGTCGAGCTGCATGAAGGTCTGAGCCAGCGCGACGCTGCCGAGGAACCAGATGTCTTTGCCGGGCTGCTGTTTGATCTTGTTGATTTCCTCGGCGATGTTGTCTTTGATCAGCACCGTGTTCTGCGCACCGTCCCATTCGATCTGATCCAGCGTGCGCGAGACGACGATCTTGGTGGCATCAGCCAGCCAGCGGGAATGCTCCAGCTCTGCCGGACTGCTCTCCGGATTGCCTGGCACCGTGAGCCAGTAGCTCGCCATGAGCTCGTACGTCCTGCGCCCCCAGATCACCGTGTCGGTCACGGCGTGCAGGGAGTGAGCGTACTGTTCCAACTCGTCATCATACGAAATCCAATCCAGCTCGTCGTTGGGACCAGCCGCGAATCCGTCCAGCGAGAGATGGATCAGCGAAATGACTTTCCTCACGGTTCGTTCTCCTCATGGTTCCCGTCAAGACGTCTCGAGTGGCCTCGCCGAGGCAGGCGTGCCCACGCGGAATATGGGTCTGGTGAGACGCCCTTAGAAAGGGCCGCCATCCCACGCGCCCATATCCGCGTTGCTGCGCTCAAGCGCCCTCAGTGCCTGTAGCACCTATGCGGGGCGGTCCACCGTATAGTGTGTCAGCACGACGCCGGAGGGGAGGGGCCGCGCGTCAGCAAGCCGCAGCTTGATCTGTATCCCCTGCGGGAACACTTTCTTTCCGCTGCCGAGCACGAGCGGGTAGACGATCAGATGATACTCGTCGATCAGGTCGTTCTCCGCCAGGGTGTGGATAAGCACGCTGCTGCCGTCTATGACGATATTCTTGCCCGACTGGGCCTTCAGCGCGCGTACCTCCTCGACTATGTTGCCGCCGATGAGGGTGGAGTTCCGCCAGGCTGCGGCGGAGGTCAGCGTGGTGGAGACCACGTACTTGGGCATCGCGTTCATCAGGTCGCCAAATGGGTCGCCCTCCGCCATCGGCTCGAAGGCACCGCCGTGGATCTGCCACGTCTTGCGTCCCAGGAGCAGCGCGTCGCTCTCGCCCATCACCTTGAAGAACTCCGCTCCGATGTCATCGTGCCAGTAGGGATGGGTCCACCCGCCCTGGGCGAAGCCGCCCTCCGTATCCTCGTCCGCGCCGCCCGGCGCCTGCATCACTCCATCCAGCGACACAAACTCAGAGACGACGATCTTGCGCATCTCAATTCTCCTTCTTCTCCTCCGATAGACGTGGTCCGGGCAAGCGCCCCTTATTCAGCGCCGTGGACATATCGTCACTATCTTCGAGCACGTCACAAATCCGGTGACGGTCTTGTGAGGCATTGTTAGTGGATGATGCGGAAGCGCAGACGGCCGCTGCGCTGCTCGGTACCACAGGCAGCGGCGCTTGGGGCGCTCATTTCATGGCGAGGCAATGCGGCGCAGCCGATGAAGAAGACGGCGGCATACAGCGGCCGCTGCTGTCTTGATCGTATTGATAGGCACTCAGTAGGATACCGCGAGGCGCGTCTGGCCCGTGGCGTGACGCTCCTACGATACAGGTCCGCGCCGTCCGAGTCGGATTTAGATGCGATTGATCGTCTTGCCCATGAACTTGCCGAAGAGCTTATAGGCGAGCTTGCGCAGGAAGTAGCGCTCGATGCGTTTGGGATTGCCGCTGGCCACCACCTCGGCGGCGTAGATCGCGCTATCCACCTTGCGGCCAGCCTTGACGGCCTTGTGCTCTTCGGCGGCGGCGTGCTTCAGCTCGCGCGCGGCGCCCGAGCTCTTGGATTTGCTAGCCATCCTGTGACGTCTCCTCTGCCTGCTGGTGGGTTCTGCGATGACGGCCGATGCGCCACCTGCTCGCGAGTACGGGCGGATGGTAGCCGTGGAAGCGGCGTCTTGTCAAAGCGGGCGGCGTTGGTACTGGCCTAGAATGCCTACGCGGCAGTGAATGCGGGAAGCCGAAGTGCGCGTTTGACGCGGCCGGAGGCGGCTGTCTATACTTCACAGGTTGGGCATTCTGCGATGAAGTGAGTATAGCCGCCATATGCCGAAGCTCTATGGATGGGTGCGCGAGGTGGTGCCGGAGAGTCCCGCCGATCTGGCTGGGCTGCAACCCGGCGACCTGCTGCAGACGATCAACGGCAATCCCGTGCGCGATCTGGTGGACTACCAGTTCTACGCCTCTGAGGAAGAGCTGCTGCTGGGCGTCGAGCGCAACGGCCGCGCGATCGAGGTGCTGGTCGGCAAGGCGCCTGACGCCGAGATGGGCATCCGCTTTGGCGAGGAGCCGGCGCCCTTCATCCGCATCTGCGCCAACAAGTGCGTCTTCTGCTTCGTCAAAGGCCTGCCGGAGCGCCACCAGGCACAGCGCGGCCTGCCGCTGGGCATGCGCGAATCGCTCTATATCAAAGACGACGACTTCCGCTATAGCTTCCTCTTCGGCAACTTCATCACGTTGACCAATCTCAAAGAGCAGGATTGGCGGCGGCTCGAAGAGCAGCGCCTCAGCCCGCTCTACGTCTCGGTGCATACGACCAATCCGGAACTGCGGCGCAAGATGGTGGATGGACCGCGCGCGGGCGAGATCGTCGAGCAGATTCAGCGGCTGGGCAGCCTGGGGATCACCTGCCACACGCAGCTCGTGCTGTGCCCAGGCATCAACGACGGCGACGAGCTGGTGCGCAGCATTGAAGAGCTGGCGGCGCTACGGCCGATCGTGGAATCTATCTCGGCGGTGCCGGTCGGCCTGACCAGGTACAACAACATGCTCAAGGTTGGCGAGCTGCCGCCGATGCGGCCCTTCACGGTGGTGGAGGCGCACGACGTGATGGCGCGTGTGGAGCGCTGGCAGGCGCGCTTCGCCGCCGAGCCAGGCACGCATGGGCGGCCGTTCGTCTACCTCTCAGACGAGTGGTATTACGTGACGGGCCAGCCTTTCCCGCCGGCCCGCCATTATGGTGACTACGCGCAGATCGAGAACGGCGTGGGGATGACGCGCAAGCTGCTCGAGGACTGGCGCGCGGCGAGGAAGACGCTGCCCGCGGCGGTCGAGCGGCCGCGCAAGCTGGCGCTGGTGACGAGCACGATGGCGCGCCCCATCATCGAGCGGCTGGCGCGCGACCTGCGCAAGACGCGCGGCCTGGAGGTGCGTGTGGTGCCGGTGGTGAACGGCTTCTTCGGCGAGCTGGTGACGGTGGCGGGCCTGCTCTGCGGGCAAGACGTGCTGGACGAGCTGGCGCGAAGCTGCGCGGATTTCGGCCCCGATGACACGATCGTGCTGCCGCGCGTTATGCTCGATAATGCCGGGCAGCGCTTCCTGGACGACGTGACGGTCGAGGACTTCGCGGCACGCGCGCCAGGGCCGGTGGCCTTCGCGCGCGGCGCGGCGGAGCTGGTGGGCGTGGTGTCCTCGCCTCCCGGTCGCGAAGGGCGTCCACCGGACGTCCCTACGACCGCGGGCGGCCAGCGTGGTGCGCGAGTGCGCGGAAGGGCGCTGCCGGTGCTCGGCGCGGAGCCGGCCGGCGCGGCCTTGGGCGCAGGATCTGGCAGTGGATGTGGATGCTAGCTGGCAGCAGTCTGGGATGAGGTGAGCATGCGGGCGCGCAGACAAGGATTCTCCGGGACGCTGCTGCTGCTGCTGCTGCTGCTGCTGACGTTGGTGCTGGCGGGCTGCGGATCGAAGGGCAATGCTCCCACACTGGGCCAGCCCGCCGTGGCCACACTGAGCGGCACGGGCGGCCAGGCATCCTACTCCGCGAGTCTCACGCCGGTGGTCGCTCTGCACGCCAGTGTCTTCTACAAGGGCGCCGCGGTGCCGGTGAAAGGCGCGCAGACGCCTGCGCAACTGCGACGTGGAAGCTGCTTTGGACCGTTCGTGGCAGAGCTGACCGATGGCAACTCGCCCGCGACGGAGACCCACATTGCCGCGCCCGGTGCGACGCCAACGGCAGTTCCTGGCGCTCCGGTCGCGACGGCGCCCGATCCGCGCGGCGGGATGGACGTGGACGTGGCGCCCGACGCGAGCCTCTTCGTGATCGTGCTGGCGCGCGCGAATGACCCGGCGGCCTCGGTGGTGGCCTGCGGGCAGCCGCTCTCCGGACGCCGGCAGTACTTCGACCTCTATCCGCCCACCAACAACGACATCGCGACCGGCAACGCGCTCTTCGACCCCATCGTCGCCAGCCGCGTGGCCGTCACACGGCAGGCCGCGGGAGCGGGCGCAGCCGGCAGCGTGCCGAGCGCCTGGGCGGTGCGCCAGGGAAGCTGCACCGGCACCGAGGTCGCCAGCGGCAAGATCGCCTCCGGCGATGCGACTCCCTACGGTGGCACCGTCTTCGCGCCGGTCGCGCCCGAACAGTGGTGGGTGACGCTCACGCTTGCCGGTGGCGCGGTATTATGTGGGCAGGCACAGACGGCGAGCTGAGGGATCTGCGCGGCCTTCGCACTGACGAATAGTGGCGAGATGTATATCCCTGGCACGAGGATAGAGGCATGGCGCGGAGAACCAATCATACGACACCGTTGGAGCCCAAAGAGAACGCGAGGCGAGCGGTAGTGAGTACGCACACGGAGCCACAGCGCAAGAAGCGCCTGATGCTCCTGCTCTCGCCCAATACCTATCGCGCGGGCGCGTTCCTGGAGGCGGCGCAGCGGCTGGACGTGGAGATCGTGCGCTGCGTGGACGTGCCGACCGGCCTCGACGAGTATTGGGACCTGCCGCTGGCGGTGGACTTCACCGACGTGGAGGGCGCGGCGGCCAAGATCGTCGAGTTCTGCCAGGCCGCGCCGGTGGACGCGGTGCTCGCGGTGGATGACAGCGCGACGCTGGTGGCCGTGCGGGCGGCGGAGGCGCTGGGGCTGCCGCACAATCCCGTCGCGGCTGCCGAGGCGGCGCGCGACAAGGGCCTGATGCGCGCGCTCTTCGCGGAGTTCGGCGTCCCTTCGACCAATTTTCGCCGCTTCCCGCTGACTGCCGATCCAGCCGAGATTGCGGCACAGGTCACGTTCCCGTGCGTGGTGAAGCCGCTGCGACTCTCGGGCAGCCGGGGGGTGATCCGCGCCGACAATCCGGCCGAGCTGGCGGCGGCCTTCCGCCGGCTGAAGCGCCTGCTGCTGAACGACGGCTTCCCCGAGGAGACGACGGACATGCTGGTGGAGGACTTCATCCCCGGCGGCGAGGTGGCGCTGGAGGGACTGCTCACCAGCGGGCGGCTGCACGTCCTGGCGCTCTTCGACAAGCCCGATCCGCTCGATGGGCCGTTCTTCGAAGAGACGATCTATGTGACGCCCTCGCGCCTGCCCGAGGCGACGCAGCGGGCGATTGGCGACGTGGCGGAAGCCGCGGCGCGGGCGATCGGGCTGCGCGATGGGCCGGTGCATGCCGAGCTGCGGGTAAGCCCCGACGGGCCGCGCATGCTGGAGATCGCCGGGCGCTCCATCGGCGGCCTCTGCTCGACTATCCTGGAGTTCGGCGCGGGGATGTGCCTGGAGGAGCTGATCGTGCGGCACGCATTGGAGCTGGGGGTGCCGTCATTCGAGCGGACGGGGCAGGCAGCGGGCGTGATGATGATCCCCATTCCGCGCGGCGGGCTGCTCAAAGCGGTGCATGGCGTCGAGGAGGCGCAGGCCGTGCCGCACGTCACCGGCGTCGAGATCAGCGTCAAGCTCAACAATCCCGTCGTGCCGCTACCCGAAGGCGCCAGCTACCTCGGCTTCATCTTTGCCCGCGCCGAGACACCCGCCGAGGTCGAGGCCGCGCTGCGCGCGGCGCACGGCAAGCTGCACTTCGAGATCAAGCCGCTGCTGGCGATGGCATAACCTTCGGCGCTGCCGGATTGCTTCGCCGGAGCTCCGGGCCTAAGAGAGCAGGGGATGATCCAGTGCGAAGCTGAACGCCGCAATCACCATCAGGCATGCAGCGCGTAGACCGAGCCTGTCTTCGAGCCGACACATTGGCACGCGCCAACGGCGCAGGATGCGCTGCTGAAGACGATCATGCAGTACGCTGCAAAGCTTGGGGCGGGTAAAATGAGCAACATAGGAGAAGCTTTCGTCTTGCGCCGCCTTCAGAATAGAGGTACTGGCATTTGGCAAGAAGATCGCTTCTCCCCACGCGTCATCACGCATGCCACGGGAGACGGACGAAAGAAGGGAACACCGATGAACATACGTGATCGGCACAACTTCACGACGGACCTCGATACGGCTGCGCTGCCTGCGGTGGTCGACCGGGCCACCTGGCGGACGGAACTGGACGCGCTGCGCGTTCGGGAAAAGGCGCACACGCGCGAAGGGGATGCCATCGCGGCGGCGCGCAGGCGTCTGCCGATGGTGGCGGTGGACCCCACCATCCAGCTGATCGGTCCACATGGACCGGTCACGCTGCTGGAGGTCTTCGAGGGCCGCAGGCTGCTGATCGCCTACTTTCACATGTGGCACTTCGGGCAATCCGCCGCTGGGCAGTGCGAGGGCTGCACGTTCTCCACCACCCACATCACCGAGCTGTCGTACCTGCACTCCCGCGACGTCACCTACGCCACGTTCTGCGAAGGCCCGTACGAGGAGAGCGCGCGCTATCACGACTTCATGGGCTGGACCATGCCCTGGTACGCGGTGCCGCAGGACGCCGTGGACCCGCTGATCGCAGACCGGCACTTCGGCATCCTGGTCAGCTATCTCCGCGCCGGTGACCAGATCTTCGAGACCTACTGGACCACCGGGCGCGGCAATGAAGTGATGGCGCCGTCGTACGGATTGTTGGACATGACGGTGTATGGCCGGCAGGAGACCTGGGAAGACTCGCCCGAGGGCTGGCCCCAACGATGGGGAGCAAACACGAGCGAACCAAACGCTTTCCGTATTGATGGACGCCCCATCTGCCAATGGCCCCGGCTGGCGGCCGGACGCTCCGACGATCTTGGCGCCACGGCTACCGCCACCACCCCACACGGCGGACCAAACGAGCCGAGCGCCTCGTGATCAGCATCGGCGAGGCGGTCAGCTCATAGTGATCGTGCGCGCTGGCTACCGCATTGCCAAGTCCGACCTTGAGCGGTTCATCAACGAGCGGAGAAAGATCACAGACCGCGAACGCCAGCAGCCTACGCCGTCTCCTGCCCACTGGATACGTTCGGCAGCCATGTGTTTTCCGTCGGGCAGTAGAGATCGTCGGCCCTGAGTGCAGTGACGAGGAGAGGCAGCATGAAGTGTCTTCTTACCTCGGGGGGTGTCAGCAACGCCAGTATCCACCACGCGCTGGAAGCGCTGCTGGGCAAACCGATTGCCGAGTCCAGTGCCCTCTACGTTCCCACCGCGCTG
>DASUBU010000039.1:0-3335 GCA_035763125.1 Ktedonobacterales bacterium
GCCAACGTCGAGGTCGCCCGCGAGATGGAGGCCGCCATCCGCGCGGAGGGTGCCGTGCCCGCGACCATCGCACTGCTCGATGGGCGGATCGTCGTGGGGCTGGACGATGCGCAGCTCGAGCGAGTTGGCACGGAGCCGGGCGTCTTGAAAGCCAGCCGCCGCGATCTGGGCGTGGCGCTTGCCCGCCGTGCCACTGCCGCTACCACCGTCGCCGGAACGCTGGCCTGCGCCGCGCTGGCCGGCATTCGCGTCTTCGCGACCGGCGGCATCGGCGGCGTGCATCGCGGGGCGGCCGCCAGTTTCGACATCTCCGCCGACCTGATCGAGCTCGCGCGGTCGCCCGTGCTCACCGTCTGTGCGGGCGCGAAGGCGATTCTCGATCTGCCGCTGACGCTGGAATACCTGGAGACTCACGGCGTGCCCGTGATCGGCTATCAGACCTCCGAGCTGCCCGCGTTCTACTCGCCCACAAGCGGCCTGCCGGTTCCCCACCGCGCCGAGACGCCCGACGCGGTCGCCGCCATCGCCACTGCCCAATGGGACGCCGGCCTGGGTGGTGGGCTGCTTGTGACCTGCCCGATCCCCGCCGAGCTCGCCCTGCCCGCTGGCGCGATGCGAGCGGCGATAGACGCCGCGCTGGCCGAGGCTGCGGCGCGGGACATCCGCGGTCCGGCAACGACGCCGTTTCTCTTGGCGCGAGTGGCCGAGCTGACGGGAGGCGAGAGCATCGCGGCGAACCGGGCGTTGCTCCTGAATAACGCCCGTCTGGCCGCTCTATTCGCGGAATCGCTGAGCACTTTACGCAAAATTGCCGAGTAATTTCTGTCAGGTTCCCGCGTCATTCTAGTGGACGGTCTCACGTTCCAGTCACCTCCACGACTGTTACAGCCGTGTGAAGCGCCTCACAGCTACGCTTGCGGCGATCTGCTATCCTTGAGCCAGGCACGGTGGCGCTTACTTTAGCTGTGATAGGGTGAGATGCGGCCGTGCGACATGTGGATGAATGGTGCGGAGGCCGGCGGTGCGGGAAATGGGGAAAGACGAGGGAAGGATGTCGGAGGCCACAGCGCGAGTCGGCGATCTTGGCCCGGACCATCCGGGCGGAGACTCTCCGCCCGCCGCCGGTGACTTCACAAGTGCTGCGTCCGTGGGCCCTGGTGAGTACGTGTGGCAGGAGGATCAGTCCGCCGGCGCGGAATTTGACCCCGGCGAACAGCCATTCCCCGCTACACCTGCTCGGCGTCCAGCCACTCCCACACGCCCGCTGACGGATGAAGATTGGCAGCGCGAGGATGAATTCTGGAACACGCAGTCCTACATCGCCGTCTCAGGTCGCCTGGCTGTACCGCGGCCACGAACGCACCCGATCAAACCGCCGCAGCGCTTTCATCCGATGGCGCGCTGGGTGAGCATCGTCGCCCTAGGCGTCGTCGGCGCGTTGATCGTGTTGGGCTGTATGGGGGTGCTGCAAGCCAGCAGCCTCGCCAACAACCTGCTCCACCCGCAGGTCGCGCCTACGCAAGTGCATCCTTCGCCTACCGCATCCCCAAGCGCCACTGCCACCCCGAAACGGCACAAGTAGCGAGCTCGGCGCGCACTGACGTCGCGCAATCGTCAGTGCCTGCGGAAGCGACCTGGCGTATTGCGGTTGGCGGTGGGGTACACTGTGGCCCATGAGCACACCATTGCCCCCCTCTCGCCCCTCGACTAAGAGCCGTCTTCCACGCTTATCGCGTGCTGGTGGCTCGGCGCGCCGCCGTGGAGTATGGCGGGTCGCGCTTGGCGCCGTGCTGATGCTGCTCGCCGGCTGCGCGCAAGCGAGCACCTCGACGACCGCGCCCACCGCCACATCGGCGCAAGTTGCGTCACCTACAGCCAAGCAATTGCCCACCGTCGCGTACCTCAACGTGCCCACCGGCTTCCGCGCGACCCTCTACACATCAGGGCTGTCTGGCCCGCGCTTCATGGCCTTCGGACCGGATGGAACGCTATTTGTGGCTGAGCGCAACGCCGGCCGCGTGACGGCGTTGCGCGATCCCGACCACACCGGACGTGTCACACAAAAGGTGACTGTCGCTAGCGGACTCAATGCTCCCAGCAGCGTGGTCTATGCACAGGGCGCGCTCTACGTCGGTGAAACCACCCGTATCAGCCGGCTCGTCCTTGGCCCGGATCTGCGTGCGACCTCCGTCCAGGCCGTCGTGCCCACGCTGCCTGGACCACCGGGGCATACGACTCGCACCGTCCTGATCGGCCCTGATGGTAAGATCTACGTGTCCATTGGCTCGTCATGTAACGTCTGTATCGAGTCCGATCCACACCGCGCGGCCGTGTGGGTCTACAACGCCGATGGCTCCGGTGGTCGCCTCTTCGCTCGCGGCCTGCGCAACGCCGTCGGCCTGGCCATCAACCCCTGGAACCAGCAGCTCTGGGCCACCAACAACGGCCGCGACAACCTCGGCGACAACTCGCCGCCCGAGACGATCTACGCCCTGCGCGACGGCGCCAACTACGGCTGGCCCTCCTGCCATGCTGGCACCATCGTGGATCCCGATACAGGCCATCCTGGCAGCTGCGACGGGGTGGAGGCGCCGCTAGAGAAGATGCAGGCGCACTCGGCACCTCTGGGGCTGGCATTCTACCGGCAGGGGCCGTTCCCGGCGCAGTACCATGGCGTGTTCGTAGCGTTCCACGGCTCGTGGAACCGCAGTGTGCCCACCGGCTACAAGGTCGTCTTCGTCCCACTCGACGCCAACGGCACTGTCGCCGGCCCCCCACGAGACGTCGTCACCGGCTGGCTGCAGGGCAACCAGGCCTCCGGCCGTCCGGTCGGCGTAACGGTTGGGCCGGATGGCGCCCTCTACGTCAGCGACGACAAGGCCAGCCTGGTCTACCGCATCACGTATACACCTTGAGGCGGGAGGGAGAGCGATTCACCGCGGAGGAAGCGGAGGAGAGACACAGAAGAACGAAGGCATCGCGGAGGGCACCGACGACACTGATACCGGATGTGCCTGGGCTATTCTTACGCCTGGCACAGGATTCGTCCCGGCGCTTCAGGCCGGGAGCCTGCCACTACGTCCCCAGTCCGCGCAGGCGGACTTCGTGGCCGCAGGGGCATCCCCACTGGGGACAGGGCATCCCCACTGGGGACAGCCGTTGAGGCGCGAATTCATTCGCCGGCCCCTGGGAGTCGTCGTCAACCAGTGCTGATGGTGACCATGCTGCCACTGCTCGTGACCTCGATGTCGTAGCGCCGCTCGGCCGTATCGTAGGCAGGGCTTTGCAGCCGCATGCCGCTGCCGATATTGCTTTGATCATCGAAGACGAACATA
>DASUBU010000040.1:0-28562 GCA_035763125.1 Ktedonobacterales bacterium
CGTCATCTTCGCGGCCTGGTACGCCGTCGAGCGCACGCTCTCCATCCACAGCATCTTCACCCTGCGCCGCGAGCTCTTCTACTGGGCCGCCGTCATGGCGACCTTCGCCCTCGGCACCGCCGCCGGCGACCTGACGGCCTCAACCCTCGGCCTGGGCTACTTCGTCTCCGGCCTGTTGTTTACGGCCTTGATCCTCGTGCCGGCGCTGGGCTACCGGCTCGCGGGCCTCAACGCCATCGTCGCCTTCTGGTTCGCCTACATCCTCACGCGGCCGCTAGGCGCCTCATTCGCCGACTGGTTTGGCAAGCCCAAGAGCTTCACCGGCCTGGACGTGGGTGACGGGCCTGTCTGCCTGGTCCTCACCATCCTGATCGTCGTCCTGGTCGCCTATCTCACCATCACCCGCAAAGACGTCGCGAACGACCTGGCGCATCCGCGCCCCGCGTGATGGCCGGAACGGGCGGGCAGCGGTATGGCGCGTGGCACCCGGCCATGGCACGTCCCCTGCGGCGCCACACCGCCGATATATGCCGGAGTCACGGGACAGGACAGGTACCGGTCCAGATTGCTGCATGCTCAAGCAGGAAGGAACGACCAAACATGACGTACGCCGCACCGATGTCTCAAGCCAACCCCAGCAAGCCATCCGTGGAGGCGAACGCGCTCGTCGAGTGCATCCGCGCGTGCTTCGACTGCGCCCAGGCCTGTACTGCCTGCGCCGATGCCGACCTCGGCGAGCGGCCGGTGGAGGCGATGGTCCGCTGCATCCGCCTCGACCTCGATTGCGCCGATGTGTGCCTGGCGACCGGCCGGATCATGTCGCGCCAGACCGCCTTCGACGCCACGGTGGCGCGCGCCGCGCTCCAGGCCTGCGTGCAGACCTGCCGCGTGTGTGGCGACGAGTGCGAGGTGCATGCGCGTCACGGCATGGCCCACTGCCAGACGTGCATGGAGGCTTGCCGCCGCTGCGAGCAGGCGTGCAACGCCGTCCTGGCGTCCCTGCGCGGATAGGCCCATAGCTCGCTCGCTGTGGCAGCCCGACCATCATGTGACACGCCTCCATGCGGAGGCGCGAGGCGGGCGCGTGACTACGAGCAGCGCCTGAACTGACGTAAAGATGGCCGAGGCGACAGCGCCTCGGCCACGCTTTGCGCCACACGTGCTGCCCGCTTATTTCTTGGCCAGCGTCTGGTCTTCCACGCGCACTTCGCCCTGCCCACCGCTGCCGCTCCATACCCACAGATCGAGGAACGCGGCGGGATTGCCCACCACGCCGACCGAGCGGCTCACCGTGGTGATCCCACTTGGCATTCCTCTGCCTAGTATCCGCTGCATCACCGCTCGCCGCGCATACTCCGAGAGCGTCTCTCCTGCCGTCGCGGCAGCCTCCTCCAGCGCATCGAACTCCGCCCGCGGCAAGCGCACCGAAAGCACGCTCGATCGCGCCGGGCGCACCTCGATCCGCTCCGGTTCCTGCTCCCATTCGTCCGGATCCTGTCGGTGCTCGTAAAGCTCACGCGCCTCGTTCTCTTCGTTATGTTCAGACTTCTTGCTCATCGTCTGCTCCTCCGGTACCATGCGACCTCATCGTCGTCAGCGGGCCACCCTGTGATCGCCCGCCATTGTCCGGGTGCCCCAGGAATCGGGCCAATGCAGATTGTCCACACGCGCCCACCGGGATCAGGGCCGATCATCTGATGCGACGCCGCTCGGCCGCGCTTGTTGCGCCGGAACAGCGGAGCCTCCTCCGCGACCGATTCCACGATCCGCGACGTGACCCCGTGTCGGGCGAGCTCGCCGAGATTGCCCTCGTCCCATACCCACTCTTCGATGTACACGCGGCGATCTCCTTGACGCCCTGTATACATTCGTCTACAATTGTAGACAAAGTATACACTCGTCGCGAGGAGAACGCAACATGCTCGAAAACCCGTCCATTGACTACGTGATGCTAGCGAATCACGTCGAGGCCGTCAACGGACTGCTCTACATCAGCGGGGGCGGCTGGACTGATCACCATCGCGTCATACAGCCCGGCAGCCCTCCGCCCGTCAGTCACCTTGGCATCGCTGTCTCGGTTCGCATTCCTTGGACTCAAACAAACCAGCCGCATCGTCTCACTGTGCGCGTCGAGGACGAGGATGCTGCCGTTGTGGTCGTACGCGCCGACGCCCAACTCAGTGTTGGCCGTCCGGCAAATCTCCCCCAGGGGGCCGAGCAGCACGCGGTTCTCGGCCTGAGCGTGGAAACTACCTTTCCCAAGGCCAGCGGCTACCGCGTCATCGCCGTACTCGACGATGACCTGGATACGCGCACCTGGGCCTTTCGCGTCCACGACGTCCCTGCGCCCCTCGCTGTGCTTCCCCCCGCCCCCTAGTCCGGTGCAGGATATCTAAGCTCTTGCGGCCCCACACGGGGGGCTGCGGCAATGGGCCACGGGCGAGTACTCTCGCGCATGGCTCACCCTCTCCACGTGCCGAATGCATGGGGCATAGGGGCGCGTTGCGCACGCCCCTACGGCCGGGAGGTGATGTCCCCCTAGAAGCTCGGATAGATCCCGCGGATTACGCCCAGCCCGCCGAGGAAATACACCTTCAGCGTCTCATCCACATAGTCTAGTCCGCGAACTTGAAATTCGAGTCGGTCACCGCGAAATCCACGCCCCAGTACTCCTGGTTCGTCTCGATCTCCACCGCGTTGGCGATCTCCGGCACCGGGAACGGAACCGAGAGCGGCAGGAACACGACCACCCCCTGCGGGCAGTAGCGATCCAGCACGATCGGGATCTCCTTGCCTGTGCTCTTGTTGAGATAGCGCGTCACCCGGGACTGCGCCGTGAGCTGCCCCTGGTCCGCCGAATCGCCCGCCTGCACCACGTAGCGCAGCTGCCCCGCGCCCACCACCAGATTCGTCAGCCGCACATTGTCCAGCGGATTCATCACCATGGAGTCGGGATCGCCCGCCGCCTGGAGATACATCCCCGCCAGCAGGTTGTCAATGTCCGAGAGCACCAGCTTGCCATCGGCTCCGGCCGGCTGCGCCACCTGCGCCCCAAGCGTCGCCCCGTTGGCCGTGCTCGCATTGCCCAGCGCCTGCGCAATCAGCCCGTCCCACATCAGCACGTTGCCGCTGCCATCCACGAACGTCTTCGCCGTGTTGGCCGCCACCGTCGAGAGCGCTGTGCCGCTGGTCGCCGGCGGCGCGCTCAGCGCCAGCGTGATGTACGCTGGATTCACCTCGCCGGAGGGCATCACCGTCGCCCCATCCGCCAGCGTCACCGTCCCGCCAATCGCCGGCTGCGGCGCGTTGGCGCCCGAGATGCCCGCCTGCAGCCACATTGCGCTATCCGCCGGCAGGCTCGCGCCCGAGCCGATGTAGACGTTGTACTGCGTCGCGTTGGGCACTGTGAAGACCGTAATGGTGATCGTCGAGGTCGCCCCGGTGGTGACGATCTTTGTCGCACCCGAGCCGGTCGTCTCGCCCTGCGCGTTCTTCGCCGTCACCTTCACCCAATACGTCCCCGCCGCCACTGTCCCGCCCGTCGCGGCCGTCGCCAGCACCGGCGCCGGCGGCACCATCAGATAGCTGCTCGCGCCCAGAATCCAGCGCTCCTCCACCATCTTGAGCTGGTAGAGCAGCTCCGCTACCCGCCGCGCCCGCAGATCCGCCTCCAGGCTGCGTCCGCGCCACTGCGCCTGAAAGGTGACGCTGTTCATCAGCGAGATCGTCTGATGCGTGTTCTGCAGCGCCGCCACGGCGTAGGTCACCTGGCTTGGCGTGCCGCCGTCCGCCAGCACGCCCCAGTTGCGCGCCGTATCGAAGCTGGTGATCGCCTTCCAGTGAACGATATCCACGCCCACGCCCCGCCGGCGCGGCAGCATATTGACCAGCGGCGTGATGACCGGCACGATCACCTTTGCCGGCGTCTCCAGCTCGTAGCCCAGCAGACCGCTGGCAGTGGTGATGCTGCGCGTCGTGTCCACCATCGCCTCACGCACCAGCGTCACCGTCTCGTCGCTGATCGTCGGCCCCATCGGCCCCGGCTGATACAACCCCGTCCCCATCTCTCCGTACTCCTTATCTGCCTCGCAGCTCCAACGAAACCCTGTCTGGTCTCACCCTGTCCTGCTCTAGTGCCAACGCCGTATCCAGCGCCAATCGCCCCCTCCGCGAGCCTCCGCTGCCTCCGTTGCTTCCGTTACGTCTGCGGTTCCGCTAGCCTCTGGAGACCGCGCCGCCTAGCGCCCTCCTTCCTGCTGCCGCAGCCGGATCAGCTCCGCGGCAACCGCGATCTGCGCCTGCGGATCGCTCAGCCTCCCGGCCAGCGATTCCAGCACCCGATACTGCTCGGCGGGGCCGACCGGACCGTGCGCGCCCGCGGCCGGTGCGAGCGGCGACGGCTTCTCGACGGCCACCGCGTGCAGGGCCGGACCGCCCGGCAGCGGCTGCGCCTCGATCCGCTCGACGCGCGCTCGCAGCTCGCCGAGCACGCCCTCTATCACCCCAGACGCCGCCCGCACCGCCTCGTCCAGTGCCCGCACGCCAGCCTCCACCCGCTCGACGCTCCGCGCATTCGCGCCCAGTCCTGCCGCCAGCGCGCGAGCCAGTGCCGCCTCACGCAGCCGCGCATCCTCAGGCGCCAATCCACGCTCGGCACCGGCAAGCCCCTCATCGTCCATTGTCCCCAGTGGGGATGCCCCTCCAAGCGCCGCCAGCGCCGCCTCACACTGCCCGCAGCCGCATCCCATCAGGATGCCCCGCGCCGCCGCATGGAACCGCTCGCGCGCATTCCCGCCGCCTGGCTGCCCTGCCGTCGGCCGCTCTTCCGCCTGCGCGGGCACGCCCATATCGGGATAGCCCGCCGGCTCGGCACTGAAAGGGCCCTGCGCCCGCTGCTGCTTCTCTCTATGCTCGCGCCGTGCGTCTTCCTCGCTTCGTAGGGGTGTCCAGTGGACGCCCGCGTGCTCCTCGCTCCCTACATCCATCCTCGCGCTGCCCCGACGCTCCTCATCGTCGCCCGCCCACGCAGCGCACTGGCGTTCCTCCTCCTCCTCCCCGCTCCGTGGGGGCGTGCTGCGCACGCCCGGTTAGCTGCGCACGCTCCTGCCCTGCTCGTCCGCCCCCTCACGGGGGCCGGATCCTTCCGTGCCCCCATCGTCCTGCGCCGGCTGCGGCATCTCCACCGGCGTGTCCCCCTGCTCACGCGGCCCCACGAGCGGCAGCGCCGCCATGCCGGGCAGCGGCGGCTGGTAGAGCGCGGGGATATCTGCCAGCGATGCGCCGCCATCCTCCAGCTCTGCCAACAGCGCGATATCCGGCTCGGCCGCCCGTACGATAGTGATGCCCAGCGCGTCGGGATTGCTGGGATTGTCCACCAGACTCAGCTCCACCAGGTCGTACGCTGTCGCCACCTGCACCGGCTGCTCGCGTCCGTCCGCGCGGCGCACCTGGCGCTGCCAGACCACCTTGCTCGCCCCGATGCTCGCGCCGCGCAGCGTCCCATCGGCGATCTTGGCCCACGTATCAGCCGCCCCTGCCGAGATGCGCACCCGCACGTACACCCGGCGCGCCTCGTCGTCGCAGCGCACCGCCACCCGCCGGCCGACCGCGCGCCGTTCATGCATCTCGCGCACGTTGCCCAGCCACCGCCCGAACGCCGCCTTGCTGGCCTCATAATCGAAGACCGTGCCGTACGAATCAATCGCCTCGCTGGTGGCGCATAGCTCGATCTCGCGCCGCGGCGCATCCACCCGCACGATCGGCGCGTAGCCAACGCGGCACACATCATCACGCGCGACGGCAACGCTCGCCCCAGCCCCAACCGCTTCGGTAATCGTCTCGGTCGCCGCTTTGCTAGCGTCATCCTCTACCGCACTCGGCGTTGGCTTCGGAGCCGGCGCCGCAGCCGCCGCTTCCGGCTCGGCCAGAGCGGCCGCGCGGCGGCGCACGGGCTTTCGCTCCATAGCTGATTCCGTCCTTTCTGGCATGACCCCTGCGCGGCCGCCCGCCAAGAAGAATGGCGCCACTCTTGCCCACGCGGATTCCCACGGGGAAGAGCGGCGCCGTGTTCGGGCTGACCGCTGCCGGCGGCCCAAGCGCGATGGCTGGCCTGCCGGCGGTTGATGCCTCAATCATAGAACATATTTTCTACTTGTCAAGGGCCGGCCAGCACGTCGCCCGACGTGCCGTCCGGAAATGACCGGCGGTGTCCGTCGATGTCTGGCACATAGGTTTCGCGGCGTATCCAGACGACTAGAGTTTTCCATAGAACGGGACGGTCCAGCTTCCACCGTCCCACACCGCCGTCAGCGAGTAGCAGCCCGTCGCCGGCAGCAAGATGTAACCGACGTATCCACTATTGGGACCAAGATCGCGGAAGGTCTGCGAGGTCGCCGGGGTTTCGCTGGTGAAGCTGACGAACCAGAGCGGCGCCCCGGTGTCGAGACTCTTGCCGGTGAGGGTGACGGTGCCGGGAAATCCTGGGTACACCTGCGCCACCGCCTTGCCATAGTAGCCGTGGGGTGTCGGCGCGCCTCCCGCCCCCAGCGTGGCCGTCTCCCCCGCGAACCCGCCCATCACGAAGGGATACTGTCCGATCGTATTTGCGAGGTTTAGGGTGACGGGCACCGGCGTAGGCACACCAGCACAGTCGGCCGCCGAGTGCGTGACGGTTGGCACGACAGCGGTCTTGCCAGCGCTGGTCGTGCCGTGCCCTGGGCCAAGGAAAGCGTATAGGCCAACCAGTGCGACGATCAGCAGCGCAGCGACGAGGCCCCCGGCCAGCGCGGAGGGACGATGGCGCGGGCGAGTCGGCATTGGCTGCTGCGGGAGATCGTTCTCAGTGGGGGCGCTCATGCCAAGTCTCCTTTCCGTTGGCAACGTCGGCGGCAGAATAGCTCGCGAGTCAGCGGGCGATTCCGAAACCTCGAACAGCCCCGCCATGCCGTCTAACAGCACGCGATAGTCGTCGAGCCGGCTTCTGCACGTGGGGCAGGCGGCGAGTCGTGCGTCGAGTGCCGCCCGCTCGTCGTCGCTCAGCTCGCCCAGCGCAGCCCGCGCGATCAGGCTCGTGTCATGCTCACAAAGGGTTGACTGCATGGAAGGACCTTGTTCGTTTCTCATCAGGGGACCTCACCGCCTTCGCGCAGATAGGCCTCGCGCAGCAACGCTAGGCCACGGTGCAGCCGCATACGCACGGCCCCCGGCGTCAGGTCCAGCTGCCGCGCCACCTCCGCCACACTGAAGCCCAGTCCAGCGTGCAGCAGCAGGCACGCGCGATACTCCAGCGGCACATGCCGCAGCGCGGCAGCCAGCGCCTGAGTCTCTGCTAGCCGCTCATCAAAGCCGCTCTCCGGCGCAGGACCGAGCAGACTTTCCAGAGGCCGACTGTCAGGCGTGGTGTCTTGATGGCGACGTAGCGGGCGGTCGAGCGAGATCCACGCCAGCAGCCGGCGCCGGCGCAGTGCCGAGCGCGCGACATTCGTGGCGAGCCGGAACAGCCAGGAGCGGTAGCTGGCCGTCTCGCGCAGCTCGCCGATGCGATCCCACACGCGCACGAACACGTCTTGCGTCAGATCGCGCGCCTGCTCGTCGTCGCCGGTGAGCTGCGCCAGGAAGATCCGCACCTGCCGCTCGTGCATGCCCATCAGTGCGGCGAAGGCCTCGCGGTCGCCACTGCGCGCCAGCTCGATCAGCGCGGTCAGCTCATCGCCGGGCATGGCCTGCGCAGCGTGATCGGTCGGCGGCGCAGGATCATTCAAGCCGCCAGCACGCTGTCGCTCGGTCTGCTCCGCCATCGGCTCCGCTCCCCACCAGCTCCCGCACCCGCCCCGCTTGCGCTCGATGTCATACTGACGCACGAGCCGCCCAAACCATCACGCGACCTTCACCGGGGCAGACTGCAAGACAAACAACGGCCCCTCCCGACGAGGGGAAGGGCCGAGTGTCAGTCTTTGGCGGGTTCCAATCAGGGTTTAGAGCGTCCCTGACTTACAAGCAAGCGCATCGAGCGCTCAGTCGAGATCAATGTAGACGTTCTTGACCTCGGTGTAGAGCGCGATGCCGTACATCCCCAGCTCGCGGCCCAGCCCTGACTGCATGTAGCCTCCAAACGGTGCCTCCACATGCACGCTGTCGTTGCTGTTGATCGAGAGCGTGCCGGTCTTCACCTTCTTCGCCACCCGCAGCGCACGGCCGATGTCGCGCGTCCAGATCGAGCCCGAAAGTCCGTAAATCGTGCTGTTGGCGATGCGGATCGCGTCGGCCTCATCCTCAAAGGGAATGATCACCGCCACCGGCCCAAAGATCTCCTCCTGCGCCACCCGCATCTCCGGCGAAACGCCCGTCAGCACCGTCGGCAGCAGGAAGTTGCCCTTCGCCAAAGCCGGATCGTCAGGTGCCGCGCCGCCACATGCCAGCTGCGCGCCCTCTTCCTGGCCGATGCGGATGTAGTCCTCCACGCGCTCCTTCTGCTGCGACGAGATCAGCGCGCCCACCTGCGTCTTGGGGTCCAGCGGATCGCCAACGCGAAGCTGCTTTACCTTCTCCACAAAT
This sequence comes from Ktedonobacterales bacterium, assembly GCA_035763125.1. Taxonomy (GTDB): domain Bacteria; phylum Chloroflexota; class Ktedonobacteria; order Ktedonobacterales; family JADMIN01; genus SMAG-U1939. Next base: position 8,554 of record DASUBU010000040.1, read on the forward strand.
TGCCCCGTGAAATCCTCCAGGATCTCGCGCTGCACCAGCACCCGCGAGCGCACCGTGCAGTCCTGCCCGGCATTGAGGAAGCTAGCGAAGACCGCCTGCTCGGCTGCCTTGGGCATCGCGGCATCGGCGAAGACGATATTGGCCGACTTGCCGCCCAGCTCCAGCGAGAGACGTGTGATCTGGTCCGAGGCCATCCGCATCAGCTCGCGGCCGACCTCCGTCGAGCCGGTAAAGGCGACCTTATCCACGCCGGGGTGGCGCACCAGCGCCGCGCCAATCAGCGGACCCGACCCCGTCAGCACGTTCACCACGCCCGCCGGTACGCCTGCCTCCAGGCAGATTTGGCCCAGCGCCAGCGCGGTCAGCGGCGTCTGCTTGGCAGGCTTGAGCACCACGCAGCAGCCGGCGGCCAGTGCCGGAGCCAGCTTCCAGCCGGCCATCACGAAGGGGTAGTTCCAGGGGATGATCTGCGCGGCGACGCCGATCGGCTCGCGCAGCACCACGTCCAGCGCGCCGCCTGCCATTGGAATCTGCTCGCCGCCGATCTTGGTCGCTGCGCCCGCGTAATACTCGAAGCAGATCGCGATGCCCTTCACCTCGGCCTTCGCGTCGCGAATCGTCTTGCCGCAGTTCTTCGATTCGAGCGTCGCCAGCTCGTCCACCCGCTCGTTGATGAGCTGCGCGATCTTGAGCATTACCCGCGCCCGCCGGCCTGGATGCCACTGCGGCCACGGCCCCTCGTCGAAGGCCGCCCGCGCCGCCGCCACCGCGCGCTCGACATCCTCCACGCCCGCCTCGGCCACTCGCGCCAGCACCTCGCCGTTCGCCGGATTCACCGTCTCATAGGTGCGTCCCGTCTCCGAGGGCACCCGCTTGCCGCCGATGATCAGATCTTCCGTCGTCAATGTCACCGACATCGTTGTGCTCTCCCCTATCGCTCTGTCGCCGCTGTCGTAGCCGTGGACGCGCTGAACAACATTCGCTCGCCGCGTGCTGGACTGGCCCGCCTCTCATTATGGCAGCCGCATCCAACACGCAACAAGACGGCCCCGACCGCGGAAACGCGCCATCGGAGCCGTCATCTTCGCCATTCTCTGCCGGCTGTCACCATCACCGCCGCGCTAGGCCGGCTCAGTCGCCACGGTACTCGACGCTGGAGTACTGCCAGATGCCTGCTGCAGCGCCTGGGGCGGCTTGCGGGTCAGCCGCCAGAAGAGCGCCCCCGCCACCGCCAGATACGCCACATAACCGAATGCCTGGAGCAGTGTCGGCGCCTCGCTGTAGCCCATCAGACCGTGCATCAGATCGCCTAATGGACTCGCTTGGCTCAAGATGTGACTGGTGTTCCACAGTTGGACCGTGCCCAGGTTCAGCCAGCCCAGTTCCTGGACGTTCTGAATCGCATTGCCCAGCAGTCCCGCGGCGAAGAAGAGCAGCAGAATACCCATCACGCGGAAGAAGATGCGATAGTCGAGCCGGTAGCCCAAACGATAGATCATGACGCACAGCAGGATCGCCGCCGCTATGCCCAGCAGTCCACCCAGGATCAGCAGCGCGCCGTCGGTCTGGAAGGCGAACGCCAGCGTGAAGACCGCCGACTCCAACCCCTCGCGGCCGACCGTCGTAAACGCCAGCAGCCCGAACGCGAAGCCCGATCCGGCCATCCCTGCCTTGGCTGCGATCTCCTTCTTCAGCGTCCGGCTGTGCCGCTGCATCCAGAACGTCATATACGTCAGCAGCACCACCGCGACCAGATACGTCACCGTCTCGAAGATCATCTGGCCGCGTGTATCGTCGTACTGACGCACGGTGAAGAAGATCACCGCCGCCCCACCGAGCGAGCCGAGCACCGCCAGCGCGACGCCCATCCACACCGCGCGCATCTGCCGCAATTGGCCGAGCTGCCGCAACGTTGCAAACAGGATGCTCACGACCAGGCTCGCCTCGAGCCCCTCACGCAGAAACAGCACGAAGGTGGGTAGCATGGGCTGTTCTCTCCTCCCACTCGCCACGCGGCTTCCAGCAATTGCGTGCGGCCCGCACCGCGCGTCTCACCGTGCCTGGCTCCATATCCTAGTGCGTCAGTCGGATATTAGCATTACCTTAGATAGCGGGTCAAGTGTCAGGCGCAACCTGGTACAAGCTCAGTGCGCCCGCGAGCGCTCCGCCTGTGCCAGCACCAGCGCCGTAGCCCATTCCTCGGGTGTGTTGGCATTGAAAGCCGAGCGGCCAGCGGGATCGAGCGCCGTCGCCATCTCCGCTGGAAACTCCGCGACCCGCGCACGCCCCAACAGTGCGCTCATCGAGTGCTCGCCCGCCTCGAGCAGCGCGGTGACCTCATGCAAAAGGGACAGACTGTACGCCGCGTGCAGCGGCTCTGGTCCGCGCTCGCCGCGCAGCGCCACACACTCAGCACCTGTATCTGTCGCGGCGAAGACGGCCATTGCCCGCACCAGCGCCGGCGCCACAAAAGGCATGTCGCATGCGACGACGAAGGCCCGGCGATATGGCGTCCCTGACAACCCAGCGAGGTAGCCCAACGCCGCCTCCAGTCCTGCCAACGGCCCCGCCCCAGCCCGCGTATCGGGGATGACGGCCGCGTCCGGCACCAGCGGCGCGAGCTCCTCCAGCCCAACCACCAGCACTCTGCCTGGCAGCGCATCCCTCAGCCGCCCCGTCACCCGCCCCAGCAACGGCTCACCGCCGATCTCCAGCGCCGCCTTTGGCTGGCCCATGCGCCGGCTCCGGCCCCCCGCCAGCACCACCCCCGCCGTCTCGTCGATTGCGGCGGCCTCAGCAGTCGCGTCGGTCGCGCCCATGTCCCCTCGCGTTCCTCGCAGGTTGTCGCTGGCTTCGCCCGGAGTGCCTGAGACCCACGGCTCGCCACGCCGCCAGCGCATGCCGTTCGGCCGCTATGCCGCGCACGACGCGCCGTTGCGGCGTCCTCAGCACATCATATTTGACGGCCTGCACGCGAGTGTGGCACGTTGATTGCACAAGCGCAAGGGCCGCCGCCAATTGCACCTGACGACGGCTTACCTCCAGCTTGGCTGAGGTCCCCCCGCAGTCGGACCGGCAAGGTCCCCGGCCGCCGCGCCGTTGTGCGCCTCCCGGCCGCGCCACCGGCAGCGGGGGGATCATTTTTGCTCGCCTACCGCATACGCCACGTCTCGCCCGCCAAGTAACCTCCCGCCACACCCTCGCCACACCCTCGCCACACCTTGTGGCGCCAGATAGCCTGCGCTCAGACCGTGACAAGATCCTTGATCCGGTCGTAGATCGTGCGGCTCACCGGCACCAGCAGCAATTGACTGACGGCGGTGAACGCGCCGTGTGCGGCACGATAGGCCACGATGCGTCGCGCGGTGCTCAGTGTGATGCCCAGCGAGTTGTGAAGCTGGTCGGCCGTCGCTGCATTGAGGTCCACTTTGCCCCCGCGCTCTAACGGAACCGCCTCGCCCACGCGTGGCACATAGACCGACTGTCCGTCGCTCAGCGCTGCCGCCAGGCTCACTTGCGACAGATCCGCCTCTGCCAGTGTCCCACCGGCCAGCTCGATCAAGTCGTGAACCCGTGCCCCCTGCCAGAGCACGTAGACGCCAGGCTGTCGGACTGCCCCCAGCGCGTACGCTTGTATCTGCCCGCTAGACGTGACGCCCGGACCGGTGATCGTGATGGTGTCGTGCGGCGCAAGGAAAGCCGGCGGCCAACCACCGACACGGATCGCCAGCTCGATGCCGCTGCCCCCCACGAGTGCGAGCATCAGCGCGAGCGAGGCCGGGACGTAGTAGCGCCAACGCAGCAGCCGATTCAGTGTCGCTCCCACCGCTACCTCCTCCTGCCGATCAACCTCCGCATGCCAGAGCGACCGTGCGGCAAGTATAGCGGACGGGCGAGGTGCGCGCAAGAGAGAATCGGTGGCGGTCACGGTGCCGCCAACACGCTGACCCCCCCCCCACATCACAATTCCATCTCAACAGTGCGCCGTCGCCGCCTGTATTCCTCTGCCCCCTCCGCGGCGCTGGCCCGCGTCGGCATGGGCGCGGTTATGGACTTCGGCGTGGGCGCCACGAAGTCCGCATGATGCCCGAACGGCCATGATCTTGCGACCCCAAAGGTCACAGGTACAACGGCGGGGACGTTATGCCCCACGTCTGGGCCCGTTAGAATATAGCGGAACCAGATACGTCGGCTGGGACGCGCGTGTACAGCGGAGTGCCGCGCAAGGCGCCGGTCCCAACGAGGCAGGTGCGCGTCGTGACGGGAGCAACCATCGTGCGGATACTGGTGGTGGACGACGACGCGGCGATCCGCAGGACGCTGCGTGCGGCACTGGAGGACGAAGCCTACACGGTGCAGGAGGCGGCAGAGGGCGGCGCGGCGCTCGCGACGCTACGGGCCAGCGCGCAGCCAGTCGTGACGCTGCTCGATCTGCGAATGCCTGGGCTGGGTGGCGAAGCCGTGCTGCGAACGGCGGCGGCTGATCCAACGCTGTCCGACTCACACCGCTTCATCGTTGTCACGGCGAACAAGGACTCGATCTCACCGAGCCTGGCTGCATTGATGGCACGTATGGGCGTGCCGGTGGTGGCCAAGCCCTTCGATTTGGACGAGCTGCTAGAGCTGGTGGCTGAGGTGGCCGAAGGGATAGACAGTCGGGAATTGCATGTGCCCGATTCCGGCTGCACGCCGAACGGTCCGCGGCGCTGAGGCGTACTCGGCTTGCCCGGCGGCCGCAATTCTGATATACTACGGCGGATTGTGGCGTGGTTCGCCGGTCGAAGCGTGTGCCTTGCCAGGCAATGCGACAGTTGCGCTTCGCGGGCCGCTCGATAGAACGCCGGAAGTCCAGAAGACCAGAACGCAAGCAGCGGAGCGCCGCGGCCGGGAGTGGCCTGCGCACCGAGGAGGTAGCTGTCCGAAATGCCGAATTTGCCGTCGGCCAAGAAGCGCATGCGCGTGGAAGAGAAGCGGCGCCTGCGCAACAAGAGCGTGAAGTCCGAAGTGCGCACCGAAGTGACCAAAGCGCGCACCGCCATTGACGCGGACGCCGAGGCGCCCGAAACCGCCGAGGCCGTCCGAGAGGCCATCACCGCGCTCGACCGCGGAGTGCGCAAGGGTGTCCTGCATCCCAACAACGCCGCCCGCCGCAAGTCGCGCCTGATGGCGCGTCTGCACAAGGCGGAGGCTGCCACCCAGGGCTGAACCGGCTCGGTGCGGCGCCGCGCGCATAGGGGGGCTCGCTGGGTGCGAGCTCCCCTTCCTGCTGTCCGCGCATTGCTCCCGCTCGCGAAACGGCCCAGGCGCCTCAGACGCTCTAACTATAAGGTATCCCAAAGCGTAACCACTGGCGGCTGGCTTCGACGGGTGGCTGGCACATTTCGTGCGCTCCGTTTGTGAGCGCACTGCCTGGCCGGCGCCGGGCAGGGCTGGCGAACGGCCGCGCGCAGCGCGTATCCTCTTGTTGGATGAGCGCAGACGCCCGCGAGAGCAGGTTCCCTTCTCAGGCAGCGGCTCGCGGCGGAAAGGATCGCAGGCGCATGCAGAACGACGGGCGCACGCAGAGCAAGTTGAGGATCGCAGCGATCATAGCCGGCGTCGTCCTGGTGATCGCCTTCGCGCTTGCCATCTGGTTCACCATTGCCGGCTGGTGGCCGGTGGTGCTCGATATCGTGCTGGTCGTCACCGCGCTGGTGAGCATGGTGTTGCTGGCCGCGCTAATCTATGCGGTGATCTCGTTCACCCGGACCGTTCTCAACGTCAAGGACGAGGTGATGCCGGTCCTCGAGTCGCTCAAGACGACCTCCAACGCCGTACGCGAGGGAGCCAAGACGGCCAGTGCCTTCGGCGTGGATCCCGCGGTGCGCACCGCCAGCGTGCTGGTGGGCGCGGGCGAGGTGGCCTCGGTGCTGCTGGGCAAGGGCGAAGCTAAGAAGCGCGCGGACAAGCGGCGGAAGCGGCGCATCGAGATCGAGCGCGAGCTGGCGGATCGGGGGCAGCTCAATGGCTATCGCTGAAGCAGTGGCCGAGCCGGCCTGGCTGCACACCGCGGGCCAGATCGCGGGGGTACTGCTCCTGCTGGAGCTCGGACTGGTGCTGATCATCGTCGCCGCGCTGATGGTAGGCATGGCGTTCGGCGCGCGCTGGCTGCACCTCCACGTCGTGCCTGTGCTGCGCGAATACACCCCGAAAGCTCAGCAAGCGATGACGGTTGCGCGCACCAGCACCGACAAGGCCGTCACCGGAATCGCCGAGTTCTACGGCTGGCGCCAGCGTATCACGACGACTGTCCGTGTGCTGCTCTTCGGCCGCGGCGCCGCCAAGCGCGTCTATGAGGAAGCAGCGATTCAGGCCTCGTCCGAGCTGAAGATCATGGATAGCTCCGCCGAGGTCACTGGCCCCGACACGGGTTTCGCTCCGCGGTGGCAGAGCGGCGCCCAAGCTGCCGAGGCTCGTGGGCATTCCGGCGAGACCGGGACCGCCGCCGCACCTGAGGTCCAGCCCGAGCGCGAGCACCGGCCAGAGCAGCCGGACCAGTTCAACACGCTCGCCGGCAATGCCGGCTAATCTCTTCGCTCGCCTCCGTGCGCTTCAGCGCAACGCCCGCCTCTATCTGCTCTCGAACATGCTCCAGGCGGTCACAGCGGGGGCGATTGGCGTCCTCTACACGCTCTACCTCAGCGCACTGGGCTACGGGACCGACTTCATCGGCCTGGTGGCGGTGATTGGGACGATCGGCGCAGGGCTGGGCATCCTGCCGGCAAACCGGCTGGTGGCAAAGCTTGGTTGGCGCGCGACGCTGATCTGGTCTAATCTAGTGGGCGGTGTGGCAATTGCGGCACAGCTGGTGGCGCCGCTGCCGGCGGTCATCGTCGTCACAACAGTGGGCATCGGCGCCTCGGTGGCGCTGGTGCTGGTGGTCAACACGCCGCTGCTCACCGCCTATAGCGCGCCAGAGCAGCGCACGGCGCTCTTCGGGCTGAACAACGCACTGGTCTTCCTGGCAACGGTGGTCGGCAGCTTGCTGGGCGGCGTGCTGCCGGAATGGTTCATACGCGCCGATATGCAAGGCTCCGCTGTGCTGCGGGCGCTCGATCCGCTGCTAGTGCCAGGCGCGCAGGCGCGGGCCTACGAGCTGGCGCTGGTGGTGATGGGCGCTATCGCCCTGCCCTCGATCGTGCCGATCCTCCTCATGCACGAGGAACGGACAGAGATTATCACCACAGAGGGCGCAGAGATCACGGAGGGTGAGAAGGAGACACATCGTCCCGATACCCCAAGCGAAGTGGGAGGAAGCGCATGGGAGGGGACGCACGTGGCGCAGCCGCAGAGGAGTGGGAAACGCAACCGTGGACGGAAGGCTGCTGCCAACGCATGGCGCGTGACGTGGCGCGAGCAGACCGTGCGACAGGCGCTCGCCATGTGGGTCGCGGCGCGCGGCGTGATCGGGCGCTTCGCGGTGACACAAGGACTCGTGGGCTTCGGCGCGGGCATCTTCTTCCCCTACGTGAACCTCTACTTCGTCAACCGGCTCGGTGCCAGCCCCGCCTACTTCGGGGCGCTGAGCGCGGCGTTGGCAGTCGTCGTAGCTGGCGCCTCGCTCGTGGCGGCGCCACTGGCCAGGCACCTCGGGACCATCCGCTCGGCCATTGCGGCGCAGGTCGCCTCGCTGCCGTGCCTGCTGGCAATCGGAGCCTTCCCGTTGCTCGGCATTGCCTCGCTCACCTATCTGCTGCGCGGTGGCCTGATGGGGCTGACCGGGCCGCCGCTCCAGACCTACTTGATGGAAGCCGTGCCCGAGCGGCAGCGTGTGCCGGCCAGCAGCGCGTACAACGTCAGCTTCCAGGTTTCCTGGGCCTTGGGGGCGGGCTTCGGCGGCTGGCTAATCACCCTGGCTGGCTATCGCGCGCCGTTCCTCGCCGCGGCGCCCTTCTACGCGCTCAGCGCGGTGCTACTGGCGATCTGGTTCGGCCGCCGGCGCTGAGACCCCCTCCCGGCGCAGGCAGGGCTCACCCCCACCTGCGCAGGCGTGGCACCGGGTGTGCGGCTGCATAGGCGCGGAGCCATCACATACAGGCAAGAAGACGCGGGCGCGGCAGGCGCGCGCCGCAGTAGAATCTACTGATGGGCAATGCATGCGGTCCCTTGCGTGGGGCGGCAGCGCCAGCCACGGGGGATGCAGGCCGAGAGGAGCGCAGGGGACCGATGACTGATCTTCACGACATGACCAATACAGAGAGCTCGACGGCCGCCACCGGCCCCGAGGTGCCCAGCCAGGCGTCAGCCCCGGCGTCGGGCGAGGCAACACCCCCGCCGAGCGGGCGCGATGCCTTTGCGGCGCTAGGGCTGGGCGACGCGGCGCTGCGTGCGGTCGAAGAGCAAGGTTACGGCCCACCGACGCCCATCCAGGCCGAGACGATCCCGCTGCTGCTGGCGGGGCGCGACGTGGTGGCGCAGGCGCCCACCGGCACCGGCAAGACCGCAGCCTTCGGGCTGCCAATCGTCGAGCGGCTGGAGGAAGGCGAGTTGGAGCCACAGGCGCTCGTAGTGGCCCCGACGCGCGAATTGGCGATCCAGGTGGCCGAGGCGCTGCACAACCTGGGCAAGTACCGCGAGATGGTGACGCTGCCAATCTACGGCGGCGCGCCCTACGAGCGGCAGCTCCGCGCGCTCAAGCGCGGCGTACAGGTGGTGGTTGGGACGCCTGGGCGTCTGCTCGATCACCTCAATCGCGGCACGCTCAATCTCAGCACGATCCGCACAGTGGTGCTCGACGAAGCCGACGAGATGCTCAACATGGGCTTCATCGAGGATATCGAGGCCATCTTGGCGGCGCTCCCGCAGGAGCGGCAAACCGCGCTCTTCTCGGCAACCATCCCGCCGCGCATCGCCAGTCTCGCCGAGCGTTTCCAGCGCCAGCCGCAGCGCGTGCGCGTGGCCGAGCGCGAGGCAGTGGCGCCGCGCGTCCGTCAGGTCTACTACGAGGTGCCGGGACCAGCCAAGCCAGAGGCGCTGGCGCGCATCCTGGACCTGGAAGAGCCAGAATCGGCGATCATCTTCGTGCGCACACGCCGCGACGCCGATGAGGTGGCCGAAACCCTCAACGGCATGGGGTACCTGGCGCAAGCCATCCACGGCGAGATCAACCAGGCGCAGCGCGAGCGTGTGCTTGGCCGCTTCCGCACCGGCCACACGCAGTTGCTGGTGGCGACCGACGTGGCGGCGCGCGGGCTCGACATCCCTGAGGTCAGCCACATCATCAACTACGATCTGCCGCTCGACGCCGAGTCGTACGTCCACCGCATCGGGCGGACCGGCCGCGCAGGAGCGGCTGGCGAGGCGCTGACGCTGGTGACGCCGCGCGAGCGGCGGCTGCTGATGCAGATCGAGCGCGCCATCCACCGGCGGCTAGAGCGGCTGCGTCTGCCGACGCCGGCTGATATCGCGGTGCGGCGGCGCGCGGCGTTCCGCGAGGACGTGCTCTCGATTCTAGAGTCGGGGCGGCTCGATCCGTTCCTGGGGCTAGTGGAGGAGCTGGCCGAAACCCACAACCCCGCGGAGCTGGCGGCGGCAGCCTTCAAGCTGGCGGCGCAGGCGCGCGAGGGCGCACGCCCAGGGCAAGTCAGCGCGTGGGATGCCGGCACCGTCGAGCAGCCCGCAGAGCGTGGCATCCCTGTACACGAGCGGCCTGAACGTCACGAGCGGCCAGAGCGCGCGGAACGCCCGGCGCGGCCTGAACGCCACGAGCGGCCGGAGCGGCCGTCTGCACGCCGCGGGGCCAAGGCATCGGTCGAGCGTGCGGCGTTCGAGCCGAGCGGCGAAATGGCGCGGCTGGTGATACGGGTTGGCCGGCGCGAGGGCGTGCGCCCGTCGGATCTGGTCGGCGCGGTAGCCAACGAGGCTGGCGTGCCCGGCTCGGTGGTCGGCGACATTGACATCTACGACACCTTCTCGTTTCTTGAGGTACCCACAGAGCTGGCGCGGCCGGTGCTCGAAGCGCTGAACGCCACCACCATACGCGGCCGAGCCCCACGCGCGGCGCTTGCCAACCCCAGCGAAGCTTGGCCGGACGACGAGGCCATGCGTGGGCGCTACCAGCGCCAGAAGCGCTTCGCTGAGTCGGCGACACGGCGCACGCCCTATTGGGCCGGCGGGCGTGGTCCACGGCACGGTCCAGGGCGCGTAATCGGTGGCAAGGGCGGCCCGCGTCGCTAGTGCCCACGCCCAGGCGATCTGGTTCCCCTAGGGGCGCGCGCGGCGACGCCCCTCCTCCTCTCCTCCTGCGGTGGCATTGTTCTTGTTGCTACCCCTGCTACGTGTGTACGTGAGGGGCCGATGCGTTATGTTCACTGCGGTAGAGAGCTGCCTGCGAAGGTTACGGAAGCGAAGCTCGCTCCTGCTTACATGAGCGCCGCGCCGCAAGCCACGGAGGACCGCCATGAAACGACCGCTCGGCGTCATCCTCATCGGCGGGTTGCTCCTCCTCCAAGGGTTGTACCTCGTGGCGTTCGCCTCGACAGTCGCCTACTTCACGGTTGTGCCAGAGGGCCGCGACGTTTGGCTGCTGCGCGCCCTCCACTTCACCGGCCTCGCCGCGGAAGACCTGATCTCAGCCGCGCTGGTCGGTGGCCTCGGCGTCTTCATCGTGATCAGTGGCATCGGAATCCTGCGCTTGCATCCGTGGGCATGGCTCGTGGCGATGGCGCTACAGGGCTGGACTCTGGCGGTGTTCCTGCTCGATTACTTCACCCGTGGCCAAAGCAGCTACTCCACTGCGCTGCTCAGCGTCATCATTGTCTTCTATCTCAACAGCCGCACCATACGCCGCACCTTCGACCTCGTCCGCCGTCGTGAGGCCATGAGCGCGGGACCGCCGCTGGACTCCCGCAATGCCATGGCGACCGAGCCTGAGATTCCAGCCGGCAGCGCGAAGTCAGCGTGACCAGCAGACGCAGAGGAGCACAGGGGCACAGGAGCACAGGAGCACAGGGGCTCAACAGAAGCCGAGGAATTGGTGGAAACGTGGAAGGATCTGCCAGGCCATGGAGAATCCCACTAGCGACGGCCGGCTCACCGCCGATGATCTCGCGTTGCTGCGCCGCTGCGAGCCAATCCTCTGCTTCAACCGTGGTGAGCAGTTCTACCCAATGGATGTGGACCGCTTTCTCGCGGATGCCCGCCTCTGCATCCAGCGGCCAAACGCTGAGGCGCAAGAGGTCGTACCGCGCGGACAGCTCGATGCGGTAGCCCTGGGTCAGACGTCACAGTCGGCTGTACCAGGCACTGTGGAATTCCTGTCTGTGGCGGAGCCGCTCACAGCGGCACAGGTGCTCGCTTTCCGCAAGAGCTCCACCCTCAAAGAGTTCCACGTGGGGCCGGGGCGACTCGTGCGGGTTGGCCTGCTCGCGCGCTTTGTGGATCTCCTCTTCTCCGTCTCACTGCTCCTGCGTGGCAAGGCGCCCGGCGGATTCGCGGCTGGCTCCGCCGTGCAGTACCACGCGCTGCAAGCGCAAGACGAGCGCTACACCTACTATGGCCGCGTCGTGCGCGCGCACGGCTACATTGCCCTGCAATACTGGTTCTTCTACGCTTTCAACGACTGGCGGTCCTCGTTTCACGGCGTCAACGACCACGAAGGTGACTGGGAGATGGTCACCGTCTATGCCGCCCAGAACGCGCAAGGCGCTATCGCCCCCTGCTGGATCGCCTGCTCAGCGCACGACAGCGACGGCGACGACCTGCGCCGCCGGTGGGACGATCCAGACATCGAGTGGCTCGGCGAGCACCCGATCATCTATGCGGGCGCTGGCTCCCATGCGAACTACTTCTTCCGTGGCGAGTACATGCCCGCGGTCGTCGTGCCGTACACGCAGCGGCTGGCTGCCATCGGGGTACGGCTACGGCGCTTGTGGGCACGTCTTGGGCAGGGCGACGAGCCAAGTGAGCGGGAGGCCGAAGGCTTCCGCATCCCGTTCGTTGACTTTGCCCGCGGAGACGGCGTGCGCCTGGGACCTTCGCAGCAACATGAATGGGATGCGCGCCTGCTCCAAGCAACCGACTACACCCCCGCACCAGCCTGGGTAGACGGCTTCCGCGGGCTGTGGGGTCTCTACAGTGGCGACCCCCTGGGCGAGAATGCGCCCCCTGGCCCGCGCTATGAGCGCGACGGCTTGCAGCGCAAGCGCTGGTATGATCCGGTCGGCTGGAGCGGGCTCGACAAGGTACCGCCGCCCAACCGTACCACGGAGGCGCTGATAGAGCAGGAACGGCGACTCTGCGCGGAACACGATGAGCTCACCGCGAAGATCGAGGAACACGCATCGCTGGTGTCCGGCTTGGAGCTTGAGATGGCCGCCATGCAGAGCCTGCAACAGGCTGGGCGGCATAGTGTCATCACCCAGCAGCGCCTCCGTGCGCTCAACGCCGATCTGGAGCAGAGCAAATCCGCACGCGCGGCCAACGAGATTGCCCAGGAACGCTGCCGAGCGCTCGCGGCCAAGGTTGCCGCGGGCGACTTCGGCGACCCACGCGCTCACTTGCACCGCCCAGCGCTCCCCTCCACTCCGGCCGACGTGCGCCTGGGCAGGCTGGCCGCCGTGTGGAGCGCCATCAGCATTGGCGTGCTCTTGCTCGGCGTCGCCGCGCTCGTGTACTTCTCAGGCTACTTGGCGCCGGGCATCCTGGTGCTGCTGGGCGTCTATGGCTTCTTCGAGGCGCTCTTTCACCGTGATGTCCAGGTATGGATCGCCCGGTTGGTGGTCGCGCTCGCCTCAGTGACGGCGCTGCTGCTGCTGCTGCGGTTCTTCCAACCAGTCGTGCTTGGTGTGGTGGTACTGGTAGGACTCTTCATCATCGTTGACAACCTGCGCGAGGTGCTGACCTAATGCAACGCGACGCCAACCCTTTGCGCGCGCTCAGAAATGGAAGCGGTCGGACTCTACCATCGTGCTGCGTAGCAATGCCGCGGCGATCACAACATCGCCACTGACCGCCACCAGTCCTTGCAGCAGTGCGGAGTGGATGTTCAGATTGCCCTCGTGGCGGAGCAAGCGCACAAAGTTCTCCGCGGTACAGCTGACCACAGTATCAATGTCGGAAGGCAGCGCGTTCGCCTGCGCCTCAGCGAGCGTCAGAACGCCGTCGTTGGTGGCCGCTCGCCAGGCGCCCGCGCCTTCGATATTGATCTGGCAGATGCCCGTAATGCCGCGCAGCTGTGGCTGGAAGCTGCCCGCCCCCAGTCTCCTGAAGTGCTCAGCAGCTTCCCTGGCCGCCGTCTCCGCGCTCGCGTTCCGTCTCGCGGCCGGTTTCTTTCTCACCTGTCTTGCCCGCTGTGCGCTCATGTGTAGCCGTGCTTTCCGATTCCCATATCGGAAGAGGCCCAGTAACAGAGGGCACCAGCCGTGAGGCACACGTCCATGCTGCCACGGCGCGGCACTTGCCGTGTGGCGACCGCTGCTGTACGCATGCCTCACCGGCTAATTTCATCATCATGCTTTCCGCTCATCGCGCCTGACGCTCATCAGTCGTGAACCCTGTACCGACATGCAGGCAGCGGCGCGCTTCTGCTGGACATTCGTATATACGCCTAGGTCGGCTGGGACGGTGGCTGCTCGGCAGGCGGAGTGAAGCGCGTTGCTTCCGGCGCAGCGCCATCACCTGCCGCGGGAGTCGCCGCCCTCTGTGCCCCCTCTCCGACCTCGGCGCTCCTATCAACGACGATGTCATCGCTCGTCTCAAGTGCCGAGTACGCTACACCTTGTCCCGCTTCGAGCTGCTGGGCGACGTCACTCTTGATCGCTTCGGTCAACACCTGCGCGCCGTATCGCGTAAGCTCCTGTTCGATCTGAGCTACCCACGTGTGCTCGATCACCGCTATCAGCGCGGATGTCCCCGGCTTGAGGGCATCCCCTATCTCGCGCAGGCGGTCATCAGGGAATCCGGAGTCGCGCAGCTTGGCGGCGAGCCCACCGATCGTCGCCCCGACCGCGCCAGTGACCAGCATCGTCGGCGGCGCAATGAGGCCCAGGGCCGCGCCGACGATCCCGCCAATGACCGCTCCTTTGCCGCCACTCATATCGCCGGTCTCAGTGATGTGAAGCTTGTTCTTCTCGTCCCGGCGGATCACGGCGGCGTCTCTGATGCCCACCAGGCCCTGCTTCTTGGCTTCCTTCAGATCTTTGAGCGCTTGGCCGGCGCCATCTTCGCCCACAAACGCTGCTACCACCAGCTCGACCGGTACGTCCGCTGACGTCATGTTCGACGCTCCTCTTCCTGTGATGGACTCCAGATCCTCGCGGCAAGGCTCTGCGCAGAAACGATCCCTATCCCCATCCCCACAGCAGCGTGCACTGCCTTGCCTGCCGATCAGCGCTCTGGGTCCGCTCGCGTGTCACCACTTGTGCAGCGTACACCGAAGCCGTGCCGCGCTCCCCATGCAAAGGGCGCGCATTTGAGCATAGTCCTGCACTATCCCTGGGGAGAGGTTGGCCCTCACTGGTGGATGAGCGCCTGTATCTCTACGCACCGCCGCACCCACCAGCCGCATGCGGCTCGCTTACCCGATGGCTAGGCTCCTCCACGCCCTCTGAGCAGGTACAGACTATCCACGCAAATGCGCCCTTTGCATGGGGCTATGTGCGTTGGCACCGCGTACAGTCCAGATAGGCTCCGTGCGGGCCGCGTAGCGGAGCAGGTGAGAGGCCAACGCTTCATCACGCTGCACGCGGGTGATTCCACGGCGAGCGGCGCCCGCGATGAGGCCACGGCCGAGCGTAGGAAGCATACCCGTGCGGCCGAGAAGTCGAAAACGGGAGGCAACTGCCATGAGCATGTACGGTTACGGAGCAACAGCAGAGACCGATGTCGAGCGCGTTCGCCAGAATTGGGGCTGGTTTCTGGCATTGGGCATCGGCCTGGGCATTCTGGGCATCATCGCGTTGGGAGCTACCGTCACCACGACAGTGGTTTCGACAGTCATTCTCGGCGTGGTGATCTTGACTGGCGGCCTGGTGGTAATCGCCTCAGCGTTCACGGCTGGTGGCGGCGTTGGAGGGGCCATCTTGCGCGGGGCGCTGGGTGTTCTTCTCCTCTTGGCGGGCGCGTATTTGATCTTCAATCCTCGGATCGGCGCGCTCACGCTGACACTGGTGATGGCCTGGTACTTCATCATCGCCGGGGCCGTCAAGGTCGTATCCTCGCTGGTCGAGCGCTACCCAGGCTGGGGATGGACGCTCAGCGCTGGAGTGGTGACATTCCTCCTGGGCCTGCTCTTGACGGCAAGCTGGCCTGTGAGTGGCTTGTACGCCATCGGCCTGTTTGTCGGAATTGACCTGATCCTGGGCGGTGTAAGCTGGGTAGTCGTGGCGCTCATGGCGCGCAGTGCCGTGCCCCAGGCCCACGAAGCCGCTCCGGCTGCCTGAGATGGCACTCGGATCGGGTAGCGCACATGCAGAGACGAGATCGTGACGTTGGCTTCCGCCTGGGAGGCCGCACCTTTCCAGGCCCTGAATCGCGTCCTCTCCTGGCGCGCGGCTCCGCCAGGGCCAGCCGCGCATGGACGCAAGCACAGCCGTTGATGGCACAGGAGTTGCCGCGTGCTTGCCCCTGGAGGGCAAGGTCCACATGCGAGGCCTTGGGGATCGAGAATTCACAGAAGGTAGTGCACCATGTCGCAGGTGAATCAGAGTACAGGCGGCGGCGGCCTTGCGCGCTTCTCGCTGCGCGCGATCGCGATGATCATCGGGCTCGTTGGGGCCGTCCTGGCGCTCGTCATCAACATCCTCTATAGCCTGCTCCACACCCTGGCGGAGGTTGCGGGCGTCACGAGCGATACCAGCCACTTCTTCTACGGCTTGTTCGTCGTGTTGATCGGAGCTGTCGGCGCATTCCTCGCTCCGATTCTCCCCATCGTCTCGGCGATCATGCTGGCGGCGGCCGGCATCGCGTTCTTCTTCGTCGTGGGATGGTGGGCGTTGATCGCCTCGCCATTCTTCCTGGTCGCCGCCGCCTTGACATTCAGCGGCAAGCGAGTGAATCTGCCGGGGGCAGATTGAGCGAAGCTCCGCTGTCCCGTCGCCGCTCTGCCGCAGCCGACACGGCTGCGGCAGGCGTGTGTTTGCGCGCCGCCATTCGTCATGCCAGCTTGGCAGCCGCGCGTTGCGGCCTCCGCGGCGACGAGCTTCGACGCCTGCCCGATGACGACGCGGCGTATGGCGTCATGACAGGCGTTCTCTAGTGAGGCTACATGCGCCTGAACGGGATGCGAATTGGTCCGCCGACACTGTTGACGATCTGGTCGCCATGCTCCGGGTACTGGAAGATGGAGTACATGCCGTTGCGCTCGCCAACACTCACGCTATTGTCCACCAGTTGATCGTCGCCGAGACGAACCGCGGCATGTACAGCACTGAGGTCGCGCGCAGGGCCTCTCCCGGGTACCGCCCGCCGCGCGATCCGCTGTACGCCCGCTATCGGAAGCTGCTCGCGGTCGGCCTGGGGGCCAACCCGCCGCCCACGACGCAACGCCATCCGGGTCAGCGGGGGCGCCTGGCGCAGTCGCCCGCCCGCAATCTGCTCGAACGGCTGCTCCTGGACCAGGAGGCGGTGCTCGCCCTCCTCGACGACCTGGCAATCCCCTTCGACAGCAACCAGACGGAGCGGGACCTGCGCACCCTCAAGGTCCAGCAGAAAGTGTCCAACGGCTTCCGCAGCGACGGCGGGGCAGCCGCGTTCACGCGGATCAGAGGCTACTTGGCTACCCTGCGCAAACAGGGCCACGCGCTCTTGGCTGCCCTCGAGACGGTCGTCGCCGGTCGCCCTCTCTTATCCAGCGTTCGCCTGACCTACTACCGCGGAATACGTCAGGACTATTCTATCGCACACTCGACGGACGGTGGCTGGATCGCCTAGTCGCCTGCGCGGTGCTCCTGCACGGTCCAGGCGTTGCCATCAGGGTCGCTGAAAAAGATGAACGAGTTCCAGTCTTCGCCGCGCCCAGGCACCATGGCGCCGCCCTCGAAATGCTGGACCGCGCTAACCTCGACGCCGCGCTGGAGCAGCTCCTCGCGGGCGGCCTCGATGTCGGATACCACGAGCTGCACGCCCTCCAGCGATCCCGGCCGCATGCCGCCGCCAGAGAGCAGGACGATCGAGCAGGCCGAGCCGCGCGGCGTCAACTGCACGATACGCGCTTCGTCGCTGATCTGGCGGTCGACGTCGACGACGAAGCCAGCTTGCTCGCTATAGAACCGCTTTGCGCGGTCCACGTCGGCGACGGGGACCCGCACCACTTCGAGCTTCCACTCCATGTCATACTCTCTCTCTCTCGGACGAACCCGCCGGTGATGATTTGAAGTGGGCGCCCAACCGGTGAATTGAGATCTGCACTTGGCTGAGTCTAGGGCCAGCCGGCGTGTGGCGCGGGAGCCTCCGCAGTCAACACCTGGCCCGTTCGCGCACCGCCGGCCATGCTCGCAGGGCCGCCCCACTCGGCCGCCATCATGAAGAGCGCCCTGCCATCCGCGCCGCCGAGCATGCACGCGAAGCACCCGCGGTCCAGAGCAATCGTCTGCAGCACCTCACCGCCCTCGCGCACGCGCACGCAGCGCTTGTTGGGGACGTCCGCGTACCAGACGGCTCCTTCGGCGTCGAGGCAAATGCCATCGGGGGCGGCGCCGCCGCCAAGCTCGGCCCAGACGCGCCGGTTCGACAGGCTGCCGTCGGTCGCGATGTCGAAGGCGGTGAGCCGGTTGCCATACGACTCGGCGACGATCAGCGTCGCGTTGTCGGGCGTCACGGCCATGCCGTTGGGGAAGGCGAGTCCATCCGCGACCTGTCGCGCGGAGCCATCAAGGGCAACCAGGGCGAGGATGCCTGGGGCGAACGCGCCAGCGGGGAAATCAAAGCCGATATTGTTGAGGTAGGCGTTGCCCCGACCGTCCACCACGATCTCGTTCCAGGGGTGGCGAGCGAGGCCAGCCAGGTCGGCGTGGCGCACCAGCGATCCGTCGGGCTCGCGGCGCAGCAGCGCCCGGTCGTCCGGCGAGACGATGAGCAGCCGCCCGTCTGGAAGCCAGTCTATGCTGAACGGCAGCGACGGCACACGGAGGATGACCTCGCGTTTGCCATCGAGATCAACGGCAATGACCTCGTGCGCGCCCCAGTCGGAGAACCACAGGCGGCCATCGTGCCAGCGGGGCGACTCGCCGAGCACGAGGCCGGACAACAGGGTCCGCAGCTCCGGCATGGAAGTCTCCTTTCTCATGCCAGCAGTATTACCCGCACTGGCGCGCCGCGCTTCTTCTCGCTTGCGCAATTGTATGGAAGCACATCCTCAGTGGAGATTGCGCCGCACTTGCCCGGGGGAAAGGTGACAACGAGCCACGATCAGAACGTGCCGCGCGGCTTCAACGCTCGCCGAGTGCCTTCGTCACGATATCGGCAATGAGCGCGGCGGTGCTGAAGTCGGTGGTCGTAAAGCGGTTCTTGGTCAGCGCGAAGGCGATGCCGGTCGCGATATCGGCGCTGGCGTGGCTTCCGCCGACGCCCGACCACCCAAACACGGTCGAATCGTCCGGCTGGGCTGGGGCATTTGATGCAGACGGCTGCGCCGTTGGACGGCCAATCGCGTACCCCAGCGCCATCCGGGCGTGGTTGCCGAAGACCTGGTCAACGTCATCAACAGCCACGGCGGCGATTTCGCGCAGCCGCTCCGGCGAGATCAGACGGACGCCATCCACCTCGCCCAGCAGCGCGGCATACAGCCGCGCCACCGCCCGAGCAGACATAGTGCCGCCAGATGGGACGTTGGAGGTCAGGAAGTCGGGGCGGTTGTAGAGATCGGCGCTCGGCTGCACGGCCGGCGGCGCCGCTTTGAAGAGCAGCGGCATCAGCTCCTCGAGCTGCTCGATCTGCTCGGCGGTCATCGGCTCGTCGCCCGCCTCCAATCGGGCCAGCCTGCCCAGCTCCGCCCGCGGCACACTGAAGAACAGCTCATCCTCGACACCCAGCGGACCAGACACGACTTCCCGCAGGACCTGCGAGATGGGCTTGCCGGTGGCCCGGCGGACGATCTCTCCGATGAGGTAGCCATAAGTCAGGGCGTGGTAGCCGAACTTGGTCCCCGGCTCCCACCAGGGCTGAGCGTCGGCAATCGCCGCGCACATCTTCTGCCAGTCGCAGAGATCCTCTGGCGTCGTATCAGCCGGCACGCCCGGCACGCCAGCGGTGTGGGTCAGCGCGTGCCGGATGGTCGCGTGTCGCTTGCCGTGAGCGCCGAACTCCGGCCAGAGCGCGACGATTGGCATGTCGTAGTCGAGCACGCCGCGCTCGGCGAGGACGTGCACCACCGTCGAGGTCATGCTCTTGCCCGTCGAGGCACTGAAGAACGGCGTGTCCGAGGTGACCGCGCGGCCGGCCGCCGGGTCGGCGAGGCCGGCGACGGCGTCTACCACGAGCTGCCCGCGCCAGCAGACCGCGACCTGTACTCCTGTCTCAACACCCGACTCAATCAGCCGATCAACGGCTTCCTGGACTTGCCGCTGCGCGTTGCTCATGATGCGCCTCCTCACGCTCTCATGCGGACCTGCCCGCCAAGACCAGCATACTTCCAGGACGATGAGAGCGCCTCTTCCATCTTGCGCTTTTCCCACGCCATCCGCGCGCGGGTGGATGATCGGCCGGCACTGGCCGCGCCGGCAATGGCGACACTTGCCCCAGGACGCAGGGGCCCGGATCACCCGAGTGTCGCCGCTCTGGCAGCTCAGTTCGCTTTGCCCGCAGGTCTGCCACTGACGGAATTGCCGCCAACAGGATTGCTGACGGGGCGGCTCACCGCGCGCCGTGGGAAGACCAGCCGCAGCGGCAGCACGCGCTCCCGCCGCCGCTCGGCCTCGAGATTCAGCGCCCGCGCCTTGAGCAGATCATTCAGCGAGAGCATGCCTACTAACTGGCGCGTATCTCCACGGTCAACCACCGGGAAGCGCGTCAGACCCGTCTCGGCCATCCGGAAG
>DASUBU010000041.1:0-3023 GCA_035763125.1 Ktedonobacterales bacterium
GCGGTAGTGTCGGGCACGAACCACGAAGGCAGACCGGTTCGCATCGCATTGGCCCTCCAACGGCTGGCCGATCGAGCGCACTCCCCAGACGTGTTTCAGAAGCGTATCAAGCTGGTCGCCCAGAATGCAACGAGCGACCGACCGCGGTGCTTCAGATACGCTTCACCGCAGCGTACGTGCCGCGTTACAGTCTGGGCGCTTGCCGGGGGGAACGGCGCAGATGCCGAGCCTGGCGAGTCCGCGACAGGTTCGCGGCCGTCGTGAGACAATGTCGTGTAGGGCGGACTGGGGCGATGCTGGTAGGGATGGCATCACGATAGGGGGCGATGACGTGGTCGCATTGCCACTGGGAGAGGCACTGCTGCGCCTGGGAGTGGCACTGCTGCTCGGCCTGCTGGTGGGCATCGAGCGCGAGCGCAAGAACACGCATCCGGCGGGCATGCGCACGCTGGCGCTGGTCTCGATGGGCTCCGCACTCTTCACCATTCTCTCGGCGCACGGTTTCGCCGCGCTCACTGGGCCCGGCTACGCTCCGGTGGACCCCACGCGTATCGCCGCGCAGATTGTGAGTGGCATCGGCTTCATCGGCGCGGGGACGATCTTGCTCCAGCGCAACGCGGTGCGCGGCTTGACTACGGCGGCGGCGATCTGGATGATGGCGGCGGTAGGCATGGCATGCGGTGTGGGTCTGTTGGCCGATGCTGTCGCCGCGACACTCTTCGCGCTCATCGTTCTGGCGGTGCTGCAGCCGATCGAGCGCCGGCTCTTTCACCGGCGAACAGGCGTGCAGCGCATTCGGTTGAGCGTCGGAGCCGAAGCGGGGGATAACGTGCTGCATGCCGTGCATACCGCCTGTGTCGAGGCGGGCGTGCCGGTTGAGTCGCTCAGCGTGCGCACGAGCCAGAACGGAGACGAGATCGAGGTGCGCTGCCGAGCGCGCGCCCAGACCGATCTGCTGCGCCTGACAAGCGCTCTGCGGCGGCTGCCAGGTGTGCAGGCGGTCCATGCGCAGCTCGATGGCGAGTAGCATGCGGATTGCGCAGACACGGAGGGATCTCAGACGGTACGGGCGCGCACCGCAAAGCTGGCGCGGCAGCAGCTTCGCCCGCGACAGGGCATGTTCTGCCGCGGCTACTTTGGGCCTACGGGCCGCGGTAGAGGTCGGAGGCGATCTCGGCGGGAGTCGCGGTGCGGTGCGTGGCATGGTGCCGGTGGAAGTGCGCGGCGATGCGCCTCAGGGTCATCCGGCCCCAGAAGTGATGCAGGACGAGCAGCAGCGCCAGGGTCACCGCGACGAGCGCGACACCGCCCAGGCCGAACTGATCCAGCGCGTGCAGCGGGCGCTCGTAGTCGGCGCCCAGCAGGTTGCCCAGCACGATGAAGACGCCGTTGTAGATCACTGCGCCCAGGAAGGTGCCGAGCAGAAAGGTGGGCACGCCGATCTCGGCGGCGCCCATGATGTAGGAGGAGTATGTGCGCACCATTGGCGTCTCGCGGGCGATGAAGACGCCGAGCGCGCCGCGATGGCGCAGCCACAGCTCGATGTGATCGGCGCGCACCTGGTTGAGGCCGACGAAGCGGCCGACGCGTGCGATGGCGACGGTTCCGGCGTGGCGGCCGATCGCGTAGGCCAGGGCGGCGAAGAGCAGGCAGCCGAGCGACGTAGCGAGGATGGCCGCGACCGCGCTCACCTTGCCCTGGCTGGCCAGCGAGCCGACAAAGAGCAGCATGATCTCGATCGGCAGGCCAATGCCCGCGCTCTCGGCGCCCAGCCAGCCCGCCGCGATCAGGTAGACCGCCAGCGGCGGCACGGCCGCCAGCGTGACCAAGAGTGAGTGGACAATCGGCTCCACGCGCGCCCTCCCGTGCTCCCCTGCTCCACCGCACCATGCGTTGAGCCAGCACCAAGTTGAGGGCAATGGTAGCACGATGGGCGGCCGGTGGCTAGTGCGCGGATGTCACCCGCGATTACACGCGCTAGACAGGCCAGCAAACGGGCTGTAAAATGAGTCAAGTATGGAACGCCGGCTGGTACGGAGGAGAGCTGGGAGTTCGCGAAGACGAGGTGCGCGGAGATGAGTGAGTCTGTCCTCTGTCCAAATCCGCGGTGCCCAAAGCCAACGGACGTTCAGCGTATAGTGCTGTCAGGGAAGGGTAGCGCCTCACCGAACTCGGCACGAATGCGCGCCCAGAGACGCACGGTGAACCGATGGCTGATGGAGCCGCGTACGATGTTCGCCACCTGGGGTATCGCCGGAGGGATCTCCGGGTTGCTGATAGTGTTTGGTATCTACCTGATCATCTTCGGGCTGACACGCCGAGGCTTTAATTGGGAAGATGGTGTGGCGCTCACAGCCTGGGCGGCCTCCGTGCCATTGATGATCTGGAGCAGGCGCGCCCATACTCGTCCAGCCAGCCCGACACGAGCTCAGCCGGCGCCGCTGCGGCCCACGGATCTCTACTACTGTAACGCCTGCAACCACGTTTTCGAGCCGCTCTCTGGCAGATTTGCGCGGCTCGATGAAGCCGAGAATCTCTTCGCCTGAGCGGCCGATACACCTCACATTTCACGCCTGCGAAGTGAGCTGATTCATCGGTCGCTCCATCACAGCATGCCTCATAGCTTCACGATGAGTTCAGCGGCATCAACCTGGCATCGAACCGCTCGCGTTGACGCTGATTCCGCCCCGACCTATACTCAAAGGGCAGGCACGGGTGCGCCTGCTGCATACAGAAGGGGAGAGGAGCGGCCCAAGATGAGCGGTAAGGTCAAGATGCGATGCGCTCGCTGCGGCAAGCCATTCAAGTCGTCAGGCAGCAAACAGACGCTATGCGCAGACTGCGACGCCAAGGCACGCCGCGCGAAAGCCGCCGCCAAGGGGCAGCCAACGACCGCTGCCGCTGCCTCCGCACCGAAGGCGCCGCCGCCCAAGATCGTGGGGCCAGGGGCGAATATCCTCGTGCCGGGGTTGGTCCCGCCGCCCCCCGAGCCGGCTCTGCACGAACGACCGCACGGCGCACCG
>DASUBU010000042.1:0-10609 GCA_035763125.1 Ktedonobacterales bacterium
GGTCGGTGGTGACAAACGCTGCATCTCCGTCGGCCATGGCAGTTGCTGTCCTTCCAACCTAGGCGCAGGACGATGACCACATGACGCCTTTCAAGCGATTGGACTCTCCGCGCGGTCCACGCATCGCCCGACCCGCTGCGCCTGGCCTACCATGCTGGCGCCATGAGGTCGGCGCCAGCACTCACCCAACGGCGCCTCACGTGCGGCTGCGCGCGGCGGCGCCTGTCAGCGTGGCGCCATCGGCGGCATCCTCGGCAGCGCGCGGCGCCGCGCTTGTGTGCTCGATCAGCGGCCGCAGTAGGCTGGTAAACTCGGTCGGCACCACCAGCTTGGTGGCCGGAGACGCACCGAGCGCCTTGAGCGCGTCCAGATACTGGAGGCTCATAGTCTGGCTGTCGAGGTGGGTCGCGACCGTGGAGATTTGCGCCAATGCCTGCGAATACCCTTCGGCGCGCAAGATGGCCGCCTGGCGCGCGCCCTCCGCTTCGAGAATCGCGGCCTGCTTTGAACCTTCGGCGACCCGTACAGCGGCGTCGCGCTTGCCATCCGCCTCAAGGATGATGGCGCGGCGGCTACGCTCGGCGGACATCTGACGGGTCATCGCCTCCTGGATCTCGCGCGGCGGGGTAATCTCGCGAATCTCCACCGCCGTCACCTTGATGCCCCAACGCTCGGTGACCTCGTCGAGCTTGCCGCGCAGGATGTTGTTGATGTCCTCGCGCCGGGAAAGCACCGAGTCGAGCAACATGTCGCCGACCACCGCACGCAGTGTGGTAATCGCGATGCCACGCGAGGCGCTCTCAAACTGCTGGACGTTGATGACGCTCGACGCGGGGTCCACGATCTTGGAGTAGATCAGAAAGTCAATCGCGAGCGTGGCATTATCCTGAGTGATGCATGCCTGTGGGGCGACGTCGAACACGCGCTCGCGCAGATCGGTGCGAATTCCCCGATCCACGAACGGAATGAGCAGAATCAGGCCAGGACCGCGCACGCCCACGAGGCGGCCGAGCCGTAGCACAACCAGGCGCTGATACTCCGGCACGATGCGGATCGCCAGGGTGGCCAGAGCGATGCCCACGGCGATGACAAGAACGACAATCACCAACGTGACGACCGGCATAATGGCACCTCCTGCGAGCGAACGTGCGACACGTGCGACGAGAGAGAGAGACTTAGCGCGACGATCCGGCGGCTGGCAGACGCCACTCGTGGAGCCGGTGTACGCGGAGTGTGATTCCTTCGACCGCGAGCACTTCCACCGTCTCGCCCGCCTCAATCGGCCCTACATCCGCGATGGCACTCCAGTCCTCGCCGCCAACGCGCACTGTGCCACGCGGCGTCAGGTCGGAGATGACCACTCCTTCCTGCCCGAGCAACGCCTCGCTGCCGCTCCGCTTCGGCAGGTGCCGCGTACGCAGCACCGCGCGCACGACGATCAGGATATAGCCACTGGCGGCCAGGGTGCCGAGGGCGATGAGCCACGGACTGACATAGCGACCTGGCGTAGCGGATGCCAGACCCGTGAGGGGCATGAAGAGGAGCAGCGAACCCGCGACGAAGGCGAGGATGCCGCCCAACGCGAACAGGCCAAACCCTGGCGTATGCGCCTCGGCGACGAGAAGCCCAGCGCCAAGCACGATGAGTGCTACGCCGATCCAATTGACGCCCAGCACACTGAAGCCGACCAGCGCGAGCAAGAGCGCGATGGCTCCCCCAATGCCAGGAACGAAGGTGCCTGGGTGATGGACCTCGGCAACGAGGCCGATGATCCCCAGGATGAAGAGCAGATAGGCCACGTTTGGATCCGACAGCACCGTGAGCAGCGGACCAGGGATCACATTTGCCATCGCTCACCTCACAATCCAGAGCTCACGCTCACGCATGCGCAGGTGCTGGACCAGAGAGCGGCAACCGCTTCCCCGCGACGCTGCGGCTTACTGGCGTGGGCGCATGCTCTCAATCGAGACGGCGATACGGCGGTCTGGCGGTCTGCACCGCACTGAGGGTCTTTACGTCGCAGGCTTGAGATCACTGAAATCGCGGAGGGGATGACGGAAGGAAGAGCGCAACCACCCCTATGTAAATACGAGGTCCTGTTGCGGCGTGTTGCAGCGTGCGGATTCGACACAGGCCGCACTCAGGGCCGTACGGGCAGCGCTGCGCCATAGATCACTCCGATACGAAGCCCGCCAGCAGCTTCATGCCGCCGTGCCAGGGCTCCTCGTCACTCCGTGGCGTTCTCTCGCCAGGGGGTGCAATTCTGGTGCCACTCGATGAGAAGACTCTGCATGGCGGTCCGCCCGTCACGGGTATGACGGAGACGCCGCACGACCTGTACCGGCCGGTGCGGCGTCTCTGCTCTTCACTCGATCCGTGTGTGCTACGCGGGCTTCCTACGCTCGCTGCGCCGCCAGCGCCGCCTGCGCCGACTTGACGAGCGCGCCAAAAGCGGCCTGATCGGTCACCGCGAGGTCTGCCATCACCTTGCGATCAACCTCGACGTTGGCGAGCTGCAGGCCGTGGATGAGCTGGTTGTAGCTCACCCCGTACATGCGCGCGCCCGCGTTGATGCGCTGGATCCACAGTGCACGCATGTCGCCCTTGCGGCGCTTGCGGTCCTGATAGGAGTAGCGCAGCGCGTGCATCATGGACTCGCGCGCCGTCTTAATCAGCTTGTGCCGCGCGCCGTAGTGGCCCTCGGTCCGCTGCAAGACCTTCTTATGCTTCTTGCGGGCCGTCATCCCGCGCTTGACTCGTGGCATCGTCGTCCTCCACCCCCGGACTCACCATCGTACATGCGCCGCGCGGGGGAACCCAGCTACTACCGGGCCTGGGTCTACTAGCTGTAGGGCAACAACGCCTTCATCTTGCGCTGATCGCCCATCGCCATCTCAACCGGCTTGCTCAGCGAGCGGTTGCGGTTCGGGGTCTTCTTGCGGCGGTACTTCGTGCGCGCCGCCGGCAGGTGCATGAACTTGCCGCCACCGGTCGCGTACGTCCGTTTAGCCGTCGCCTTATGTGTCTTGAGCTTGTACTTCTTCATGCGTCTCTCCGGCCTGGGGCTACTCCGTGGCGACCGGACCGACACCATCACTCACTCTTCGTCCTTACGTCGCGCACCGAACTAGTATAACATAGGCCCTTTCAGGCACGCAAGCGCCTGGGCTGCATCGCTGCATCGCTGTGGGCTTCTCCGCCGA
Organism: Ktedonobacterales bacterium; assembly: GCA_035763125.1. Taxonomy (GTDB): domain Bacteria; phylum Chloroflexota; class Ktedonobacteria; order Ktedonobacterales; family JADMIN01; genus SMAG-U1939. The sequence continues at coordinate 3,204 of DASUBU010000042.1, forward strand.
GGAGCCACATCGCGCGATCTTTCCTCAGCGCGAGCCGAACGTCAGCACTGCCTCCGCCGTCGGTATCAGCCAGAGCAGTCCCGCCAGTAGCACTGCAGCCTGCGTCCATGCCCGCCAGCCACGCCGCCGCCCGGCCTGCCCGGCCTGCCCGGCCTCGACATCGGGCATAGCCGCGGACGTAGCGCCCAGCGCCGGCAGACAGTAGATCGCCGCCAGCGCCACACCGACCGAGACACGCGCCGAAGCCGTCAGGTTGGCGTACGAGAGTGGCCCGAGAAACAGCACGAAGAGTGTGACGTGCGCCAGCACCAGCCACGGCCCTGCCTCGCGCCTCGCCCGCGTTGAGCGCAGCAGCGCCCACGCCGCCGCGGCGCCTACCATCACCGCCGGCAGCACGACGCTTGCGAGCTGCTGCCACCAGTCCACTCCGCGCGCTGTGGATATCACTAATCCTTTCAGCGGATAGGCCGTCGGCAGCAGATCAGAGGATAACCCCGACCCACCCAGCCAGCGAGCCAGGAACAGCTTGTAGGCGAGCAGCGGTCCGCAAGTCAGCGCGACGAGCGTCGCCGCGCGCCGTAGCGCACTCCACGCGCTTTCCGCCCTCCGTTGCGCACCTGGCACCGCCGCCAGCGCGGCATAGATCAGCGGGAAGACGAGCGTCGTCTCGCGCGCCAGCGCCGCCAGCGCGAAGGCCAGCCCCGCCCACAGAACTCGCCGTCGCCCGCCGAAATCCAGCAGATAGACGCCGAGCGCGGCCAACCCGTACGCCAGCGGCTCCGCCAGATCGAACTGGTAGGCGATGAAGAGTCCAGCGGAAAAGCCGTAGAGCAGTGCCCACCACGGCGAGCGGCCCTTCCGCCGCAGCCACAGGCCGACGACGAGCACGCCGCCGGCCACCGCCAGCGCATTCACGAGCAGCAGACTGTAGGGGACGAGCGCCGGCTGCCCCAGCGCGGCGGCTCGCGCGAGCAGGGGATAGAGGATGCGCGTGTAGCGATAGCTGGGCCGGTCAATGTAGGCCGCGGCGTGCGCCGGATCGAGCGCGATGAAATAGTTGAATTGTCCATCGTAGCCTGCCGATGGCGCGAAGGCGAAGTCTGGGGGGAACACGATGTCGCTGCTGGCGTGGCTTTGCAGCGCGAAGCGGCGGCCGACGTGCGCCACATCTAGCACGCTGTGGCCTGCGAGCAGATAGCCAGCCGTCCAGAGGCAGTAGACCACCGCCACCAGCGCCGCGACCACCCAGGGCGAGCGCCTGAGCGTGCGCAGACGGCGGGCACACCGCTCGCTGGCGGTTAGCGCCTGCGTGCGCGTGCGAGCCACGACTTCGACGGGCATGAGCGATCCCCCTGAAATGCTGTGGTCCACTATACACCCACCCGGCCCATTCCATTCGCCGGCCAAGCTGCTTAGACGGAATGATTGGCGGGCGGGCCGCGGAGTGATACGATGCACCTGACGAGAGGGCTGCGCAAGCACCGCGCCTCCGCACGATGTGGGAGGCGAACGGAACGGGGAGGTGAGCCGCCATGATTCCTCGCGAGATGATCGCCATGATGGAGCGCCGCCGGCTCGTGGCCGAGGTGCGCACGGCGACCGCCGTGCAGGCGCTGGGCGTGGTGGATGCACTGGCCGCCGCGGGCATCGCGGCGATGGAGATCTCGCTCACCATCCCCGGCGCCCAAGAGATCCTGACGCATCTTTCGACGCGCCGCGATGTGCTGGTCGGCGCCGGTGCCGTGCTCGACGCACGGCAGGCGAGCCAGGCCGTCTCGTGCGGGGCGCGCTTCGTCGCCTCGCCGATCATGGTGCCCGAGCTGGTCGCGGCGGCCGCGGAGGCGCGCGTCGCCTGTATCCTGGGCGCCCTCACGCCGACTGAGATCATCGCCGCCCAGCGCGCCGGCGCCGAGATGGTCAAGGTCTTCCCGGCCGAGGCGCTCGGCGGGCCGATGTATATCCGCGCGCTGCTCCGCCAGCTTACGCATGTCAGCCTCCAGGTGTCGGGCGGCTTCAGCGCGGAAAGCATGGGCCAGTATCTCGCGCTGCCTATCCGCACGCTGGCGCTCGGCTCGCTGCTCGTCCCGCAGACCCTGATCGAGAACGGCAACTGGCAGGCGATCACCACACGCGCCAAAGCCTTCGTCGACTACACCGCCAACCCCCACGACAACGCGGCGCGCTTCCTGGCGATGATGGGCATCGCTCCCAGGCCGCAGCCCGCCGCCGTCGTCCCAGGCAGGGAGAACATTCCCACCGAGCGACTGGTGCCGAACGAGGCGCCCGGCGACTTCCACCCATGGGACTCGCGCCCTGTCGAGTTCGGCGACGACGAGGATTGGCTGCGCTAGACCGAAAGAGCGTCAAGGGCGGCTGGCTCTTTGGCCGCTGATGCAGGCACGCACCTTCGCCCACTACAATTCGTAATGCGGCGATGTGATTCACCAGCCAGGGAGCGACGATGCAGCCCGACACCATGCGGCCAGAGCAAACGCCCGAAACGAGGGGCGCCCAGGCGGAAACGCTGAGGCGGCGTTCCAAGCGGCAGAGCCGGCTGTGGCGGCGTACGACGATGCGCCGCGCCATCGTCGAGGGCCTCGCGATCTATGCTGTCGCGCGGCTGCTCGGCACCATCGCGCCCGGCGCGCTGCCCGACGCGCTCTACCCGCTGATCACGCTGCCGCTGCTGCGCCTGGTGCTCACGTTCCTGCCGCCGATCTGGGCCGCGATGCGCGTCGTCTCGACGCGGCGCGAGAAGATGAGCGCGCGCTTCTGGCGCCTGGGGCCGCTGCTCGCCGCCGTCTGCACGCTGCTCGATGTGGCCGTCGCGCTGGTCTTCGGCGACACCACACTGCTCGGCGGCCCCGTGCCCGGCGGGGGCGATCTGGCGCGCTTCGGCGCCCAAGGCCCGTTTGCGCTCAGCCCCGGCACCTTCCTCTCTGGCGAGCTGAAGACCTTTTTCCTGCTACTGGTCTACTACACGCTGGCGGTCGTCTGCACGCGCCTGGCCAATGGCGGCTTCCTGCGCTTCACCATGCCAGCCGGCGACGGTCGCGTGACGCTGTAGGCCCGTCGCGTCAGAACGTCTCGATGGGCTGGCGGCCCGCGAAGCCCGTCTCTATGGGATGCCACCAGCCGATGCCCTCCTCGCCTAGCCGCCAGCAGAGATAGACTTCGTGGCCGTGGCGTAGCGCTGGGAAGTCCACCAGCCCCATCTCGAGATCCTTGACCACCACGCCCAGCGCCTGAATCTCGCTCACCAGCGCATCCGCGCGCTGCGCTGCCCCCGCCATCGCCTCGCGCGCCTGGGCGACCTCGTCCTGCGGCAGATGGCCGTTGCCAGTCAGCTTCGTCTGATAAGCGGAGTAGCGCTCCTGTGCCTCAGCAAACGCCTGCCGCGCGGCCTGCACGTCGCGCAGCAGCGGCTCGATGCGTGGCAGCAGCGCTTCCGCCTCCGCCAGCGTGAAGTACTCGGCCATCCACAAGCCCTCCCTGCTGTGGGGTTCGCCGGTCCGTTAGGCCTTGGTGATCGAGATGATCGCGCCGGCGCCTGGCCCGGCGTGGGTGCCGACCACCGGCCCCAGCAAGAAGCGCTCGATCGGCCCGCTCCAGAAGCTGTGAGCCACGTTGGTCAACTCCACGGCCACGGTATCGTCGCTGGCGGCCACGGCCACCGCCTCTGGCTCGCCCTTGCTGGCGATGAGCTGCCCGATGCGCTCCAGCGCCTTGCCGCGCGTGCGTACACGCTCTAATGGAATCACCTGCGAGTCGCGCACTCCCAGTAGCGGCTTGACGTTCAGCAGGCCGCCCAACAGCGCCTGAGCGTTGCCGATCCGCCCGCCGCGCCGCAGGTACTCCAGCGTATCGAGCACCGCCACCAGATGCGTGCGCGAGAGCAGACTCTTCGCGTGCTCCGTCACCTGCTCCAGGCTCGCTCCGTTGTTGGCTTCACGCGCCACGATCTGGGCCGTTAGCCCGAAGCCGCCGCTGACCGTGCCAGAGTCCAGCACCTCGATCGGCACGCCGGTCTCGGGGGATACGACATCGGCCGCCGTACGCGAGACCGAATACGTCGCGCTGAGCCCGCTGCCAATGTGAATAGCGAGGATGCCGGTCGCGCCATCGCTGATGAGCTTGCGGTAATACTCCTCGAAGAGGCCGGGCGGCGGCGTCGAGGTGGTCGGCGTCACGCTGCTCTTCGCCAGCCGCTCGTAGAAGGCGCGGCCATCGAGATCTACGCCATCGCGGAAAGATTCGTCGCCAAAGAGCACCGTCAGCGGCGCCACTGTGATGCCCAGCTCGCGGGCGCGCTCCGGCGGAAGGTCCGCCGTGCTATCAACCAGGATGCGTACTGCCACGGTGTGCTCCCTCGATTGCGAACGCTGGCGCGAGCGCGACTGCCTGCGATGGCGAGCCGGGCCACGCCGCTACTCGGCGGAGATGATGTACGCGTAGAACGGCTGGCCGCCTTCCACGATCTCAATCTCTTGCCGAGGAAACTGCTCTTTGATACGCTGCGCCATCGCTTCGGCATCGGCCTGCGTCACGTCGGCGCCGAAGTAGACCGTCACGATCTCATACTGCTCGACGTGCATGCGCGCCAGCGTGTCATGCACGACCGCCTCCAGCGCGGTTCCGGCCGTCACCAGCCGGTCGTTGACCAGGCCGATCACGTCGCCCTCTGTAACGTTGATGCCGTCAATCTGCACGGTCCGCACGGCGCGCGTGATCTCGGCGGTTTGCACGCTCTGGTAGGCGGCATCCATCGTCTGGCAGTTGTTGGCGAAGTCAGCCTCGTAGTTGAAGGCCAGCATCGCTCCTATGCCCTGTGGCATCGAGGTGGTCGGCACGACATGCACCTGCTTGGTGGTCAACTGCTCGACCTGCCGCGCCGACATCACCACGTTGCCGTTGTTGGGTAGCAGGATGACCTGCTGGAACGGGCAGGCCTCCACCGCTTCGAGCAGATCCTGCGTGCTAGGATTCATCGTCTGGCCGCCGGGCACGATGCGCGTGACGTTGAGGCTCTCGAACACCTTCACCCAACCCGGGCCCGCCGCGACCGCCACCGTGCCGATCGAGCCGATCTGCGGACGATCGGCTGCCTGCGCGGGCGGCTCGGCCACCGCCGTTCCCGCTCCGCCGGTCGTGGTCACCGGACCCGCCCCGTTGGCGCCGGCCACCAGCCCCCGCTCGCGGGCGCTCTCGGCCGCGTAGCGCAGACTCTGCTCTTGCAGGTTCTCGATGTTGATGTCCTGCAAGCTGCCGAGGCTCACACCATAGTCCAGAATCTGGCCGGGCGTCGGCGTGTGCGTGTGCACCTTGAGCAGCTTGTTGTCTCCAGCTACCACCGTCGAGACACCGCCCATCCTGGTGATCGTGTCGCGGATCTCTTCGAGGCTGAGATTCTCGCCATGCAGCAGGAAGACCACCTCGTAGCCGAACTCTTCCTCGATGCTCACGTGGCCCTTGTGGACTTCATCCATCTCCTCGGCTTGCTCGCGGCCGCTCATCTGCACCGACTCGCCGCGCGCGTAGCGCCACATGCCGTCGAGGATCGTCTCCAGCCCCTGCCCGCCGGCATCTACCACCCCCGCCTCCTTCAGCGTGGGCAGCAGGTTCGGCGTGTTGGCGACCGCGGCCCGCGCGGCGGTAACCGTGTCTCCCAGCAGCGTGGCGATGTCAGCTCCGCGTTCGGCGCTGGCCTGTGCGGCGTCGGCGCTCTCGCGCACCACCGTCAGGATCGTCCCCTCGACCGGCTTGATGACGGCACGGTAGGCCAGCTTGGCGGCTTCTTGCAGCGCGGCGGCGAAGTCGCGCGCGGTGAAGGTCTGCTTGCCCTGTAGCCCCTGGCTGATGCCGCGCAGAATCTGCGAGAGAATCACGCCGGAGTTGCCGCGCGCGCCCATCAGCGCGCCACGGGCAAGCTTGTCGGCGATCACGGCCGCCGAGGTCTCGGCCGACTCGGCGATGCTCTCGATGGCGGCCTCCATCGTCTTGCCCATGTTCGTGCCGGTGTCGCCGTCGGGCACCGGGAACACGTTGAGCGCGTTGATCGCCGCGCGGTGCTGGCGCAGCCACGCGTGGCCCGCCATCATCGCCTTCTTCAGATCCTGCCCATCAAACACGCCGGTGTGCCGGGGACGGGTACGCGCGAAGCGCGAGAAGATATTTCGTGCCATGGCGTTCGCGGGGACTCTGCTCCCCCCGCCCTCCGTACCTATACTGTTGGGGTACGACCGTCAAGTGGATCGGGACATGCCGTCGCGCGACGCCGCGCCTCTAGCCGTCAGGGGTGACGCGCAGCGCCTGGACGTTCACGTTGACAGCCTCCACCGGCAAGCTCAGCGCGCGCTCGACCGCGAACTTGACGCCCTCCATGATGTTGTGGGCGATCTCGCTGATCCGCAGGCCATGCTCGAGCACGACGTGCACATCAATGACGAGATGGCCGGCGTTGAAGCGCACCTCGACGCCTCGGCTGTATTGCTCCGGCGGCAACAGCTCGACCAGACCCGGCCGGTGCGAGCGCCGCGCCGCGATGCCCACGACACCGTAGCATTCCGCGACGGCCCGCCCGGCAATCGTCGCGATCGCCTGTGGGGAAGCCTCGATCTTGCCGCGCCAGGGTGCCGGCGCGGGCGTCGCGCCAGCTTCGGCGGCTGGCGCGGAGTCGGAGAGCGCCCCGTTGGAGATCTGCGGCATTCGGACCCACCCTATGTCATGGTTGCGGCACGTCACGGATTCCGCGTCCCGCCGTGCGCCGCCCACACACCGCGGGCGCTACGCAGCCCAATTCTAGCATGCACCGGGCCACCTGCGCTTGCGCGCGCCTGGGTGCAATGGTATACTAGCACGGTGCGTCTGCGTTGCGAAGTCGCAGTTCATGCGGCGCGCGCCGTGGCGGACCGCGCCTTGAGGCGCTGTACGCACGGTGATGGTAGCACCGCCGGCCCAGGCGGTCAAATGGTGCGTGATCCAGCCGGGCGCTGATGGACCGCGCGTAGCGCGACGAGCGCTCCGGGCACGAGAGAGATAGATCGCCAGCTCGCCGTGTGGCAGTGCCGCGCGCCACGAGTGGGGTAGAAGAGCAGAAGGGGTAGAAGAAGCATGGGCGCACGCTGCGATGTCTGCCATCGCCGTCCGCAATACGGCCACAACGTCAGCCACTCGAACCGCAAGACCAACCGCCGCTTCAAGGTCAACGTCCAGCACCGCCGCGTGACGCTCAACGGCGTGCAGCGCAACGTCCACATCTGCACGCGCTGCCTGCGCACGATGGTCAAGGTGCCCAAGACCCGCAAGAAGACCACAACGGCCGCGCAGACTCGTCCGGCCACCGCGGCGACACCTGCCAGCTAGCACTCGCTTTCGCTGCGTTTGCGCGTGCGATGCCGCTCTTCCCA
>DASUBU010000043.1:0-47542 GCA_035763125.1 Ktedonobacterales bacterium
CGCGCAACCGGCGGACCGCGCACGAGTTTGCTGGCCGCGAGCCGCAGCAGCGCCGCCTGCTGCGGCCGCTGCCGATGCTGACGCTGGGTAGGCCGCTGGAACGGGGAGTGCTTCGGAGTCTGCGGCGTTGGGTTACTCATCGTGCGTCCAGTTCCTGCCCTGGGAGACGGCGTGATATGTCTACATGCTGCGCTACGTCGTACACGCCGTCCCGCGGGGATTGTGCCACAAGCCGCCGGGACCGGCAAGGGAGCGCGGACCTCTGGTTCAGCCCCATGGCGCCATTAATAGCGGCTGCACAGCACGTGAACGATGCCGTCGAAGATCACCCGCAGCTCCGTCGAGCGTGGGCGCCCGCCAGGCTTCAATTGCGGCAACAATAGCGCGAGAACGGCCGACCCACGGTCGCTCGGGCCCAAGGAGGGATACGACGTGGAGGCTACAGAACGCCGGGGCACACTTCCTGGCGCTGGGCATCGCTCTCCTACGCTACCCCTGGTCTTCAACATAAGCCAGACTCAGGAGTCATCGCATAGCCTCTCGCATCTGGCGGCTGTCAAATCGGGCAGAGCGGGCTATGGGAAGCGATTCGCGCTGACTCTGTGCACGCGCTGATTCAGCTTGAAATCAGGGGCAGAGGCGTATGGGAGTCGAACCCACCCAGGACGGCGCGAGCCGCCCTGCAACGGTTTTGAAGACCGCGAGGCCCACCGGGGCCCGTACACCTCCGCAGATAGCATCAGTCCAGAAAACGAGCGATCTCACGACTCGTTGGCGCGTCCGCGCTTCACGCTTGAAGTGGCGGCATGCCCAGACTGGTGTCCAGTTCGTGGATGTGTGGTGCGCGCATCATGTATAGCCTATCCCATATCCGCCCTACCTGCCAAGCAGGGCGTCCATGTTGTCTACCGCCTGCTGTTGTCCGCTCAGGGTGGCACGACGCGCACCGCCGCCGACTCTTGACGCTCGCCGGAGCGCGCCCTATACTCTGTGCGCCATGAACAAACTCAGCAGTCTGTTGGCTCTCAACTGCACCACTGCCCGTGTGAGCGCATACTGGTGGTGGCTCTGCCCTCCGACGTAGCGGTGGGTCGTTTGTGATGGCACACGTGCGGATCCACAGCTCGTCGGGGGGGTGGCAGAGGAGAAGTCCTCTGCCTTCTTTGTGTCCGCGACGAGCGTGAGCTTCCGGCAATCCAGTGTCGTGGGCGCCAGTCCTCCGGCGACGCTGTAGTCTCCGCCGCAACGGCGGAAGGGGTAAGGCGGGCGTTGTCCGCGGCGCCCGGACTGGAAGCGAGGGGGCCGGCCATGATGGTCGTACTGCGCGAGGGCGCCTCCGCCGAGGAGCGTGCCGCTGTCGAACACTTCTTGTCGGAGCTAGGCGGCACTGGCGACTGCGCTCCTACCTGCCTGCGCTCGGGTGCGGAGGAGATTTACACTGTCCCCAGCGAGCAACTCTCGGCCGCAGGCTACGCCTTGCTCCGCGCGCTGCCCGCCGTCGCGCGGGTGGTCTCGCTCGCCAGCCCCTACGTGCTCGCCAGCCGCGCCTATCGCCCGGTGAAGACCGTGGTCGCCGTCGGGTCCGTCCGCGTGGGCGCCGGAGAGCCCATCATCATCGCTGGGCCCTGCTCCGTCGAAGGGGAAGAGCAGGTCACATTAGCTGCCCACGCCGCCAAAGACGCGGGCGCTCAGGTGCTGCGCGGCGGCGCCTTTAAGCCGCGCACCTCGCCGTACAGTTTCCAGGGCCTTGGACTGCGCGGCGTTGAGATGCTGGCGCGGGCTGGCGCCGAAGTTGGCCTGCCGGTCGTCACCGAGGTGATGGAGCCGGGCCTCGTCCCTGCCGTCGCAGCGCTGGCCGATGTGCTCCAGATCGGCAGCCGCAACATGCAGAACTTCCCGCTCTTGCGGGCCGTTGGCCGCGCGGGCCGCCCGGTCCTGCTTAAGCGCGGCTTCGCCTCTACGATTGATGAATGGCTGCTCGCCGCGGAATACATCCTCGCCGAGGGCAACCCCAATGTCATGCTCTGCGAGCGCGGCGTGCGCGGCTTCGATCCTCACACGCGCAATCTGCTCGATCTGGCTGCCGTGCCGCTGCTGGCGAGGCTGACGCATCTGCCGGTGCTGGTTGATCCAAGCCATGCCACCGGCCGCCGCGACCTGGTCGTGCCGCTGGCCGTCGCGGCAATTGCCGCAGGTGCAGATGGCGTGATGGTAGAAATGCACCCCAACCCCGACTCCGCGCTCTCCGATGCCGAGCAAACCATCTCGCCGGACGCGCTGGCCGAGCTGGTGGCACATGGTCGCGCCGTGCACGCCGCCCTGCTTGCCGCGCCTACCCCCACCCCCAACCCGGTGGGTACCTGAGGATGGGCAGTCCTGGGACTTCGGGCGGATTGGGGAGCGCCCATCCTACCACGGCGGCAGGCAGACGGTCAGTTGATGACGTATAATGCCGGCATGCGCAAGCGACACCTCTCGACACTCGACCGACTCTTTGCGCGCCGCCGGCCCGCCGATGTACGGCTCGCCGTGCGCGATGCCTGGCGCCCAGAGTGGCGCCCGCGCGGCACCTGGTGGATGCGCCCCGGTGCACGCGGGCGCGCGACCCCTGAGCCGCATGGCATGGCGTCGCACTGGCGGCGGCTCGCGCGCCCTGGGCACGCGGCCTAGGCACGCCATGTCACAGCGCCCGCCACTGCTGATGGACGACCACTCCGCGCTCGCCGCACTCGATGTGCATTTCGCGATGGCGCTGGGGTGCTCGGCCGCCGATCTGCGCCGCCCCGGCTGGACGGTTGTCACCGCACGCGACGACGGCGACCCGATGGCCCTGCTCTTCGGCAAGCGCCGGCTGCTCTCAGTGATCGTGCCACGCCCACAGCCGGCCTCTGCGCCACTTGCCGGTGTGGCGCGCGTCGCGCCAGAGCTGCGCGAATCTGTCGCCGCGCTGCTCGCCGAGCTGCCGTTGCCCGCCATCACCACCCACGAGGGCTTGCGTGCCCTTGACCGCCTGATCGCGAGCGGTGCGCCAGCGCACGACACCGCGCTGCGCGAGGCGCACACCCATGTGCGCTACGTCACCCAACAGAGCTTTCGCCCGTACCGTGGAGCGTGGCAGGAGTGGATCGAGCCGCTCGATGAGGCGAGTGAGCTCGACACCGGCGCGCTCGGTCTGCTCGCCAACTTCGGCGGCGGGGTCTACGTGGTGCGGCGCCAGGGCCACGTTGTCTCGTATGCGGGCATCCGCACGCTCTCACCCCACGTCGCCGAGGTGCAAGTGCGCACCAGCGCGGAGGAGTTGCGCGGGCACGGACTCGCGCGCGCCGTCGTCTCGCGCGCCACACGTGCCATGCTGGCGGGCGGGCGCCTCCCGCTCTACCGGCATCGCACCACTCATCCGCCCTCCGAGCGTGTGGCCCATGCGCTCGGATATCGCCTCTATGCCGACGCCATAGACTACATCGCGCCGGCACGTTGACCCTGCTGCATGGCGAGACCTTGAGATCGGAAGACCCGCTGCTCGCAGCGAGGGGAGACTTGCCCGTTGCGCGTAGCGGCCACCGCGAGTAGAATGCCCGCGGGTCGCGGGATACGCGGTGCGGGCGAGCCATCGCCACGCGGTACCGGTGCGAAGGAGATCGAAGATGTCGGCGGATGATCGGCGCGACGAGACGACACCGCCACGCGCGGCCGTGCAGACTGTACGTAGCGCGACTTCCCAGAGTGCGCAAGTGCCGCAACAGCAGACGGCCGCCCACCGCGCCGGCATGTCCGGCGAACGGCACAGCATTGGGCTGGCACAGGTCGGTCTCTTTGCTGGACTGGATGCCGACGGCCTCCGCCAGCTCGCCAGCGCGCTCCGCCGGCGCACGTTGAGCGGCGGCGACGTGATCTTCCACCGTGACGACCCCGGCTCCGTGCTCTACGTCATCCGGGCTGGCCGCGTGAAGATTTGCGTCATCGGCCCCGAAGGACAGGAGATCGTGCTGGCACTGCTGGTGCCGGGTGACTACTTCGGAGAACTGGCGCTGCTCGATGGCCAGCCCCGCTCCGCCACCGCGATAGCGCTCGAGCCGACCGAGCTGCTGGCCCTCCAGCGCGCAGACTTCCTGCGGGCCGTCGAGCAGCATCCGCGCATCGCCGTGCACGTCATTCAGGTGCTCGTGCATCGGCTGCGCCAGACCGACGAGATGGTCGAGGACTTGCTGTTCCTCGACGTACATGGCCGCGTCGCGAAGAAGCTGCTGGATCTGGCCGGCTCGCACGGCGTCCGCACACCCGAGGGCATCCGCATCGAGATGCGCTTGACGCAGGGCGAACTTGCCGCGATGGTGGGCGCGTCACGCGAGAGCGTCAATAAGGTGATGGGCTATTTCGCCGACAAGCAGCTCGTCAGCACCGACAAGCACCGGGTAACGATCTTGCGGCTAGCGGATCTGCGCCGCCGCGCTGTCTAGGCGTGGGCCTCATTCGCCGTGGCCGCCAGGTGATGGTACTCTTCGTCCCGTGCGGGTGACAGGCCGGCGGGCGCGCGAGTACAATACGCTGCGTGCGTACTGGAGGCGCCCCGCGGCGCTGCCGGCCATCAGTGGAGAGCTTAGTGAACTCGATCATCGCCATCCCGACCTACAACGAGCGCGACAATATCGAGAGCCTGATCGCCGACATCCACACTGCGGTGCCGGGCACCGACATCCTCGTGATCGACGACAACTCCCCCGATGGCACGGGGCAGCTCGTTGATCAGCTTGCCGTCGCTCGTCCGTATCTCCACGCTATCCATCGCCCAGGCAAGCTCGGCCTCGGCACAGCCTATGTGCGCGGCTTCGAGTATGCCATCGAGCACGGCTATGATCTCGTCTTCGAGATGGACGCCGACTACTCGCATCATCCGAAGTATCTGCCACAGATCCTGCGCGCCGCCGAGCAGGCCGATCTGGTGATTGGGTCGCGCTACGTTGCCGGTGGCGGCACGGCCAATTGGTCAGCACTGCGCAAGTTCATCAGCGGCGGCGGCAATACGTTCGCGCGTACACTGCTGCGTATCCCCACTCACGACTGCACCGGCGGCTTCCGCTGCTACCGCACCGCCGCGCTGCGCACAGTTGATCTGTCGCTCATCCGCGCCCAGGGCTACGCCTTCCAGGTTGAGATGGCCTACATCTTCTGGAAGCGAGGCTACCGCGTGCGCGAGGTGCCGATCATCTTTGAGGATCGGCGGGTAGGCAAGTCGAAGATGTCGCGCAAGATTTTCGTCGAGGCGTTCCTGTGGGTGCTGCGCACTCGTCTGCTGGGTGATCCGGCGGCGCGCAAGCTCTCCCCACCAGCGCCTGACGCGAGGCCAGAGGTTGCCAACTCGCCGCAAGCCGAGCGGCCCGCCGAGGGCGCTGCGGGCTCGTCGCGTGTCTAGCCGGTATATCCACGGAGCATGCGGGCGACGCGCCAGCTATACGGGCAGCGCCGCCCCCTGTGACCACTCGCCCGGATCGGCGAAGCCAATCCAAGCAAGCGGCAGCGTGTGTGGCGCCAGCGCATCGGCTACCAGCTGCGTTATGCTCTCCATCTCCGCATAGTCCGGCTGGCGCGGCCCACCAGCGACTACGACGCGCGCAGCCAGCACGATCCGCTCACCGCGAATCCAGCCACGCATCTCGCGCACCTGCGGCAGTCGGCCGATCGCCCGCGAGAAGATGAGCGCCACTTCGCGCGTGAAATCGCTGCGATAACTTGTCGCTCCAGCCCCGCTCGCCGGTGGCAGCGCCACTTCCACGCTCGGCAGCAGCGCCGCGCCCTCCGAGGCTTCTGGCCCGTTTCGTTCTTGGCCCGACCAGCCCTGCGCTCCGGAGCTGTAGTGCGATGGTGATGGCGGCACATCCGAGCGGACCGCGCCGCCAGGCTCCGCGCCAGCGCCGCGGGCCACGCGCCAGGGTGGCGGTGAATCACTGGACGGCGTGTAGGGCGGGCCGCCCGGCGGCGGCCAAGACGAGACATAGGCGCCGCGTGGTCCCGACATGCGGCGCTCAGCCAGCCCACGCCGGATCGCCTGGGCCAGCGCGGCGGCTTGGGCTGGATCCACAGTGAGCGGCAGCCATGACGCCCCGGCCTGCGGACCGCCCGGCGGCATCGGGGGGAAGTGCAGCGCAAGCTGTACCCACGCCTCGCGCTCTGCCTCGGTCAACGAGTCATCGGCGCCCGGCCGCCGGACAGCGTCCAACGTGGCTCCGGCGGGGCTCTGCCAGCGCACGTTGGTCAGGGTGAGCGGGTTCTCTGCCCATCGGCGCGCCCCAAAGAGCTGGCCGCCCTGTGTTCCGTGGGCCAGCAGCAGCTGGCCCAGGCCAGTATCGAGTTCCATCCCGCCGCCTCGACCCCACCCGGCGTCTGCCATATGACACCTCCGAGGGGCGCGGACAAGCATCCCGTGTCTCCGCACGAGGACGGATCACACGGCCTGGTCCAGAGGGCGCCCCGACACAACCTCATCACGCGAATCGAACGATGAGTCCTGGGTCCGTTGCTGCGTGCCAAGCATGAGAGAGAAGCGCCACCCACACCGCGCACGTTCGCAGAGGTCGTGCCGTGTGGAGAGCGGACTCATCGTCACGCAGCGTCACCGCCGCCGACTGCCGCGAGTATAGCACGCAAGCGGTATCAGCGCGATAAGCTTAGCCGTTCTGTATGGCCTACGCTTGCGGCCAGCTCCATATTACATTGGCCAGGGCAAGTGGAGCTCCTGCGGTGCCGCCAGCACCCGCATCCCAGGCTGTGCTGGCTGGCTGGCCTCCTCTACAAGGCGCACGACGATCACGCCGATGTTATCCTCACCGCCGTTAGCGTTCGCCTCGCGCACCAGCAGCTCCACCGCGCGCTGCGGATCGGCGGTCCCGCGCAAGATGCTCTCGATCTGAGGATCGCGCACCATCTCCCAGAGTCCATCCGAGCAGAGCAGCAGCTTGTCGCCCGCTTGCAGCGCCAGCACAAAGACATCCACGTCGGTCTCGTCGTGCTGCCCGCCCAGGCTGCGGAAAATCTGATTGCGCCGCGGATGGGTATAGATATCCTCCGGGCGAATCACCCCCGCCGCGGCCAGCGACGCCACCACCGAATGATCCGTCGTGACCTGCCCCAGTCCATGCTCGGGGCTCATCCGATAGGTGCGGCTGTCGCCTACGTTCCCGACAATTGCTAGGTCGTCAACTACCAGCGCGGCGGTCATCGTCGTGCCCATATCGCCGCCGGCCACTGCGTTGCGCTGACGCAGCTCCTGGTCTGCCCGCCGCATGCTGTCGCGCACCAGCGCCTTGAGCGCACTCTCGTCGAAATCCTGGACGCTTGATAACGGTTGCAGCACGCTGGCGGCGACCATCTCGATCGCCACGCGGCTCGCCTCTTGCCCGTGAACGTGGCCGCCCATACCGTCGGCGACGATGAAAAGGCCGTAGGTCTGCGGCCGGCCACCCGCGCTGCGGGTACCGTGGAGCGCTAGCAGATTGTCCTGGTTTGGGTCGGCTGCTCGACGCACCCCTGGATGTGTGGCGCCAGCTGCGTAGGGCATCAGCGGAAGCGCGTTGCGCGGGCGGCCACCCATCGGCCGCGCCGGGCTGGCCGCCGGCAAGACGACGGTGTTCGCCTGCTCGATCCCGTTGCGAGCAGGCATGCCATCGAGCGCGTGCTGGGGAGGTGGCTGCGGCATCGGCGGGTGCGGCGGGTGCGGCACTTGCAGCGCCTGCAGTGGGAGATCGCTGGGCAAGAGATCGAGCAGCGCCTCGTCATCGGCAGCCACGCCGCTTGCGGACGCCCGCGCGCTGTGCGCTCGCCGCGAGCGGCGCACCAGCACCACCATCGCCGCCAGCAGGACCACCACGAGCACCGCCGCCAACGCGCCAACAATCGCCAGCTCGCGGCCACTCAGTCGGCCCGTCTCGGGCACGACCCGCGTACCCCCCGCGCCACTCGTCAAAGAGGGGATGGCGGTAGACTGCCGTACCGCCGCCGACTTGAAGGGCTGCACACCGCCAAAATCTGGGTACGTAGTAGCCAGCGTGCCAAATGCGTTTGCTGCCTGCTGGAACTGCGGGGGCGCCGCGTAGAAAGCGCTGGTGCCCTGCTGCCAGAGCATCATCAGACTGCCCGGCTGGCTCGATACCGGCCCAATCGCCCGACTGATCGCTGCCAGCGAGACGAAGCCGCGATGTCCCTGGCCGTCCACCGCAAGCATGCCGATTAGCCGTCCGTTGCCGTCAATCTCCGCTGCCCCCAGGCCCAGCTTCGCCGTGAGAGGCGTCTCGGTGGCTAGCGTCGCTGCGGTGGCGGTCGGCGGGGCGACGGTCCCGCCACTGCCGGCGGACTTCGTTGACGTCGTCTGGCCCGCGGCCGTCGGTTGTGCCCCTGGGACGACCTCGCCGGCCGGCAGACCGACGGGGTAGAGGGCAGTGCGTGGCTCATCGCCAGTCAGCGCGTCGCGGCCGAGCAACTGCCCATCCTGGCGCGTCAGGTCCAGCACCGCCGCCGCGGCTGGGTCGGGAGGCGTGTCGGAGGGCTGCGGCGTCGAAAGAACGGGCACATCGTGCGAGGGGGCGCTGCCGGAGGGTGTCAGGGCCAGCGCAAGCAGTGAGGGTGCGGCTGGCCCGCCGTTGGTGGCGATCTGGCCGGGATCAATGCGGTACAGGATACTGCCGAGCTGTGTATCGCTGGTGCCAGTGTACGCCGCGCTCAACAGAACATCCACGTGCTCCAGGCTCCAACCGCTCGCGCGCCCATTGAGCTGCGCGAAGCTGGCCTGCACGCCGGTGCATGGGGTGATTGGGTTGACGGCCGCCGTCGGCAGCAGAACGTAATCGAATGAATTGAGACCGTCGCCGGTCGTCCCGATCAGCACACCGTCCGCGGCGCAGGGGCTGGGCCAGGGGATTGGCGCCGAGTCAGAGCTGACAGTGCCATTATAGTACGCCAGCACGCGCACCAGCGCGATCCGAGCGTAGGCCACGCCCTGTGGCGGCCGTTCGGGCGTGGCAGCGAAACGGGCGGGCGGCGCCGCATGCACCGACGCCGTGGGGTGTGCCACTCCCGCCCACAGGCCTCCCAGCGCGACCGCCAGCAGCACCAGCCTTGCCCGGCTTTCAACCCTCATGCGCGATCCTCCGGCCGATCTGCTCCCGTCTCACGGCCGGCCCGGCCCGCTTCCTCCGCCGGAGCGCCGCGTGGGCACAGCGCCGCCAGTATATCATACGATCTTCCTCACCCTGTCGCGCCGTGGCCCGAATTTCCACCCGCACCGTGTTTGCGGCCAAACCGGTGCGCAGTGTGCTCATGTGCGGCGGTTACCGCTACAGCCAGCCCTTTTGCTCGGCAAGGTGGGCCGCCTCGGCGCGGTTGCGCGCCCCGGTCTTCTGCATGGCGCTGGAGAGGTAGTTGCCAACGGTGCCCTCCGAGAGCGCAAAGCGGGCCGCGATCTCGGCGACGCTGGCCCCGTGCCTGGCCGCGGAAAGCACCTCGCGCTCGCGCTCGGTGAGAGGACTGGCGCCTTCGCTGAGGGCGCTCAGGGCCAGGTCAGGGTCTACGACGCGCTGGCCGGCGGCGGCGCGACGCACGGCTGAGGCCAACTCGTCCGGCGGAGCATCCTTGAGGAGAAAGCCGACCGCACCGCTTTCCAGCGCGCGCCGGAGGTAGCCCGGCCGGCCGAAGGTCGTCAGCATGAGCACGCGGCAACTGGGCAACTGCTCGTGGAGCCCGGCAGCGGCGGCGAGCCCATCGCCGCCGGGCATCTCGATGTCGAGCAGGGCGACATCGGGCCTGGCCGCCAGGGCCCGCGGCACCACTTCGTCGCCACGCGATGCCTCGGCAACCACCTCGATATCGCCAGCCAGGGCGAGCAGCGCGGCAAGGGCGCCGCGCACCATCGTCTGATCCTCCGCCAGCAGCACGCGAATCATACCCGCGCCACTCCTTGCTCGTTAGGATGGGCGCCGCCACCGTCTACCCGTTCCGCGTGGGATACCGAGGCTGAGTCGGATAGCGGGATCGTCACCCGCAGCCGGAAGCCAGCAGGCTGGCACGGCCCTGCCTCCAACTGCCCGTGCAGCTGGGCGGCGCGTTCGGCCAAGCCGCGTAGTCCAGTACCGGAGCCGCCGCGACCACCAACGACGGGCTTGGACGGCGAGCCATCGGGGGACAGCCCGCCGTTTCCGCTGCCGCTGCCGCTGCCGCTGCCGCTGCCATGCCCATGCCCATGCCCATGCCCATGCCCATCATCGGTCACCTCGACCGCGACCGTATCGGCCTGCCGCAGTACGGCGATGGCGCAGTGGCGCGCGCCGCTGTGCCGCACGACATTGGTCACGCCTTCGCGCACGCCCCACGCCAGCACGGCTTCGATCGTGGGCGGCAGTGGTGCGGCGCGAGCATCGCCTGCGGCACCCTCCACAACGCAGGCAATTCCGGCGGCATCGAGCAGCGCCTGCGCACGCTGAATCTCTGTGGCAAGGCTGAGCTGGCGATAGCCACTGACAGCCTGGCGCACCTCGCGCAATGCCTCACGCGCGAGGCCAATCGCCTCGCCCAGCTCGCGCACGGCGCGCTCCGGCTGCGTAGGAACGAGGCTGCGCGCAACCTCGTTCTTGAGGGTGATGGCGGAAAGGCTGTGCCCAAGCAGGTCGTGCAGGTCGCGCGCGAAGCGGAGGCGCTCCTCGGCGACGGCGAGCCTGGCGATTTCCTCACGGGCCGCCCGCAAGGCACGAATGGTCGTAACCAGCCATCCAACGCCGATCATTCCGAAACCGACAACGGCGACCGGCAGCGCGACCCGCAGCGAGTACACCCAGCCGAACGGCCCCACGCCCACAGCGACCGCGAGAGCTGCGACCGTGGACACGGCTACGGCGGCAAGTCGAGGGGGCAGCCGGGCGCCGAGGCCGATGCTGACGAAGATGAAGAACCACAGCCAATCGGCGCTGGCAAGCAGCGTCAGCAGCGAGATGTCGGCCGCGATGAGCGCACCGAGAGCCAGCGCAGTGAGGCGCGAGCCCAGGGACTCACCCGGCGCTGCCGCATCGAACGGCAGAGGGAGGGCGAGGCGAAGATAGAGGGCCACGAAGAGGGCCGCGCCCGCCAACGTCATGACGAGCTGAACCGGCGTGGGGTGGGCGAGCGCCAGGGCGAGCAACGGATAGTAGAGGAAGAGGAGCCACACGAGCGCAAACGCCCACCAGAGCGCGGGCGGCACAACGTCGCGGCTCGTGTCCGCCACCTCTGCCCGCATACTTGCTCTCGCGCCCCTGTCGTCGCGGCCTAGCGGCTGCATGTGCCCACCCCAGATGTGGCTCGTGATCGTTCGCATCTCCACATCTATTATTCTATCAACTCGGCCGCCGATCGTGCGTCTGGCGCCGCTGGCGCAGGCCCACGGTCTCCGCGACCCTGGAGCATGGCGAGCGCGGCAGGCAGAGTGCCGATGATGAACAGGGCGCAGATCAGGTACGAGACGGTGTCCTGGAAGACGACGTTGTGGACGGGAAAGATGACGATGGTCAACGGGCTGGTCAGGGCGAAGGCCCAGGCGGCCCAGAGGGGGATCAGGCGCAGCCGGCCGAGCATGATGCAGATGAGCACGGCGCTGAGCAGGTGGCCGACGATGTAGATCAGCAGAAAGGTGGACATGACAGCGTCGCCGTTGAGGCGTCCCCAGAGTGCTTCACGCTGCGGAGTGACGCCCAGCTGGACGATGTCGAAGGCCAGGGCGTCAATGCCCATGAGCGCCGCCCACGGGATCCAGCCAATCAGCGAAAGCGCCGCGCAGAGGGTGGCGAGCCAGGGCGCCCGCCGCATGCCAAGCAGCGACATGCCCAGGTAGCCAAGCGGCAGGAAGAAGGACGCGGCGACGCCGCCGATGAAATGGAGCATGTTACCGGTCGGTCCGGCCGCCGCCGCGGCGGCGATCGCTTGCCGGCCATTTCCCGTCCACGTGAGGATGTACAGTGTGATGCTCAACGGGGCCAGGATGATGCAGGCGGCCAGGAGCGCTCGCTGCACCCGCACGTGGGCGGGTGCGGAAGGCGCCGCGGCGAACCCAGCGGAGGGCACGGCGGGCTGTCGCTGCGGATGCTGTGGTACTGGTGACAATGCGGCCATGATGGTTCCCCCCTTTGTCGCGTGTGGTCGCGACGAGCAAGAGTGCGCCCTTCACACCCACCCGGGGTGTGGCGAGCTGGACTGTAGGGCGGCCGAGCGCCTGGGAAGGTGGCGAGCTGACCACGCGATGGATGCGTCCGGTTGGCGTTCGCGCTGGCGTCGCCGCTGACACGTCAAGTCTAGTTCGGGCGATGGCGGGCGCGTAGTGGGAAGGCTCAGGAGTCTGACGTGAGATATCTCACGTGGCCCCACCGTCGGGCCTCGGCGCATGCGTACGTAGAAGTTGGCATTGAGGCAGTGGCGGCTACCGAGCGAACGCGGTCTGCCGCGAGGCATGGTGGGCAGGATAAGCAGGGCGGGAATCGCCTGTTGCCAGCCTCAGGTCTGCTCTCCCTATCGGCCCGTGCCGGCTCCGGCGCTGTAGTGTGGAAAAGAGTGGCCACGCCGAGACGTCGAATATCTGTAGACAGGTATGGCGGGATGTTGCCTCCCTGTCGTTTGGTGTGCGAGAACGAATCGTCTGAGACGAAAGGAGCGGCTGGCGATGGCGAGCACCTCTCGATCCTTAGGCCGACGGATCATCCTTGGCGCATTCGGCGGGGCCGCTTTCGGCGCACTGCTATCGGCGGTGCTGACGGCGTACAGTTCGCTCGCCGGCTCCGTGCTGGGCAATGTATCGTTCCTGGAGGTGGCCGGTCTTGGAGCGCTGGCTGGCCTGGGCGCCTCCGCTGGGTTCCAGCTCGCGCGGCCAGCGCACGCGACGCGCCAGGCGTGGGTCTGGTGGGCATTGGGCCTACCGCCGCTGGGCGTGTTCTATGGCGCGCTGCTAGGCGTGGGAACGGGGACTGGCGATGGGCTGGTCGAACGCCTCGGCGCCCTGGCGTTGATCGTCGTCCTCGCCGTCGCGATGATGAGCGCGGCGATCGTGATCGGCCACAGTGTGGCGCTGCTGCGCGGCGGGGGCGCGGTCAGCAGAGGTGCGCTCGCTGTCGTCGCCGGTGTGGTGTGCGGCGGCGCAGCCGGCCTCGGCTTCGGCCTGACTGATCTCGCAACGCTCCGCCCGGTGTGTCAACCTCACCAGTATTGTCTTGAACTGGACCCCGCGCGTATCCTCCAAACCGGTCTGCTCATCGGCGCGATTCTCGGCCTGCTGCTGGGCGTCGCCGCTGTGCTCGCCGTCGCGGCCAGCGCCGCCCGGCATGCCGGTGCCGATTTCCAGGCCCCTCACGCAAATGGCGTCACAGGCGCATAGACGGCCTGGCGCCCAGCTTGGAGGCGTGGCCGGCGCTCTGCGACAGGGCTATGCAAGGACATCGGCGGCGCGGGGCCCCGATTGACTATCGGCGCGCCTCGCGACTATACTTCATTTTGGGAACCGTGCTTGCCGCCCTGTTGGCTGTGAGCCGTCCGCACACGTCATGGGCCGCCGCATGACGTGTCACGGATGTGTGCTTCACGGGCCAGAAGGAATGCGACCCATGCCTCATCATCAGCATCTCTATGCCGTTGACTCCGCGACCTCAACACCTGCCCCGCGGACTCAATCGCCCGCGGCCAGCCGGCCGGATCTCGTCCCGCTGTCCCCTCCATCGCCCGCTCCAGCTCGCCTGCCGCGCAGGCGCACGCGCTGGCCGGACGATATTGACGTCGTCTTCGAGAAAGATCCCGCCGCCCGCAACATTCTTGAAGTGCTCACTTATCAGGGACTTCACGCAATTCTCCTGCACCGCCTGGCCCACCGGCTATATTGCTGGCACGTCCCTGTTATTCCGCGCCTCATCTCGCAGATCGGCCGTCTCATCACTGCGGGCATCGAGATCCACCCCGGAGCGCGCATCGGCAAACGCTTCTTCATTGACCACGGGACCGGCGTCGTGATCGGCGAGACCGCCGAGATCGGCGACAATGTGATGCTCTACCATCAGGTGACGCTGGGCGCGACGGGCTGGTGGAAGCACCGCGAAGACGGCAGGGCCAAACGCCACCCTACCATCGGCGACAATGTCACGATCGGCGTGGGCGCGTCTATCCTTGGCCCGATCACCATCGGGCACGACAGCAAGATCGGCGCGATGGCGCTGGTCGTCGAGAGCCTGCCACCGCACTCTGTCGTCGTCGCGCAGCCCGCCAAGCTGCTCGGCCGCCATGGCGACAAGCGCGAGCTCGAAGACCTGGGCGACGAGATGCCCCCCGACTACATGATCTAACGCTCGGCACGAGTCATATCGAGCACTTTAACCAGCCTCACGCTCTCCTCGGCGTAGCCGTGCCGTGCGTAGAACTCACGAGCGCGGGTGTTCGCCGCGCTGGTGTCGAGCGCGACCAGGCGCAGGCCACGCTCGCGCGCCCATGTCTCCGCTGCGCTGAGGAGCGCCGCGCCTACACCCTGCCCCTCGACCTCCGCTATTACCGCTAGCTCGCCGATGTAGGCGTGCTCTACGCCTGTGAAGTGCTTGCCGCGCGCGACGGCAACGACCCCAACGGGAGCGCCGTCCGGCGCTTCGGCCACCAGCATCGCTGATTCGCCGTCTGTACGCTCAAGATGGCCAAGCAGAAAGTCGCGAATGGTCTCGCGCATGCGGGTCGCGTCGAGCCATGGCACGATCCCGATCGTCAGGCGGGGTGCCAACTCCTCGAGAAATGCGCGATCTGCGGCAGCGGCGGGGCGCACGCGCCACTGCACGCGCGAATCTGGCTCGCTCATCGGGCGCCTCCGTTCACGGTGCCGCTGGGCGTCGGTGCGCCTCGTCACCACGGCGATGCCCGATCTCCGCCTTCAGCAGACACCAGACAGCTTATATAATGGCACGAGACACGTGGGAGGTATCGGCTGGATGGCAACTTCAAGCCGATGGCGGACTCATTGTGCTTGGAATCTCTTTGGACCGCGACACGAAAAGTGCGAGTGAGATCGCGAGGAGAATGTCTATGCAACGGGATGAGACGAGAACGGGGCAGCCGCGCTTTCGCGTCGGCGTCTTCGCCGTCATCGAGCGCGACGGACGTTATCTGCTGGCGCGACGTGCTGATATCGGCTGGTGGAACTTGCCCGGCGGCGGCCTCGAATACGAGGAGACGGTGGAAGAGGGCCTGGCCCGCGAGGTGCGCGAAGAGATCGGCGCGGAGATCGAGATCATCCGGCTAGTCGGCGTCTACTCCAAGCCGCGCAAGCGCGAGATTGTGCTCAGCTTCCTGTGTCACCTGGCGGCCAGCAGTCCCGAACCGACGACCAGCGACGAGATCTGTGAGGTCGGCTGGTTCGCACCCGGCGCCCTGCCCGATCGTGTGCTCCCCAAGCACCGTCAGCGGGTCGAAGATGCCCTGCTCGACCAGCCTATGGCCCTCATCCGCACGCAAGGCACCTCCACCGAGGAAGATCAGCGCCTTGGCCCATCCCATCTAGCCTAGCCCGCATCTCCCCCCTGCAGATCTACCGACCTCAGCCATACGGCCGGCGCCGCAGCCCATCTGTCCCGCGTTCCGCGCGCTTCGAGCCTCGCTTCTGGCTGCCTGGCGGCTAGACAGCCCCGGTCCCAGGGGATATAGTGAAGTAGACATATCCGGCCCTATGGTTGCTGCCGGAGGGTTAGTGGGAGGGCAAGTATGGACGCGGTGATCTTCGACGCCCCCCCACCGCGAATTCTGGTCGTCGAGGACGATCCGCGCGTCGGACGCATGTTGCGTGAGTCGCTGGAGGCTGAAGGCTACGAGGCGATTCTGGCGCCCAGTGGCGAAGAGGGCCTCTCCTGTGCGCTGCGCGATGTACCACAGCTCCTGCTGCTAGATATCATGCTGCCCGGCATTGACGGCTTCGAGGTGGTCCACCGTCTGCGGGCGCACGCCAAGACCGCGCATATCCCCGTCGTCATCCTCAGTGCTCGCCACGACACCGCCGCCCGCGTCCACAGCTTCGACCACACGGTGCAGGACTTCCTCACCAAGCCCTTCGATCCAAACGAGCTGATGACGCGCATCGGCCTGCGGCTGCGCCAGATGCGCGAGAACCTGCTCAGTCCGCTCACCGGCCTGCCGGGCGGTCGCGCCATCGAGCGTGCCATCGAGGGTCAGCTCTCCGGAGGCTCCACCTGGTCTATTCTCTACCTCGACCTCGACAACTTCAAGGCCTACAATGATGTCTATGGCTTCCTGCGTGGCAACGAGCTGATTCGACTCCTCGCCCGCCTGGCGACCGAGACCGTGCGCGACCTCGGCGACATTGGCGACTTCGTCGGCCACGTCGGCGGCGATGACTTCGTCGTAATCACCACGCCCGACCGTGCCACGCCAATCTGCGAGCGGTTGATCGCTTGCTGGGAGAGCGAGAGCCGCCGATACTATGAGCCGGCTGATCGCGACCGCGGCACGCTTGTCGCCTTTGACCGGCAGGGCCGGAAGCAGAGCTTCCCACTGGTCGGGGTGTCAATTGGCGTCGTCACGAATGCCCAGCGGCCGGTCAAGACTATGGAGCAGGTCAGCCAGATCGCCGCGGAGGTCAAGCACAAGGCCAAGTCCATTTCCGGCAGCAGCTACTATGTGGATCACCGCTCAGGCGACTGATTCGCGCCCCGCCCGCGCTCACGCATCAAGAAATGAGTCCGACACCGATGTCTGACGACCGCAACAGCACCCCACACGCCACCGCTGATACTCCCCTCTCACACTCCATCTCGCACGATGCACCGGACTCTGAATCTCGCGAGGACGAGCCACTCGATCCCGCCGCCAGGAACGCGGTGCGCGAAAATGCCAAGCGCGTGATCCGCGAGAGCGGCATTGGCGAGATGCTCCAGACGCTCAATCACAATGCGTTGCAGGGTCGCGGATGGTTCGAGGAGTATGACTCAGGCGTCATATTCAAGTGGGGCTCTGGCTTCACGCGCCGCCACATCTGGCTGGATATCTCCGGCGATCTGCTGCGCTTTCGGCTGCTGCCTCACATCAAGTGCCGCGCGCCGGTCCCGCTATGCGACGGCGAGTACCATAGCCTCACGCCGGAGATGTGGCGCCACCGCGGCGCTGTGCTGCGCGAGCTGCACCGTAACTACGAGCATCCCGTTGCTGAAACCTCGGAGGATTAGCTGCCATGCCCCGACCGATGACGCCCGACGATCTCTACGCGCTCAAACAGGTTGTGGATCCGCGCATCTCGCCCGATGGCGCGCAGATCGCCTACGTGCTGGTCGAGATTGACCGCCAGAGCTACGAGTATCATCGCTCGATCTGGCTCGTCGCGACCGCTGGCGGCGAGCCGCGCCGCTTCACGGCCGGCCCTGGCGACTCGGCTCCCCGCTGGTCACCCGACGGCACGCGGATCGCCTTCCTGCGCGGGCCAGCGGGCGAGGTCAAGCCGAAGAACGCCGAAGAACGCGACCGCGGCCTAGGCAAACCCCAACTGTTCGTCATCTCAGCCACTGGCGGTGAGGCGACGCAGCTCACGCATCTGCGCCACGGCGCGGGCGCTCCCGTCTGGTCGCCGGACGGCACGACGCTGCTCTTCTCTGCTGACACGGGCGAGTCCGACGATCCGGAGGCCGAGGAGGCGGCGCTCAATGGCAAGCGTGTGCCCGCCGTGCGCACCGTCGAGCAGCTCTGGAACCGGCTCGACGGCCACGGCTGGATGTACGAGCATCGCGCCCACCTCTTCACCATCCCGGCCGCGGGTGGCGAGCCGCGCCAGCTCACGGAGGGCGACTGGAACGACGGCGAGCCTATCTGGTCACCCGACGGCGCGCGGATCGCCTTTACCTCGGATCGCAGCGACGACCGTTGGCGCTGGCCGGCAAGTCAGGTCTGGGTGGTGGATGCCGCTGGCGGCGAGCCGCGCAGGCTGATTGCCGAGTCGCTCGGCGGCTCAGCGCCCACCTGGTCGCCAGATGGCGCGCAGATCGCCTTCCTCGGCTCGCCCCGCCGTGGCGAGTCCGGCCATACCGACCTCTACGTCGTCTCCACATCAGCCGATCAGCCCGGCACCGAGGCGATGCTCACCGGCGATTTCGTGCCAACCTGCGAGGACCGCTGCATAGACGACCAGCGCGATCACCTGCCAATCCACATCGAGTGGGCGCCAGACGGCCAGGCGATCTATTTCCTCGCCTCACTTCGCGGCGGCACCCAGGTCTACGCGGCGCGCCCGAAAGGCGACCTGCTGCCGTACAGCGTCACTCAGGGCGAGAGCCACGTCTACGGCTT
Source organism: Ktedonobacterales bacterium (assembly GCA_035763125.1). Lineage (GTDB taxonomy): Bacteria > Chloroflexota > Ktedonobacteria > Ktedonobacterales > JADMIN01 > SMAG-U1939. Next base: position 18,313 of record DASUBU010000043.1, read on the forward strand.
CTCGCTGGACCGTGACGGCCGCACGCTCGCGCTCGCCATCTCCGATCCCCTCATCCCGGGTGATATCTACACCCAGCCGGTACCGAAGAGCGGGCCGGCGGCCGAGGATATCACGCCTAATCGGCTGACAGACGCCAACCAAGATCTGCTGGCGGAGGTCGAGCTGGCGCGCATGGAGGAGTTCACCTTCACGGGCGCCGACGGCTGGGAGCTGCAGGGCTGGGTAATGCGCCCGGCACACGCGCCAGAGCGTGCGCTATTGCCGGCGATTCTGCAGATTCACGGCGGCCCCGCGTTCATGTACGGCCACAGCTTCTTTATGGAGTTTCAGCAGCTCGCCGCCAAGGGCTACGCCGTCATCTTCAGCAATCCGCGCGGCGGCGTCGGCTACGGCCGCGTCTTCACGAACGCCGTGAAGTACGACTGGGGCGGCAAGGACTACGAGGATGTGATGGCGGGCCTCGACGCGGCGATCGCGCGCGGCGGCATTGATGGCACGCGGCTGGGCGTGGCGGGCGGCAGCTACGGCGGCTACATGACCAACTGGATCGTCGGGCACAGCGACCGCTTCAAGGCTGGCGTGACGATGCGTTGCGTCTCGAACATGGCAACCATGTTTGGCATGAGCGACATCGGCTGGGGCCTGGCGGTGGAGCAGGTCGGCGCGACGCCGTGGGAAGACCTGGAAAAGTTGATGCACCACTCGCCGATCACCTACGTCGCCAACATTCATACGCCGCTGCTTATTCTGCACAGCGACAATGACTTGCGCACGCCGATTGGCGAGGGCGAGCAGCTCTTCACCGCGCTCAAGTACCTCGGCCGCGAGACCAAGATGGTGCGCTTCGAGGGCCAGTCGCACGGTCTCTCGCGTGGCGGCCATCCACGCTCGCGCGTCATCCGTCTGCGCGAGATCGTCGAGTGGTTCGCGCGCTACAACCCGCCGGGCGAGTAGGCCGCTCACCACAATCCGCGGCGAGAGCTACGTACGCTCCAAATAATGATGTGAGCCGTGGCTGGCTTCCCACGGCTCACACGCCTACTGGTAGCAGTTGGCGGACACGATTGTCGAAGACCACGGAGAGCAGGTTTCCTGGATGCCGTCCACCGCCGTCACCGTCGAGTATCCTGTCTTCGAGAGCCGCGTGCTGGCCGGCAATCCATGCGGCGATCCCACCGCGCGCACGCTGCCGGTCGTCCTGCCGCCGGGCTACAGCCGCTCCCGCACACGCCGCTATCCAGTGATCGTCGGGCTGACCGGCTTCACCGGGCGCGGCATCATGCTGCTCAACGACGACGCCTGGCAGCCAAACCTCACCCAGCGCCTTGAAAAGCTCTATGCCGCAGGCATGCCGCACGCCATCTTCGTCCTGCCGGACTGCTTCACACGCTACGGCGGCAGCCAGTACCTCAACTCCGCCGCCACCGGGCGCTACGAAGACTATCTGATCGAGGAGATCATCCCCTGGGTGGACGCGCACTACCGCACGATCGCCGCCCCTGAAGGTCGCGCGGTCTTCGGCAAGTCGAGCGGCGGCTATGGCTCGATGGTGATGGGCCTGCGCCACCCCGACGTGTTCAGCGCCATCGCCTGCCACAGTGGCGACATGGCATTCGAGCTGTGCTACGCGCCCGATTTCCCCGACACCTGCTCGGCGATCACGAATGCTGGCGGCGTGGAGTCGTGGTGGGAGCAGTTCGCCGCGCAGGTCAAGAAGAAGTCGTCCGATTTCAAGGCGCTCAATATCCTCGCGATGGCGGCATGCTATTCGGCGGACGCTGGCGGGCCACTCGGCATCGCCCTGCCAATGGACCTGCATACCTGCGAGCGCAAGCCGGAGGTCTGGGCGCGCTGGCTGGAGTGGGATCCACTACGTATGTTGGATCGCTACGCCGAGAACCTGCGCCGCCTGAAACTGCTCTACATGGATTGCGGCTCGCGCGACGAGTACAACCTGCAATTCGGCGCGCGCCAGATGTCGCGGCAGCTCACCGCGCTCGGCATCTACCACGAGTACGAAGAGTTCGACGACGACCACCGCAGCGTGCAGTACCGCTACGATGTGTCGCTGCCGAAGCTGGCAGGGGCGCTCGCGGCGAGTTGACGGCGGTGGTCACACAACCCAGTCGCGGCGGCGCGCATAGGCCACCAGCGCACGCTCCTGCTGCGGCACGCCGACCGCGCCCGGGCAGACCGTCCGCACGCGCGCCAGGGCCTCCTCCGGGCTCGCCCCAGCCCGAATCAGGTAGGCCGCCAGCACTGTGCCTGTCCGCCCCTGGCCCATCAGGCAGTGGACCGCGATGGCTCGCCCCAGCCCGCGCTGCACGTCAATGAACCCTAGCGCCCGCTCGATCTCCTCCGGCTCAGGGGCCGTCAGATCGGCAATCGGCACGTGCGCCGCCGCAAGTCCATGCCGCTCAAGCACCTCGGCGGGCAGCGGCTGCTCGGTGAGCGAGAGCAGCGCGCCAATGCCTCGCTCGCGCAGCTCTGCCAGATCGGCGTCCAGCGCATCCCGCTGGGCCGGCACCCCTGCCCGCGTCCGCACCATGCTGGTAGGCCCGCCTGGCCGCGAACAGCCGGCCAGCGCACGCTCATCTATCCAGAAGAATCGCTCTAGCGCCATACTTGCTACCCTTCGAGAGTGCCGCGACAAGCTCACTGCGCGCACAGTTGGCGAGTGAGGTCAGGCCGGCTATCTGCCGCCCCACATCCAACTATGCTGGCTGCATCGGCGGCTGCGCACCCGTCATCCCGGCAGTCTCCCTCCTCCCCATCTGACCAGGGCACGGCAGTCCACCGATTGTAGGCGGTCGTGGCCGAGTGCTACACTGCCATCCAGCAGCGTCGCATCGTCGCCAATGGAGAGCAACACCCGCATGATTGACTTCACTCTCAGCCCCGAGCAGCAAGAGATGCAAGCCCTCGCGCACGACTTCGCCGAGCGCGAGATTCGCCCGGTCGCCGCCGAGTTGGACGAGCGCGAAGAGTTCCCGTGGGAGCTGGTCAGGAAGGCCGGCGAGCTGGGCCTGACCACCTTCGCGTTCCCTGAGGATCTGGGTGGCCTGGGCATCACCGACGAGCTGACCAACTGCATCATCACTGAGGAGCTTTCGTGGGGCTGCGCTGGCGTCGCTACGGTGCTCGGCGGCACGCACCTCGCCAGCATCCCCATCTTGCTGGCCGGCAGCGACGAGCAGAAGCAGCGCCTGCTCAAGCCAATGGTGGAGCGCAACGGCCTGTGCGCGATGGCGCTCACCGAGCCGGGCGCCGGCTCCGACGTGGCCGCGATGACCACCACCGCACGCCGCGACGGCGACGACTACATCCTCAACGGCAGCAAGCGTTTCATCACCAACGGCGGGATTGCTGACCTCTACGTGGTGTTCGCCAGCACCGACCGCGGCGCGGGGCATCGCGGCATCAGCGCCTTCATCGTCCCCGGCGACGCGCCTGGGCTCTCTGGCGGCAAGAAGGAGAAGAAGCTCGGCATCCGTTGTTCCCACACCGGCGAGGTCAACCTCGACGACGTGCGTGTGCCCGCCGCCAACCGCCTTGGCGAGGAGGGCTCCGGCTTCAAGCTGGCAATGACGATGCTCGACCGTTCGCGCCCGATGGTGGCCGCGATCGCGCTGGGCATCGCGCGCGCCGCCTATGAGTATGCCCGCGACTACGCCAAGGAGCGCGTCCAGTTCGGCCAGCCCATCGGCAACAATCAGGCGATCCAGTTCATGCTGGCAGACATGGCGACGAAGGTGCAGGCGGCGCGCTTGATGACGTGGTGGAGCGCGAAAGTCACTGAGACGGGCCGGCCATTCCTCTACGAGAGCAGCATGGCCAAGAACTTCGCCTCTGACGTGGCGATGGAGGTTGCCACCGACGCGGTGCAGATCTTCGGCGGTTACGGTTACATCCGCGAGTACCCGGTCGAAAAGCTCTTCCGCGACGCCAAGATTACGCAGATCTACGAGGGCACCAACCAAATTCAGAAGATCGTCGTCGCCAACCAGTTGCTAAAGTAGATGGGAGGCCGGGCTAAAGGGCCTCCGACACTTCGCGCGTGATGCCGGCTTCTCGCAGAATCTCGGCGAGCAAATCGCGCCCAATATCTCGCGTATGGGGATTGGGGGATTCTTATCGCTCGCGTGCCCTTGGACATGACTTGGTGCTTGCGGCCAACAAAAGGGCCATCAAAGCCGAGCTGACGCAGATACTTGATCAGGTCTCGGCGTTTGATCGGCCCTAATGCTGGCATCAAACAGCTTCCTTGAACTCAAGGCGCAAGCCGTCTACCTCGGGCAGCGGTAAGTTGCGCGAGATGCGGAACAGAATCCACTCCTCCAGCACTTCTTCGAGCTCGTCGCGCGTTGCCTCCAGCGTAGGCGCGTTTGCCCAGACGCCCTCGAATCCCGGAATGTTGCCGAAGAACGTGCTATCATCCGGAAGAATCTTGTACGCCGCCCGGTGCATTGCCGCATTCAAATACTGCCGGAACATAGCCATCACCTCCTTTGGCTTGCTGGTATGGTAGTGCCAGCATACGCTCGTAGCGGGCTGCGTGTCCATGCCAGGTGATGACGCCTGTCGCGCCAGAGACCTGCCTTTGGCAGCAGCGCCAGCTATTCGTCAGCTTCGCGATCCGCACCTAGCTGAGCCTCCATCGCCTGCGCAGCGGCGGCGACGGCGGACAGCACGCGCTCGACGAACTGCTCGCCCTCCGCCGCGGCGTCCAGCGCGGCGGGCAAGCGGAAGAAGGCGCGCTCGTCGTCGTCACTGTGGTGGTGAATCCAGCGGGCGATGATGTTGATCTGGTCCACCTCCGCCTTGCCCACCTTGGCCGGCGGCGTCCCCAGGCCCGCCGCCACCGCCAGCAGCTCGCGCAGCGACATACCGAGCGCTTCATTCTCGCGCGGCGCCCGCCGCTGGCCCGCCAGGCGCCCGTGCCGGATCAGATACAGCTCTAGATGCCCAGGCTGCGACGAGGGGTAGATGATCAGCAGGTTATTCGCCTCGACCGCGCCCGTCACCAGCCGCTGCCCCAGCAGCACCTGATCGGCATCGCGCAGCGCGTCGCGCAGCCTCGCCGCTCGCTCGAAGTCTTGCCGTGCGGCTGCCGCGAACATATCGCGCTTGAGCCGCTCGATCAGATCGTCGCGCTCGCCGCCCAGGAAGGCGCAGGCCTCTTCCACCGCCGCACGGTACGCCGCCTGGCGCTCGGCGCCCAGCTCGCCACGGCAGGGCGCGGGGCAGCGCTTGAGGTGATAGCGCAGGCATGGCTCGCTCGGCTTGGCCTGGGGGGGCAGCCCCTTGACACACGTCCGCACGGGGAAGACCTTCTGGATCAGCTCGATGGTCGCGTCCACCGTGCGCCCGCTGCGGAACGGCCCGAAGTAGCGCGCGCCGTCGGCCGCCACGTCGCGCGTGGCGTAGAAGCGCGGATAGGGATGCTGCACGTCCACCTTGATGAAGGGGTAGTGCTCGTAGTTGCGCAGCTGCACGTTGTAGCGCGGCTGCAGCTCCTTGATCAGTGCCGACTCGACCAGCAGCGCCTCCAGTTCGGAGCCAAGCACGCGTGTCTCGATCTCGTGCACGCTCTGGAGCAGGCCGTCCAGCTTGCGCGAATAGCCAAGTGGCTGACTGTAGTACGAGGCCAGCCGGTCGCGCAGGCACTTGGCCTTACCCACGTAGATTACCTCGCCAGCCTCGTCCTTCATCAGATAGACGCCCGGCTCCAGCGGGAACCGCTGCCGCCAGGCCGGGTTGAGGTAGATCTTGCCGGTCGGTCGGGGGCGCGGCATGCTGCTGCGCACTGGGGCCACGCCATGCAGCACGCGGTAGAGATCCTCCAGCGTCGCGCAGCCCTCGGCCTGGGCCATCGCCAGCAAGTGCACGAAGACCTGCGCAGTGATGCGCGCGTCTGGCAGCGCACGGTGGCGGTCGCGCATGGGGATGTGCAGCGCCGCCGCGACACGATCCAGCTTGGCCCGCCGCATGCCCATCAAATAGCGCCGCGCCAGCGCGATGGTATCCACACCCTCCAGAGGGAAGGCTGGCGCCAGGCCGCAGCGCTCCGCCTCGTAGTTCACGAAGCTCAGATCGAAGCCAACGTTGTGCCCCACCACCGGCCGCTGCCCGATGAAGTCGCGCAGCTCACGCAGCACCACCGAAGCCGTTGGCGCTCGCCGTACCATATACTCGCTAATGCCGGTAAACTTGGTGATGAACTGCGGAATCTTGCGTTCCGGCTGGACGAGCCGCGCATAGACTGCGCCCTGCTCGCGGCCGCGTACCAGCACGCAGCCAACCTCGATCAGCCGGTGTCGCCCCGGCGCCAGCCCGGTCGTCTCGACATCCAGCACAGCGAACTCGACCTCATCGAGACTCTGCCCAACCAAGTCCCATGCTGCAAGCGCCCAGCGGCCGTCCTCCTGCCGCACGAAGATCTCGGAGGGCCGTAGCTGCTGGTCCACCAGCCGCTCCCACGGCGAAGCCATCCCAGCCGGCAGCGGCGCACTGCCAAACATGTGGCGGGCAAGCTCGGCCGCCATCTGCGGCTCGCCGCGCGCCAGCAAGAAGTCCCGCGCCCGCGAGAGGAGTTCACCTGCCGCCTCTGGTGCGGTATCATCAGGGAGTGTGACGGCGGGAACCGGCCGCCGTGTACCGGCGGCAACGTCGTGCTGTGCTCGACCATCGGTGCCCATAGCTCATCCTTCGCGGAGCGGCGATCTGGGTGCAAGCGCCCGCTCTGCACTGGGCAGGACGATAGCACAGGCGTTCCAGATCGTCAATCCAGCGGGCGCGTCACGCTAGCATCTCGGTGGGCTATAGTGGGATAGTATAGTCCGCCAGCCACAGAGCGCGTCTGATCGTGCGGAGGAACGGTGGCCGAGGCAGTGCCCTTTCCCGAAGGCGGGCATGAGGACAAGGCGTCAGCGAGGAGTGAGCATGGATCTGCGCGTGATGGCCGACGCGGCGGAATGGGATGCGCTGGTCGTGGGGCATCCCTACGGCCATCCCCTGCAATGTTGGGGGTGGGGTGAAGTCAAGCGCAACGCCGGCTGGCGAGCGCACCGGCTGGCGGTCTTCGATGGCGCTGCATTCCGTGCTGGTGCGCAGGTGCTCACACGCCCGATCCCCGGTGTCCCGCTGGCAATGACGTATGCGCCGCGCGGGCCGGTCGCCACGCCGGACGACGCCGACGCAATGCGCGCGCTCGCCGCGGGGCTGCGGCAGCACGGTACGCAGCAGCACGCGATCTTCTGCAAGCTCGATCCCGCCTGGCCCGCCGGCACACCGCACGCGCTGGCTGCCGCCGGCTTTCAGCCCGCCGCCGAGGGCGTCCAGGTCAGCGACACCTACACCATTGACCTGCGCCAGCCAGAGGATGCCATCCTCGCCAACATGCGCTCGAAGACCCGGCAATACATCCGCAAAGCCGAGCGTGAAGAGACCCAGATCGTCCGCGACACCAGCGGGGAGTATCTCGCCGCCTGCTACCGCATCTATGAGGAGACCGCGCATCGCGCCGGCTTCGGCCTGCATCCACGCACGTATTACGAAGATCTCTTCCGCAACTATCCCGCCGAGCGACAATACCTCTACGTCGCATTGCGCGAGGGGACACCGCTCTCGTTTCTTTGGATGGTTTGCGCGGGCCGGCAGGCGGTCGAGTTCTACGGTGGGGTAGCCGATGCCGGCCAGCAGTGGAAGAGCAACTATCTGCTCAAGTGGCATGCCATTCGCGAGATGAAAGCGGCAGGCTACGAAGTGTACGATTTGAACGGGCGCGTCCATGAAGGAATTCAACAGTTCAAGGAGGGCTTCGGCCCTGCCGCAACCGACTGGATCGGCTCGTTCGACGCCGTCTATCGCCCGGTGCTCTACGCCGGCTGGACGCGAGGTCTGCCGTTGGCTCGCCGACTCGCCAGACGCGGCGCGGCGACTGAGCCGGCAGAGGCAACCGGGTGAACGGTCGTTACCGTACGTCTAGCGGGGCGTCGCAATACTTGACGGACCATTTATGAGCAGCAGAAAAGAGGCGCGACCGCGTGGATGATCAGCCACTGCACGTCGCCATCAATGCACAGCTCGTCTCATTTGGCGCCGGATACCGCAATGCCGGCGTCAGTCGCTACACCTACACGCTGCTCGACGGCCTGAGCCACCTGGACTCCCACCAGCGCTACACGGCCTTTGTGGGAGTGAGCCAGGCGGGAACGGCGGAAGCGGAGCGCCTCAGCGCCGGCGGACGGGTGCGGCTGGCCACTGCCGCCTGGCCCACTGCCAGCCCACCGCGCCGCATCCTGTGGGAGCAGCTCGCGCTACCCGGTGAGCTGAAGCACCTGGGCGTGCGTGTATTCCACTCCCCGGTCAACGTGCTGCCGCTGCGGCTGCCCTGCGCCTCGGTCGTCACCGTGCACGACCTGGCGTTCGAGCGCTTTCCGCAGCACTTCCGCCCCAGCCGGCGCCTGTACCAGCATGCCTTTACGCGCCGCAGCGTGCGGAACGCCACGCGCATCGTCGCCGTCTCGGAGAATACGCGGCGCGATCTGATCGAGCGCTTCGGTGCGCCAGAAGATCGCGTGAAGGTGATCTACCCGGCCATCGCGGACGATTTCGCCCCCGAGCCAGACCCCGAAGTCTGCGCGGCGTTTCGCGCGCGGCATGGCCTACCGGAGCGCTACATCCTTTTTCTGGGCACGCTGGAGCCGCGCAAGAACCTGACAACGCTGCTGGAAGCCTATGCGCGGCTGCGCGCGCTCGATCCGGAGGCGCCGCAGTTGGTGATAGCAGGCGGTAAGGGCTGGTATTACGAAACGATCTTCGCGCGCGCGCGGGCGCTCGGCCTGGAGCGAGCGATCACCTTTGCGGGCTATGTCGTTCGCGAGGAGCAGCGGCTGTGGTACGCTTGCGCAGGGCTGTTCGTCTATCCTTCCGTCTACGAAGGGTTCGGCTTGCCGGTCGTCGAGGCGCTGGCGTGTGGCACGCCCGTGCTCACCTCAGACACCGCAAGTCTGCCCGAGGCGGCAGGCCCGGTGGGCTGCTGTGTCTCGCCTGAAGACGCGGAAGCGCTGGCACATGCCATGCATGGTGTCCTGAGCGATCCGCTTGCACGGCAGCGCACGCTCGTGGAAGGACCACGCTGGGCACACCGGTTTTCACCGCGGATGATGGCTCAGGCTTATGCAGAGATCTACCGTGAGGCGGCGGAGGTAGCGGCCAGCCAGTCGGCGGCCGCGGGGAAGGTAGTAACAACCGGTGGATGTTGAACAGCAGCAGTTCTCGGCAGTCACACGGACTCAACCGCCGGTGGTGCCGGCGCAGACGAGTCCGGCCTGGCCTGGGCCTGCGGCGCGGCCAGTTATGCCGGTCTATAGTGTCGAAGAGCGCCTGCGCCGCCGCAGCGTGCGCACGGCCTTCGGACGTATCGCGCTCTTCTTCTTGGACGCCGCGATGCTCAACATCGCATTCCTCGCCGCGTACTACCTGCGCTACGTGCTGTTCCGCGGGGTGCAGTTCACGACGCCCTTCGTCAACGAGCCGCTGACCACCTTCTTCACCTTCGAGATCGCCGTGACTGTCGGCGTGCTCTTTACCTTCTGGGCCAAGGGCCTCTATCGCCTCCGCGCAACCGGCAACTGGTTCCGCCAGTTCTGGACAATCCTCTCCGCGACCACCATCGCCTACGCCATCTTCTCGGCCTATGCCTTCATCTTCCGCGACAGCGATCTTACGGTCAGCAATACCCGCGCCCTGGTGGCGTTCACCTGGGTGACGATCATTGTGCTGGTAAGCTTCGCACGTATGCTGGTCTCCGGCCTGCTGACCGTCCTGTATCGGCAGGGCATCGGCCTCGCCAACGTGCTCGTCGTCGGCTCCGGCCGGCTGGGCAAGCTGATGATGCAGCAGATCGCCGCCAGCCCGCACCTGGGCTATCGTGTGGTCGGCTTTGTCTACGACCCAGAGGGCGAGACCACGGACTTCGGCCGCTTCCACGCGCTGGGGCCAATGGCAGAGCTCGACAGACTGATCCGCGGCAATCACGTCTCGGACGTCATCATCGCGCTGCCGTCACACCAGCACCAGCAGATCCTGCGCACGGTGCGCATCTGCGAGCGGGCGGGCGCCGACTTCAAGCTGGTGCCCGACCTCTATGAGCTGAGCCTTTCGCGCATTGACGTGGACGCCATCGAGGGGATTCCGCTGATCGGCCTGCGCCGCAGCCTTACCGGCACCTGGCCGTACCGTGTCAAGCGGTTGATTGATGTGGTTGGCGCAGTGATGGTGCTCGTGGTGTCGTCGCCACTGTGGGCGTTGATCGCGCTCGCCATCAAGCTCGACTCGCCCGGCCCAGTGCTGCATCGCCAGACGCGTCTGGGCTACCGCGGCGAGCCGTTTGAATGCATCAAGTTTCGCTCGATGCGCCTCAATGCTGACCAGATGTTGCGGCGCCTGCGCGGGCGCAGCAACGGCGACGAGCGTGGCAAGTTCAAGCTGCGCGACGATCCGCGCCGGACGCGCGTTGGCCGTATCATCCGCCGTGCCAGCCTGGACGAGCTGCCGCAGATTCTCAACGTCTTCAAGGGCGACATGAGTCTCGTCGGGCCACGCCCGCCGCTGCCTGAGGAATTTGATCGCTATGAGGACTGGGAGAAGGCCCGCCTGGAGATGCCACCGGGCATCACGGGGCTCTGGCAGGTGCGTGGCCGCAGCGACATTGATTTCAACGAGATGGTGCTGATGGACTTGTACTACATCGAGAACTGGAGCCTGCGCCTCGACATCCAAATCCTCTTGCAGACCGTCCCCGCCGTTCTGAGCCGCAGAGGCGCCTATTAGCTTGCGCTGCTCGCGCCTGGAGATCCTCGCCGTGCGTGTCGCACTCGTCCACGACTATCTCAATCAAATGGGCGGCGCCGAGAAGGTGCTGCTCGCGCTGCACGATCTGTTTCCACAGGCGCCGATCTACACCACCATCTACGATCGCCGCCGCGTGGACCCGCGCTTCCAGCGGATGGACATTCGCACCAGCGGCTTGCAGCGCATGCCCTTCATCAAGCGCCACCATCAGCCGTTTCTGCCGCTGTATCCCTTCGCCTTCGAGCGTATGGACCTACGCGAGTATGACCTCGTCATCAGCGACAGCAGTGCGTTTGCCAAGGGCATCGTGACACGCCCCGAAGCCCTGCACTTCTGCTACTGCCATACGCCCATGCGCTGGGCCTGGAACTACGAGGAGTATGTCGAGCGCGAGAAGCTCGGCCGGCTCGCACGCACGCTATTGCCGCCCGTCGTCACCTGGCTGCGCCAGTGGGACTACGCGACAGCCGCGCGCGTGGACTACTTCATTGCCAACTCCCCACCGGTGGCCGCGCGCATCGCGAAGTACTACCGACGTGAGGCGGTCTACATCCCCCCGCCAGTGGATACCTCGCGCTTCTACGTCGCGCCCATCCATGAAGACTACTTCCTCATCGTCTCGCGGCTGATCCCCTACAAGCGCATTGATCTCGCCGTGCGCGCCTTCACGGCACTCGGGCTGCCGCTGCGGATCGTCGGCAGCGGGCGCGACGAGGGCCGGCTGCGCCGCATGGCGGGTAAGAACGTGCGCTTTCTCGGCCGGCTTAGCGACGACGAGGTGCGCCGGCAGATGGCCCACTGCCGCGCCTTCATCTTCCCCGGTGAGGAGGACTTCGGCATCACGGCGGTCGAGGCGCAGGCCAGCGGACGCCCAGTGGTCGCCTACGGTGCGGGCGGCGCCACGGCGATGATCGTCGAAGGCGAGACCGGTTACTTCTTCCACCAGCAAACGCCGGAGGCGCTGGCCGAGGTGGTGAGTAAGCTCGACGATGCGCACTTCGATCCGCAGGCCATCCGGCGTCACGCCGAGGAGTTCGATACACAGCGCTTCGCGCAGCAATTGTTGCGATTCATCGAGGCCAAGATGGCGGCCCATCCAACCCTGGCTCGGCTGGCCGGCCTGGAGTATCGCGACGCCGGGGCGACTATTGCCGCATGGTCCGACGCTGAGGCGCCCGCCGCAGGTGCCGATGGAACCTCGGAGGACCAGCCAGCCGAAGCAGCCAGCGGAATCCCGGAGGGCCAGCCAGCTGAAGCTGGCCCGGCAGAGGTATCAGCCCCAGGCCCGCGAGACACCATTGATGGCTAGGCTACCGCACGCCGACCTCTGGCTCCGCCGCATGGTCGCTGCGCTGCGCCGCGGGAGATGGGCAGGGCTCATCGTGGCGTCTATCGTGCTGCTGGGCGCGCTGGCACAGTATGCAGCGGCGATGGGGTCCGTGGACCAGGTGGCGTCCGCTGACCTGCGCGTGGTGGTGATGCCGGCGGGCGCCGCCAATACCTCTTCGCTGCTGACGGCGCGGAGCGATGCCGAGCAGATCGCACTGCAGCTCTCTCACGACAATACGCTTACCGATCCGGCGCTCGACAAGGCGATCGCCGACGCGGCAGCACTGCCCAACGTGACAGCAGACGACGTGGGCCGGACACTCTCAGCCGCGACTAGCGGCAGCCTGGTGACGCTGACGGCACGCTGGCCTACAGCGGCCGGGGCGGAGCAATTGGCGAGGGCCGCTGTGAGCGTATTGACCACGCGCGGATGGGCTGACACACCAGCAGTCAAGCCGCTCGTGCCAGAGGGCGCGCTGCTGCAGACGCAGGTGAGCCGGTCACCGGGGGCGGCGCGGCCAGATGCGTCTCAACAGGAGGAGGCGCGGCGTGCGCTTGCAGCACGAGTCGCATTGAGTATGGCCGCCGGGCTGCTGGCGGCGGCCGGGTGGGCCTCTCTACCGGCGTGGCGGTCCGCTCGCTCTACCAACGCTGGGGGGTAGCCTCCACGCCAAACGCGATCCCGATCATGCTCACCTGCCCAGGAGGAGGGTGGTGGAGCAGCTCTCGGCTGTGAAGTGCGGGCGATGCTCCCGCGAGAGAGACACTCCGTTCACACATGCCTGGCATGAGCAGGCGCGAGAACAAAGTGCGGCCCGCGAGCGGCAGCAAGACTGCCACGACCCGCGGGCGTCAATTGAGGCTGAGCAGGCGCAAGGTGAGCTATTGGCGGAAATACTGGTAGGGGACGGCTGGCTCACGGCCGACGGCGCGCTCGATCTTGGCAAGCAGGCGGCGCGGCGCAACACGCTCGTTGGCAACCTGGAAGGCGATCAGCGTGCCCAGCACCACACCACAGAGGCCACCTAGAACGATGCCCTCCACGAAGAACCGATTGCGTAGCGTCGCCATCGCCGTTACCCTTCCGCTGCCATCATTGCAGGAACATCACGGTCGGAGCCTCGCTCCAGAGCCGTTCGAGCCGGTAGAACTCGCGCTCCATCGGCCCAAAGATATGAACGATCACATCGCCCAGATCGAGCAGCATCCAACCGCCGGCAGGATTACCCTCGCGGCCACGCACCTGAACTCTTAGCTCCGCTAGCTTGTCATCAATCGCAGAGGCAATCGCATTGATCTGGCGGGGGTTGGCGCCCGTACAGATCACGAAGTAGTCGGCCAGCACGGATAGCTCACGAATATCCAGAAGCGCGATATCGGTGGCCTTCTTATCCGCGGCAACCTCAACGATGGACCTGGCAAGCTCGGTAGGGTCCAGACACGCCCTCCTTCGTGGCTAACTGCTGTACGGACGCACTCCGCACGACCATAGTATAGCATGCCAGCCCACCCGCTTGGTGAGAGGTGCGCGCGTGGCCCTGCTACTGCTGAAGCGATTGAGCAGCTTCCCAGGCCACGCAGCGCAGGGGGCTGATGGTACCGGGCGGCGATCCCACGAAAGTCCTACGCGGGCAGGTAACGGTCGGCACGCGCACGGCGGTGGCCTTTCTTCCAGGCGTCGGCGCGAGAGAGCAGATCGGCGGCATTGGCGAGCGCGGCCTCCGTGCGAGCACCGCCAAGCATCTGCGTCAGCTCGCTGACACGCTCGCCACGCGGCAGGGCCTCCACACGCGTGGTCGTGCGGGCCTCGTCGGCGGCCTTCGTGACGCGATAGTGGCGGTCGCCGAGCGCGGCGATCTGCGCCAGGTGCGTGACGCTGAGGATCTGATGCGCGCGGGCAAGCTGCCAGAGCTTCTCGCCCACCACCTGCCCGCTGCGGCCGCTGATGCCGGCATCAATCTCGTCGAAGATCAGCAGTGGGACGATATCGGCGGAGGAGAGGATCGTCTTGAGGGCCAGCATCAGTCGCGAGGTTTCGCCGCCGGAGGCGATGCGCGCCAGCGGCTTGAACGGCTCGCCGGGGTTGGGCGCGATCAAGAATTCGACGCGATCAATGCCGGTGGGCCCGAAGGCGTAGCTCTCGGCGCCGCTGCCAAGGTCGGCCGGGGCGCCGCTCGGCTCGGGCTGCTGAGCGATGCGCACCTGGAAGCGTGCGCGCCGCATGTTGAGGTCGTCCAGCTCGTGCTCCATCGCGCCGGAGAGACGCTCGGCAGCCTCACGGCGGCGTGCGGAGAGCTGCGCGGCGAGCGCGCCGATGCGGGCGCGCAGGTGCTCCTCTTCCTCAGCGAGCGCGGCGGCGCGCTCCTCGCGGTGCGTAAGCTCGTCCAGCTCGCGGGCCGCCTCGGCGGCGAAGGCGAGGATATCCTCGGTGGTCGCGCCGTACTTGCGGCGCAGCTTCGCCAGCAGATCGAGCCGCTCCTCCACCTCCGCCTGGCGAGCGGGATCGGCGGCGACCTGGTCTTGGTACGCGCGCACGCCCGAAGAGACGTCTTGCAGCAGGTAGAGCGCCTGGTCGAGCGCGGCAGCCTGCTCGCGCAGGGTGTCGTCCAGGCGCAGCAGCTCGGCCAGCTCGCGCTGGGCGCCTGCGAGCAGATCCTCCGCGCCGGTCAGGTCACTGTCGGTGTCGCCCGCAAGCGCGGCGTGGATGGCGGCGCAGAGCTCGCCCAGCCGCTCGGCATTGGCCAGCCGGCGACGCTCGGTCTCCAGCTCCTCCTGCTCGCCGGGCCGCAGCTTGGCCGCCTCGATCTCGTCCACCTGATAGCGCAGCAGCTCGACGCGACGCTCGAGCTCGCGCTCGTCGCGGCGCAGACGCTCCAGCTCGCGCCGCGCCGCCCGCCACTCGGCCACCAAGCCGGCCACCTGGCGCTGCAGCTCGACCGTGCCCGCGTAGCGGTCCAGGTAGAACACGTGCTGCTCGGGCCGCAGCAGCTCCAGGTGCGCGCCCTGGCCGTGGATATCCACCAGAAACCGGCCGAGGCGCTGCAGCGCCGAGACGGGCACGGCGCGGCCGTTGACACGCGCGATGCCGCGGCCGGAGGCCAGAATCTCACGCGCGAGAATCAGCGTGCCGTCCTCCGGCGCGAGTCCCAGCTCCGCCAGCGCATCCGCGAGCTGCCCGCCGGCCTCCTGCTCGCCGTCCTGGTGGTCCGCTGCCACCTCATCTGCCCGGCGAGGACCGCCGCTGGGCGTAGGCAGAAGCGCGCTCAGGTCGAAGACGCCCTCGACGATGGCGCGCTCGGCCTCGGCACGTACGACATCGGCCGTGACACGCTCGCCAACGAGAGCCGAGATGGCGTCCACGATGATAGATTTGCCGGCGCCGGTCTCACCCGTGAAGATGTTCAGATGCGGGTCGAAGTCCACGCGCAGGGCATCAATGATGGCGAAGTTGCTGATGGTCAATTCGATGAGCATGTTATAGGTTATCTCGCAGTTTGGCGGAGAGGACACGGTAGAAGTAGGTGGGCGGACGCCGGCGCAGGAAGCGCGTGACATAGGCGTCGGTACGTATCACGACGCGCGAGCCTGGGGGGAAGTCGCGGTTGATCTGGCCGTCAGCCGAAAGGATGGCGGCCCCGGACGGGCCATCGAGCTCGAGCGTGACGTTGGCGCTCGGCTCCAGCACCAGCGAGCGGTCAGCAGCCAGGTGCGGCGCGACCGGCGTAATCAGGCTGCTGCGCACCTGTGGGTGCATAATCGGCCCTCCGGCAGCCAGGTTGTAGGCCGTGGAACCGGTGGCGGTGGCGACGATCACGCCGTCGGCGACGGTGGTGTTGAAGAGATGGCCGTCAATCCAAACGTTGACGCGAATCACCCGTGGCTCGGCCCCGCGCACCAGCACAATGTCGTTGAGCGCGAGCAGGCGCTCATCGGTGCCACGGCCGTCGCCCAGCTCTCCTTGCAGCATCGAGCGCTCGTCCACCCAGTAGTCGCCCTTGAGATAGAGTGGCAGCTTCTCCTCGACCTCGTCGGGCTCCAGCTCGGTGAGGAAGCCGACGCGGCCAAAGTTGACGCCGAGCATCGGGATGCCAAGGGGAGCGCAGAGGCGGGCCACTGAGAGGATGGTGCCGTCGCCACCCAGCACCAGCGCCAGATCTGTGCCGGGGAGCCGCGCGAGAATCTCGCCGTCGGCCTCACGCTCGGCAGCCCAGACCCGGCACCCGGTAGCGGCGAGGCCTTCTAGCAGGCGCAGGGCAAGCACACGGGCATCGGTCGAGGAGGCACGATAGATGATGCCCACGGACGAGATTGCCGGGCGCGTCGTCTCGCTCATGCCGCCTCCACACTTCGGCCGCCAGATGCGCGCTCCAGCCAGCCCCAGTGCTCCGCGCATCTCAGCTCAGCCCACGCCACATGGTACGAGAGCGCGGCGCAGCCTGTCAACGTAAGGAGGCTGGCGCCTCCTCGCGGGCGAGCGTCTCCTCGACCACCGAGGCCAGCGCGGCGATGAAGCGCGGCGCCGTGTTGAGCGACTCGGTGCGGGCGAACGCGATGCCGTTCGACTCGGCCTGCTCGCGGGCGCCGATCTCGATGTCGTAGAGGATTTCCAGATGGTCCGCCAGAAACTGGATGGGGGCGATCAGCACGCGCCGCTTGCCGGCGGCGCGTAGCTCCGGCATCAGGTCGGCGAAGTCGGGCTTGAGCCACTCCTCAGGCGTATGGCCGGCGCTCTGGTAGCAGAACTGCCACTGTTCCGGCGTCAGCCCAGCGGCCTCAGCGACGGCGGCGGCGGTCTCCTGCAGATGGCCGATGTAGTCCGGCTCGTCGCGCACGACCCGCAGCGGCATGCTGTGCGCCGTTAGCAGCACTGGCACCTCGGCGCGCTCCTGCGGCGGGAAACGGTCGAGCGCGGCGCGCACACGGTCGGCGATGGCGGCGATGAAATCGGGCTGGAGATGCCAGTCTTCGGCCACGATGACGGGCAGATTGTCGCGGCCGAGCGAGGCGGCGGCCTTGGTGATGGTGTCTACGTAGCCGCGCATGAGGATGGGCGAATACTGTGGCGACATGATGATGCCGACGATTCGCGAGCAGTCCTCGGCAAGGCTGGGCAGCACGTCGGCGACGTAGGGCGGGGCAAAGCGCATGCCGGCGGCGGCCTTGAAGCGCGGGCCGGCGGGATGGCGGCGGTTCAGCTCGGCCTCCAGCGCGGCGGCCTGCTCCTGAGTGATGCGCAGCAGCGGTGAGCCGCCGATCAGGTCGTAGCGCCTGCGGAACTCGGTCACCAGATCTTCTTCAGGCGCGCGGCCGCCGCGCACGTTGGTCATATACGTGGGGATGTCATCGAGCGTGGCGGGCGAGCCGTAGGTCATCAGCATGACGCCCACAGTCTGATCGGAGGCAACGCGGGGGGACTTCGGCATAGCAGGCGTTTCACTTTCTCAGAGATGGCTGGCGGCGTGAGGCGCGGCGGCACGGACGGCGCGCCCATTAGGGAGTGTAGCACCTGGGATGCCTGCGGACGAAGGTGGAGGCGTAACAGTCTCGCTGTTCCGGCGGACGTAGCATCTGATATCTATTCGCCGTCTGGCTTACCAGAGGAGGAGGGACTGTCGCATGTCGCAGCAGAGGATGCACGTGATATCCGTGAATCTCGGCCTTCCGCGCGAGGTGGAGTGGAAGGGAAGAGTGGTCAGGACGGCGATCTTCAAGGAGCCGGTGCGAGGCAGCGTCACGCTGCGGCGGCTCAACTTCGACGGCGACCGCCAGGCGGACCTCACGGTGCACGGCGGGCCA
Source organism: Ktedonobacterales bacterium (assembly GCA_035763125.1). GTDB lineage: Bacteria > Chloroflexota > Ktedonobacteria > Ktedonobacterales > JADMIN01 > SMAG-U1939. The sequence goes on from DASUBU010000043.1 coordinate 36,296, forward strand.
GAGAAGGCCGTCTACGTCTATCCCGCCGAGCATTATCCGCTGTGGCGTGTGGAGCTGCCCGATTTGGAGCTGCCGTGGGGGATGTTCGGCGAGAACCTTACCGTGGCTGGCTTGCGCGAGTCCGCGGTGGGCATCGGCGACCGCCTGCGCATCGGCACGGCGGAGCTGGTGGTGACGCAGCCGCGAGTGCCGTGCTACAAGCTTGGCGTTCGCTTCAGCCGCGCCGACATGACGAAGCGCTTCTATGTGGCCGGCCGCACTGGCTTCTATGTGGCGGTGGTACGCGAAGGCGAGGTCGCCGCGAGCGATGGCATCGAGATCCTGGAGCGCGAGCCACAGGGCGTGACGGTAGCCGACATCTACAATGCCTACCGCGCCGACCATGACCATCACGGCGCGCTCGATCGCGACACGCTGGACATTATGCGCCGTGCCGCCGCGCTGGAGGCGCTGCCTAAGTCATGGCGCACCTATTTCGCGGAGCGGCTCGCCCTGCGCAGGTCCGCCTAGCATCCGTCGGCAATGCCGTGCCCGCCAGTCGTGCCGCAACGATAGAGGCTGTTGCGCGTGACAACATGGAGAAATCCGGTAACGGAGAGACCACGAGCGCGAGTCTCTCCGGATGTGGTGGCCTAACGTGCGGCGCCAGCACGAAGAAGCGATGCATGGATCGCCTGGCACATTCCAGCCTCTGCCAACAGGCGGCTAACCAATGTGATATGCAGATGTCTCCAGGTGACACTGACGTTGCTCTCGCTTAAGCCGGCAAGCAGCGTGTAGCGCGCCGATTTCCGGCATGCGCCTTGCGCTGGGGAGAAGCGCGCGGGTAGAAACATGCACACGGAGGAAGCGAGCCATGGCGAATCGAGAACCGAGCGACGCGCAGAGCGCCGCGGGCAATACACGGTCACGCGACGACTACATCACCAGCCCTGAGGCTGAGCGCAAGCTGGGCTTGCCGGTGGACGAGACGGCGGAGCAGATCGCCGCCGAAGGTGAGCTGAGCGTGACGCCGGACGAGGTGTTACACGCCGAGAACGCACTTCATTCCTTGGACTGGCGGCACGGGCTGACTCGCGACGAGATCAAGGCGGCCTATCCAGAGCTGCCGGTGGGCATCTATCTGCGCCTGCCGGCGACGAAGAAATTCACCTCGCCACTGGAAGCGCTGCACGAGTGCGGGCTGGCACCGTCACGCGCTGAGGGCATGTTCATGGGCGCCAACCCAGAGGTGGAGTTCCCCGAAGAGGAATCGGTGGACGAGGGCGGCCCGCCGGGATGGGGCGACCAACCGGCGGTCTATCCGCTGGGGGCGACGATCGAGGGCGGCAGCGCCGAGGATACGGAAGGGCTGCTGCCGGGCGAGGCGGCCCAGGGCGGCGAGCCGGAGAGCGCGAGCCAGGTGGATCCGCCATCGGGCACATAAGAATCTGCCTGATAGGTCGGCCAGCCGGCCGCCGTGGGGGCGTTCTCATCCGCGGGCATCACCGATCCGCGCTCCAACCGGGCACAGCACCCACCACCGCCCCGCCTACGCGCTCGGCCTCACTGCCAGGCTGCGAGGCTGCATCACGCGCGGAGAGTGCCTCTGGCTCCATGGCGCCATGACGCGCTGAGCGATGCGCGCCGAACGCCGCCAGCACTGTCTCGAGCACCGGGAGCATACCCGATGCGCGCTTGGCGCGGATGATCAGGTCCCACATCGGCTCGCACTTCTTCCAGCCGCCGGCATACGCCACATGGCGCATACGATCGCCCCACTGCTCGTGGGTCCAGGCGCCACGCACGATCGCCCCCCAACGATAGAAGTCCCGGTAGGCCCGCCAGTACCCCGATTCGAGCGCCGCAGGGCTCAGCTTGGCCGGACGATAGACCACGTGACGGGTGTCGTAGAGATCCCAATTGCTGTGGAGCAGCCGCCCCTGGGATGCCATGCGCTTGTAGAGGGCGGTGTCGGGATAGGGGGTCAGGACGTGGAAGGTCGCCGTCTCGATACCCTGCTCAACGGCCCACTCGACGGTGCGGGCAAACACACTTTCGTCGTCCTCATCCATGCCGAAGACGAAGCTGCCGTTGACCATGACGCCGAGATCGTGCAAGCGCCGGATGGCGGCCGTGTAGTCGCGATTGAGATTCTGGAATTTGCGCTGCTCCGCCAGATTCGAGGGATTGAGCGTCTCGAACCCGACGAAGAGACTGCGCAGGCCGGACACTGCGGCTTGCTCCAGCAATTTTGGCCGCAGCACCGACTGTACTGTGCCCGCCGCCTGCCACAGCCGCCCCATCCCCCGCATCCCCTCGAAGAGGCTCGCGGCGAAGCGCGCATTGCCGAAGAGATGATCGTCGAGGAAGTAGAGGTGACGACCCGGCAGTCGCTCGATCTCGCCGAGCGCATCGTCCACCTGCTGCGTGTAGAACGACTTGCCCCCTTTGAAGAAGGCTTCTTTGTAGCAGAAGTCGCAGACATGCGGACAGCCGCGCGAGACCACAATGGAGTTGGGCACGAGGTAGTGGCTGCGCTTGATCAGGTCACGCCGGACGCGAGGGAGCCCCTGGAGGGTGCGCACGCGCGATTCATAGATCGGCGCCGGATGGCCCGCCCGGTAGTCGGCCAGGAAGGCCGGCCATATATCCTCGCCAGGGCCGAGAAAAATGCTGTCCGCGTGTAGCGCGGCCTCGTGCGGCAGCGAGGTGACGTGCAGACCACCCAGCGCAACGTACGCGCCCTTGGCCCGGTAGTGGTCGGCGAGTGCATACGCACGAGATGCCGAGGTGATGTACACCTGGATGACGACCAGCTCCGGCTCGTCGTCCAGGTCGAGCCGCTCCACGTGCTCATCCTGGAGCGTCACTTCGTCAGTGTCGTCCAGGTAGCCGGCGAGCGTCGCCAGGCCGAGTGGTGGGAACAGCGAATACTTGATGGGACGAAAGTACGGACTCAGCGCCTCCGTGAGTGCCGGCAAGATCATCTTCACCTTCAACGTACCGCCCCTTTCTGCTTATCGCCGTTCCCTCCTCTCCAGTATGGAGTATCGTCTGGCCTGCCGCGAGGTCTCAGGGTCCAGCCGGGCCGCCCTCGATTATCGCCGCCTGCACACTTGGGTGTACGTCCGACCGGCAAGCAATTGCCAGGCCAGCCGTGTCTGCGGCCGGTGCGTGAGCACCCAGACCCGTCGGCCCTGTCACGTAAGGACAACGGGAGCTCGTGATTGGCTGGCCGCAGACACACAAAAGCCCGCCCGGAGCACACATCCTGCGTCTCCGCGCGGGCATCGTTCTCGCCGGTGCCGATTACTTCTTGTAGTAGTCGGCGTTGATCTGCGTGTATTCCGTCCACTGCGGCGGGACGGCACTCTCCTCGAAGATAGCCGTCACCGGGCAAGCCGGTTCGCAGGCGCCACAGTCAATGCACTCGTCGGGATTGATGTAGAGCATCTCAACCGACTCGAAGTCGGGCTCGCCCTCGGCCGGATGAATGCAGTCCACCGGGCAGACGTCCACGCAGGATGCGTCTTTGACACCGACGCAGGGCTGGGTGATCACGTACGTCATAGAAGGAAGATCTCCTTTAGGGGATGTGCGGCTGCGAACGCTGGCGGTGGAGTCCGACCGAAGCGCGTGGCACGGCGTCGTGCTGGCGGCAGTCCGTACTGTACTCTCACCCCGCCGCGCCCGCATTCATTATAGCCGGTCCAGCCCGCATTGGCTACAGCGAAGGTGGATTGCTGCCCGACTCTTCGGCTTCGATCTCGGCCAGCAGCGCGCGGTCCTGCTGACTCAGCTCGGCAGCGGCGAGCAGATCGGGCCGCCGGGCGCGCGTGCGTCGCAAAGCCTCCTTGCGCCGCCAGCGTGCCACCTGGGCATGGTGCCCGCTGAGCAGCACGTCCGGCACGCGCCAGCCGCGAAACTCGGCTGGACGGGTGTAGTGCGGATATTCGAGCAACCCCGCTGTGTGCGACTCCTCCTCGGTTGAGCCGGGCGCCAGCACGCCCGGAACCAGCCGCGCAACGGCATCCACCACCACCATCGCCGCCAGCTCGCCTCCGGTCAGCACGTAGTCGCCGATGGAAAGCTCATCGGTGGCGAGATGCTCGCGAATGCGCTCGTCGAAACCCTCGTAGTGGCCACAGAGCAGCGTGAGGCGCGGCTCGACGGCCAGCGCGCGCGCGGTCACCTGATCGAAGCGCCTGCCCTGGGGACTCAGCAGGATGATCGGCCCGCCCTGATAGACGGCCTCGACGGCAGCGAAGATCGGCTGCGGCTTCATCACCATGCCCGCCCCGCCCCCATAGGGATAGTCGTCCACGATGTGGTGGCGGTCAGTGGTCCAGTCGCGCGGATTGTGCAGGGCGATCTCGAGCAATCCTTGGGCCTGGGCACGGCCGAGAATGCTGCCGTTCAGCGGCCCGGCAAACATCTCGGGGAAGAGCGTGAAGATATCGAAACGCACGGCGCGGCTCCTGCTGTCCGTTTACGCTTGGGCGAAGCGCGCCAGGCGGAAGCGCTCCAGCTCGACTGCCGGCGGCTCACCCAGCGCCAGCGCCGCCAGCAGCTCGCCGATCAGCACCCCGAACTTGAACCCGTGACCAGAGAAGCCCGAACCGAGCAGCACGCCAGACGATCCGGGGGCGAAATCGAGGATGAAGTCCTCGTCGGGCGTAACGTCGTACATGCAGCGATCCACCAGCGCCAGCGGAGCCTCGGCAGCGGCGGGAATGACACGGCGCAGGAAGGCGCGCACGGCGGCGACCTCGTCCTCGTCGGGTGGGTAGCCGGCGCTGGGGTCAACCCGCTCGCCGAAGGTGTGGCAGCCGACCTTGAACCAGCCAGGGCCGGCCAGCGGAAAGCCGTAGTACTCCATCCCGGCGAGGAAGACGGGGAACGCGCCGACGCCGAACCGCTCGACAGGCAGGCCGTCCAGATACAGCACTTGCTGGCGCGTCGGCGTGACGGGCAGCCGCAGATCGGGCAGCAGCTCGTGGATCCATGGCCCGGCGGTCACGATCACGCGATCGGCGGAGAGCGTCTCGCCGTCCGCAAGCGTGACACGGCCGCCAGCACCCAGCAGCTCGACACGCGTAACGTGTGCGCCCTCGCGCAGCGTGCCGCCGCGAGCTCGCAGCCGGTCGGCCAGCGCGAGCAGACACTCCGAGGCGTGCAACATGCCGCCGCTGGGGTTGTAGGTAATCGCGCCGTAGCCCTCCGGCTCGAACTGTGGGAAGCGGCGGCGGCACTCGCCCGCGTCCAGCCGTTCGACGGGCAGACCCTCCGCATGCATGACCTCGTAGCCGGGCAGCGTGTGGCCGTCGTCGGGTTGGCCGAGGGTGAGCACGCCGGTCTCGGTGTAGAGACGGTGGCCGGTCTCGCGGGCCAGCGCATCCCACAGCGGCAGACTGAGCGCGACCATGCGCGTGTAGATCGCGGCCTCGCCGTATTCGTGGCGGATGGCCCGCGTGAGGCCGTGCGACGAGGACCAGTCGTGGCCGAGACGGTGACGCTCCAGCACCGTGACATGCGCGCCACGGCCGGCGAGCGCGCACGCGGTGGACATGCCCATCACACCCGCGCCGATGATGATCGCGCTCAGCTCTTCCATAGCTTGGTCCTCACGAACTGCGCGGCATGCTCGCCGGCGGCGAGTCCGCGTCGCACTGTGCTGCCAACCTGCTCGCGCAGCGGAGCCTCGGGCCGGCAGAGCGACGCGTGGAGCGCGTTGCCGGTCACGTCAAGCACGAGATACGCCGGGCGCCCGTAGTCGCTCGGCACCACCGAGACGGGAACAACATCATCCCCTTCCGCCGGGCCGGTTCGCTGGGCCAGGCCCTCGCGGCCGATGTGGGTATGGCCGCTGACAATCGCGCGCAGCTTGGGGAAGGCGAGCACGCGCTGGCCAAGGGTGAGATTGCCGAAGTAGGCGTTGCTTGTGCCCCAGCGCCGATCGTCGGGGCGCCGGCACATCTGCGCCTCCGTCAGCGGAACGTGCGTGACGACGAGAGCGCCCGCTGCCGCCGGATCGTCCTCGACGCGCTGGAGGCGCGCGACCAGTGCATCACTCACGCGGGCGGCGAACTCGGCGTCGCTCCAAGGCCACGTGATGTACCACGCGTCAGCGTTGGTGTCGCCTTTGTGGCGAGCGAAGTATTCTGGCGGGAGGGGCGGCAGATACGGATCCACGGCGGAGTAGTCGTACCAGCCGACGCTGCCCGTCACCGCCAGACCGTCATGCCGCCATAGGTCGTCGTCCAGCCAGAGCATGCCGGCTTCGCGCACGGTCTCCGGCAGCGCCCGCTCCCATAGCTCCTGGCTGTCGCGGTGGTCCCGCGCCCACAGATCGTGGTTGCCCGCCACCACGCCTACCGCGCCCGGCAGGTCGGCGAAGACACGGAGACAGCCGGTGAAATGTGCCATGCCCTCCCCAATATCGCCAGCCAGTACAGTCAAGTCGGGCATCTCGGAAGCGATGGCGTCGGCGAGCGCGCGAAGCTGGTCAACGCCGGTGATGCCGTAATGCAGGTCACTGGTCACGACGATGCGGGGCACGAATCTTCTCCTTTGGGCTGCGAGGCTTCTTCAGGGTGCAGTCTAGCACAAGATGGACGCTGACCGCCCGGTTGGCTGGTTGACCGGACGCCTCGCCATGGCCCATACTGAGAGACGGCGCCTGGCAACCGGCGCCCGCCAGCGCGCGACTGTGTATCGCGAATGCGGCGGTTCAATCGGTGAGGGGTTCGTCGTGTCGAAAGCGCAATCGGTCAAGGCTACAAAGGCCAACGCTGCCGGATTCTCCGGGCGGTTCGTGGTACTCGCGGGGTTGTTCGTGACGTGCCTGATCGTCGCCAACATCATCGCGGTCAAGATTCTGGCGCTGCCCTTCGGCCTCTTCGTGCCGGCGGGCGTGGTGATCTTCCCGCTGAGCTACCTCTTCGGCGACGTGCTAACCGAAGTGTATGGCTTCGCCGCGGCGCGGCGCGTGATCTGGCTCGGCTTCGCCTGCAATCTGGTGGCGGTGGCGGCCATCGCGCTGGCCGGCGCGCTGCCAGCGGCGCCGTTCTGGCCGCAGCAGGCGGCGTACAGCACGATCCTGGGCTTCACGCCGGTGCTGCTGATCGCCTCGTTCTGCGCCTACGTGATTGGCGAGTTCCTCAATTCGTTCGTGCTAGCCAAGCTGAAGATCGCCACCAACGGGCGCTGGCTGTGGACGCGCACCATCGGCTCGACGCTGGTGGGCGAGGGCGCCGATACACTCGTCTTCATCACCATCGCCTTCGGCCTGACGGGCGTCTTCACCGGCGGCGAGCTGCTCACGGCGATCCTGGTGCAGTGGGCCTTCAAAGTGCTCTACGAGGTCGTCGCGACGCCCCTGACCTATGCCGTGGTCGGCTACCTCAAGCGCGCTGAGGGGCTGGACGTCTACGATGTCGGCACCAACTTCAGCCCGATCGTGCTCGGCCGCTAGCGACTCTGCGGAGGCGGGCGCAGTTGGGGCGCGGAATGGTACGATACAAGGGAGAGCGCGCGGCGGGCGCCAGCCGTTCGCCGCGCGGCACGAGGAGGTGCCCGAGCGATGGCGAGCGATTCCCTCAACAACGATGCGCAGCTCAATGAGATCCTCGAACGCGAGGAGTATCAGCACCTGCGAGTGACGCGCCGGGGCTTCGCGGCGGTTGTGACGCTCGCCCGGCCTGAGGTCCACAACGCCTTCAACGCGCGGCTGATCGCCGAGCTGCACGCGGTCTTCCAAAAGCTCGATCAGGACGATGACGTGCGCGCGGTGGTGCTGGAGGGCGAGGGACCGAGCTTCTGCGCGGGGGCGGACCTCAACTGGATGCGCGAGAGCCTCACCTTCAGCCACGACGAGAACGTCAACGATGCGTTGCGCATGGCCGACATGTTCCGCGCCATAGACAACTGCCGGCACCCGGTCATCGGCCGCATCCACGGCGCGGCGCTCGGTGGGGGCTCCGGCCTGACCAGCGTCTGTGATATCGCCATCGCCGCTGAAGGAACGATCTTTGGCTTCACCGAGGCGCGGCTAGGTATCGCGCCGGCCGTCATCGCGCCGTTCGCCATGCGCAAGATAGGCGTCTCGTGGGCGCGCGCGCTCTTCGTCACCGCCGAGCGCTTCGACGCACCGCGCGCTCTCCAGATCGGGCTGGTGCATGCGGTTGTGCCGGCCGACCAGCTCGACGAGGCGGTCACCACCCGGCTGCGCGACATCGGCCGCTCCGGGCCAGCCGGCGTACGTGCGGCGAAGGTGATGGCAACCACCGTACTGAAGCTGCCGGACGTGGAGGCACGCGAGATGACGGCGGCGACGATCGCCGGGCTGCGGGTGAGCGAGGAGGGCCAGGAGGGCATTCGGGCCTTCCTGGAGAAGCGGCGTGCGGGATGGGTGCGTGACGATGTTTGAGTCGGTGCTGGTGGCCAATCGCGGCGAGATCGCCGTGCGTGTGATTGCCGCCTGCCAGCAGATGGGCATTCGCGCCATCGCCGTTTACTCCGAGGCGGACCGCGACGCCGCACATGTGCGCGCGGCGGATGAGGCGTACTGCATCGGGCCGGCGCCGGCGCGCGAGAGCTACCTCAATATTCCGGCGATCATCGCGGTTGCCAAGGAGCACGGCGCCGAGGCGATCCATCCGGGCTACGGCTTCCTCTCAGAGAACGCGGAGTTCGCACAGGTCTGCGCCGAGGCGGGTATCGTCTTCATCGGACCGCCGCCAGAGGCAATCCGCTTGATGGGCTCGAAGACGGCGGCCAAGCGTGCCGTCGAGGCGGCGGGCGTGCCGACGGTGCCGGGCTACGCCGGCGGCGCGCAGGACGCGCGCACGATGCAGCGCGAGGCGGCGCGCATCGGCTATCCAGTGCTGATCAAGGCGGCGGGGGGCGGCGGGGGCAAAGGCATGCGCGCGGTGCGCGCGAAGGATGAGCTGGCGGAGGCATTGGCGGCGGCGCAGCGCGAGGCGCTGGCGGCCTTCGGCGATGCGACGGTATTTCTGGAGAAGCTGGTCGAGGGGCCGCGCCACGTCGAGTTCCAGATTCTGGCCGACCGCTACGGCCACTGCGTGCATCTGGGCGAGCGCGACTGCTCGATCCAGCGGCGGCACCAGAAGGTGGTCGAAGAAAGTCCCTGCGTCGCGCTGACACCAGCGCTGCGCGCGGAGATAGGCGCGGCGGCGGTCCGCGCGGCGCAAGCGGCGGGCTACATCAACGCCGGCACCTGCGAGTTCCTGCTGGACCGCGATGGGCGCTACTACTTCCTCGAGATGAACACGCGCCTGCAAGTCGAGCATCCGGTGACCGAATCGGTGATGGGACTGGACCTGGTGCGTTTGCAGCTTGAGATCGCAGTGGGCGAGCCGCTGCGGCTGACACAGGAGCAGATGCAGCCGCGCGGGCATGCCATCGAGGTGCGCATCTACGCCGAGGATCCGGCGAACAGCTACCTGCCCTCGACCGGCAAAGTGCTGGCCTTCGCGCCACCGCGTGCGCCGGGCGTGCGCGTGGACGCCGGAATCGCGGCTGGCGACGAGGTGACGGTCCACTACGACCCCATGCTGGCAAAGCTGATCGTGGCCGACGCCGACCGTCCGGCGGCGGCGGAGCGGCTGGCCTGGGCGCTGGAGCGTTTTGCCGTCCTGGGCGTGGCCACCAATATCCCGCTGCTGCAGGCCATCGCGCGCGAGCCGGACTTCCGCGCGGGCGAGACCAGCATCACCTACCTGGACACGCACGACCTGAGCGCGGCCATGCACCCGCCTGATGTGCCCGCTGCCGTGTTGGTTGCCGCCGCACTGTGGGAGGCGCATTCGGGGTCTGGCGAGACGATGTCTCACTCGGTACGGGCCTTCACCTTCCCTGAGGTGCCCACCGGACGCCCCTACAATCCGTGGCGGACCTCGGGCGCCGCGCTTGGGCTGTCGGCAGCGTATCGTTACCGCTACACGACACAGGGCCACCAGCGGACGGTGACGCTGGCCTCGCTGCCGAGCGGCGATGGATACGCCGTGACGCTGAACGGCGCACCCTGGCCGCGAGAAGGTGTTGCGGTTTCGGCGCTCACGCGCGAGGGCGGGCTGGTGACGCTGGCGGCGGGCGGTTGCCGCGAGTCCTGTTACGTCGCGCGGCGCGGCCACGAGCTGCTGGTCAGCTGGTGCGGGCGCGCCTACCGCCTCGCCAAGCCGCACGCGCTGGATGTGGCGGAGGCCGCGGCGGCCGGCGATGGTGTTCCGGGCAGCGAGCGGAAGATCCTCAGCGCGCCCATGGCCGGCACGGTGATCAAGGTCAACGTCGCGGAGGGCGAGACGGTGGCCGAGCGGCAGACGCTGGTGGTGCTGGGCGCGATGAAGATGGAGCACGCGATCGCGGCGCCCTTCGCGGGCCGCGTGGTCCGCGTCACGCATCAAGCCGGCGATGTGGTGCCGGGCGGCGAGCCACTGGTGGAGATCGCAGCCGGAACAGAGGACGCCGGAAAAGAGCTGGAGCAGGAGGGTGAGCCATGACGAGCAGCAGGCTCGGCGCGCTTCCAGCGCGCGTGACGGTGGTCGAGGTGGGGCCGCGCGACGGCTTACAGAACGAGCATGGCGTCGTCTCCTCGCAGGATAAGATTCGCTTCATCAATCTGCTGAGCGAAGCGGGCTTCGCCGTGATCGAGGCCACATCGTTCGTCAGCCCGAGGGCGGTGCCGCAGCTCGCCGACGCTGGCGAGGTGATGGCGGGAATCACGCGGCGGCCGGGGACGCGCTACACGGCGCTGGTGCCAAATCGCACGGGCATGGAGCGGGCGCTGGCCGCCGGGTTGGACGAGGTCGCAGTGTTCACTGGGGCCTCAGAGTCGTTCGTCCAGCACAACATCAACACCAGCATCGCCGGCAGCATCGAGAACTTCATGCCGGTTGTCGAGATGGCGCGGGATGCCGGCAAGCGCGTGCGCGGTTATATTTCGACGGCCTTTGGCTGCCCATATGAGGGCGCGGTGTCGCCGGCCGCGGTGCTGGACGTGGCAGAGCGGCTTCTGACGCTGGGCGTGGACGAGATCTCGATTGGCGATACCATCGGCGTGGCGACGCCCAATCAGGTCGCCGAGCTGACGGCGCTGCTGGCGGAACGCATGGCGCTGGCGAAGCTGGCGATGCACTTCCACGATACGCGCGGGACGGCGCTCGCCAACGTTCTGGCAGCCTTGCAGATGGGGGTGGCGATCTTCGACAGCTCGGCCGGCGGATTGGGAGGATGCCCGTATGCGCC
>DASUBU010000044.1:0-14295 GCA_035763125.1 Ktedonobacterales bacterium
GCAAAGACCGGCAGCGCGTACTCTGATACGTCGCCATCCAGGGTGATGCGCCCCACCGTGCCGGCATAGAACTCCGTAAACCACAGCGCACCGTCTGGGCCGGTGGTGATACCGGTCAAGGTGACACGGTTGGTGGGAATCGAGTACTCGTTCGCCTGGCCGGTGGTCGTCATGCGGCCGATCTGATTCTGCCGCACGTCGAGATACCACAGTGCGCCGTCCGGTCCAACGGTGATCGAGCCAGCCTGCGCACCCTTGGGCAGCGCGAAGGCGGTGAATTGGCCGGTGGGGGTCAGTCGGTTGATGGTGCCGCGCGCGAAGTCGGTGAACCACAGATTGCCGTCGCGTCCCGTCGTGATCGCCGTGGGACCGCTGCCCTCTGACATGCGAAACTCGCTGATGTGCCCATCGGTGGTGATGCGCCCGATGTTGACGATCTCGGTGAACCACAGCGCGCCATCGGAACCCAGTGTAATGCTGCTGGGCTGGCTATCAATCACCGGGAGTGCATACTCGGTGGCCTGCCCTTGCAGCGTCAGCCGGCCGACAGTGTTGGCGCTGGAATCGGTGAACCACAGCGCGCCATCCGAGCCGAAGGCGATGCCGCTGGCGTTGGCGCCAGCGGGGAGCGCCATCTCGGTGATCGTGCCGCCCGGCGCAATACGCCCGATCTTGCCCTGGCCATCCTCGATGAAATACAGCGCGCCATCGGGGCCGCGAATGATATCGCTGGGGCTGGCAAACGGGGTGGACAGACGGTATTCAGTCAACGGCAGCGGCGAAACCGCGCCGACTGGGAACAGATGGAGCGGTCCGATGCCAACCTGGTGAAACACGAGCACGTGGGTATTGACGAACGGGATTCCCCCGGCAATCAACACTACGATTGCGATCAATGTCGAGATGAGCGCGATCCGGCGCCGGCGCGCGCGCGCCTTGCCCCGTAGCACCAGAGGCCCCGGGTCGCGGCGCGGCAGAAGCGAGGGCTCACCCTCCGGCGCGGGCGATTCCGATGGCGACACAGGTGACATGTATACCTCCCCGCAATCTGCCCGCGACGCGCCGCTTCGCGCACTGTCCCGTCACGGCCGCTGCGCGGCGAGGGCGGGCCAGCGGACGGTCAATGTCAGCGAAGCGCTCTCCTTCATCACAATGACATGACGGCTGCGTGAGCGAGTCGTTTACGCGCGCGGCCAATAACGTGTGAAGCAGAACTATGCCGGGGACGTGAGTTGACACAACGGCGCATGCGCCCGATGATGTGGAGCGACAGAATCACACCCCCAGCCAGAGAGGCGAGAATCGAAATGCACGATGTGCTCCAAGAGGCAATGTACCACTTCGCGACCCAGAGCGGCGCGGCCAAAGCGCTGACGGTCTTCTGCGCATCCTATCTGGTCTGGGTAATGCTGCTGGCGTGGCTGGGAGCGGCGGTCGCCTCGCGTGATCGCTTCACGCTCGCCCTCGTCGTGCGGATCGTGGCGATGGTGGCGCTGTCGTTTGTAGTGGGCTTGCTCCTGCGGCACGTGGTGATTGACCCACGGCCGTACAAAGTGGACGGCGAGGTGCCACTGACCACGGTCTCAAACGACAATGGCTTCCCGTCGGATCACACGCTGATGGCGGCGGCGATGACGGCCAGCCTGTGGTGGTACAACCGCAAGCTGCTGCTGCCTTTCGCCGCGCTGCTGCTCTTCGTGATGCTCGGACGCATGGGCATCGCCGCGCACCATAGCATTGATGTGCTCGGCAGTGTCGCGATCGTCGCCGTCGTCGCCGCCATCCTCACCTTCATCCCGCTGCCCGCGAGCTGGGACCGACCGCTGCTTGCCTCTACCGGCTCCCAATCGCAGGCATTCCCACGCTCCAGCGCGCGGATGCGATAGTCGGGCAGTATCACGCTACGCGCCGGCCAGCCTGGAACACGGCGGCTACCAGCCGCAGCGCGGACGGGTCATCGAGCGGATTGCGGTCGAGCAGTACGAGATCGGCGATCTTGCCCACCTCGATGGTGCCGCGCTCGATGGCGTCGCCGATCAGTGCGGCGCCAGCACGGGTCGCGGCGGCGAGCGCCGCTGCTGGCTCCATGCCGCACTCGATCATCAGCTCGATCTCGCGGGCGATGCGCCCATGCCGCACCGAGCCGCCGCCCGCATCGGTGCCAGCGGCGATGGGGACGCCGACCCGGATGGCGCCGGCCATCGCCGCCCGCGAGGCGTCGCGCAGCCCCTCAGCTCGTGCGAGGCGCGCAGCCGGCCAATCCATCTCACGGCCATAGAAGAGCCAATCATCCCAGACGGAGAGCGTGGGCACGAGGACGGTTTCATTCACAGCCATGGCGGCCAGATCGTCGGCCTCCAGGAACATGCCGTGCTCGATGGAGTCAACTCCGGCGCGGGCGGCGATGCGGCAGCTCTCTGGATCGTTGGCGTGGCAGGCGACAGTGAGGCCCGCCCCATGCGCTACTTCGACGGCGACGGTAAGCAAATCGAGGTCGAACGGCACCTCCGGCGCGCCATCGGGACGCTGGCCCTCATTCCACGGCGCCAGCGCCACCTTGATCAGGTCAACGCCCGCGTTGATCTCTTCCAGGATGGCTGCCCGCAACTCACCAGCGTCTCCAAATTGATGGGCGAAGGGAACGTAGGTGCCGGCATGGGCGATCCAGGTGCCGGCCGCGTGGATGTGGGGCGCCGGGAACTGGCCCGCGGCTGCCGCGCGCGCCCAGCGGATGTTCAGGTCGTTTGGCGCACCAACCTCGCGGGCGCTGGTGATGCCGCTGCGCAGGCTGGCCCCGGCCAGCTCAACGGCACGCAGGGTGAGCACCGGCGGCGGATCGGTGAAACGCGCGACCCAGTCGGGCCCGCCGGGGCTGCTGTAGTGGACATGGCAATCAATCAGGCCTGGGATGAGCGTGCGTGCCATGCCATCCACGACATCAACCTGCGTGCGGCGGCCCGGCCAGTCGGCCGCCGGGCCGATCCAGGCGACACGCCCATCGCGCACCTCGACTGCCATACGCGGCTGCGTCGCCGGTCCAGTGCCGTCCCAGAGCCGGACGTTATCAATTAGCAAGCTCATCGTCACGCCTCCGACTAACAGGCCGCTTCACTTTGCCACGCCGAGCCTCCGTGCCGCCCCGAACCGAGGCGAACCCTCGACAGTTGTATGCTAGCAGGTCAGCTTGGGCACAACAACGCTGGCCCATGCGGCTGATGTGCGCGGCAGCCTCTCCTCCCAGCATCCTGGCGTCACCTATCACTCGGCAGCACATCCTTCCGCAAGGGTCCGGGGTCGTGAGAATAGATACGGGGCGCAGACCATCAGCGCAGGACAGATTCGCCAGTCCACGGGTGACGAGGTGTTCGCAAAGACGTTGCCGGAAAGGGTCTTGCGAACGCTCGCGTCTTGTGCTACACATAGAACACTTTTTCTATATCTTCCAGGGGGTTCCCCGTGCCCGATGCCGATCTGTCCAAAGATGTTGAGCTGCCGGCCGAAGATACCGAAGAGACGGCCGCGAGCGAGGACATCCTCGACGCGCTGGAAGACGATGTTGCGGGCGAGGCGGAAGCTGACAGCGCGGCCGAGTACGATGCCACCGCGCTGTTGCCAGCCGAGGAGCGCCGCGCTCCGTTCGCCCTGCCCGCGCCCGCGCGGCTCGATCTGACGCCGAGGCCATACCAGCGCGAGGCGGTGGATGCCTGGCTGCGCGCCCATGGACGCGGCATCGTCGTCCTGCCGACAGGCGCTGGCAAGACCGTCGTCGCCTATGATGCCATCGCCCGCCTGGGTGTGCGCACGCTGGTCGTCGTCCCCACCATTGATCTGCTTCGGCAGTGGCGGGGTGGGCTGGCTGAGCGGCTGGGCATGCCGCCGGAGGAGGTCGGCGCGATCGGCGGCGGCGAGCGCGTGAGCGGCCCGCTGACCGTCATCACCTACGACTCCGCCGCCATGCCACGCCGCAAGCTCGACGGCTACGGCCTGCTGATCTTCGACGAGGTGCATCACCTGCCCGCGCAGACCTACCGCGCCATCGCCGCGAAATGCGCCGCGCCCTGGCGGCTGGGCCTCTCCGCCACGCTCGAGCGCGCCGACGGTCTGCACGCGGAGCTAGACGCCCTGATCGGTCCACTCGTCTTCGAGCGCGATGCCGAGGAGCTGGCTGCCCAGAAGCACATCGCCGCCTACGTCGAGCGCCGCCTCTTTGTGGACCTCTCGCCAGAGGAGGAGCTGCGCTACGAGTCGCTGATGGCTGAATGGCGCTGGTACCTCGCCACGCGCCGCTCGCAGCTTGGCAGCGGACCCGGCATGTTCAGCGCGCTGATCCGCCGCAGTGGCTTCGATGCCGACGCGCGCCGGGCGCTGCGTGCCCACCACGAGGCGCGGCTGGTCGCCATGAACGCGAGCGCCAAGATCGGTGCCATCGAGCGGCTCTTGCGCACCCACGCGGACGAGAAGATCATCATCTTCTCCGAATATGTCGAGATGGTGGACCGCATCAGCGCGGCACTGCTGCTGCCAGCAATCACCTACCGCACGCCACCCGCCGAGCGCCGCGCGATCCTGGAAGGCTTCCGTTCGGGCGCGCTGACCAAGCTCGTCAGCGGCCGCGTGCTGAACGAGGGCGTGGACGTGCCCGACGCCAGCGTCGCGATTGTCGCCAGCGGCAGCAGCTCGGTCCGTGAGTACGTCCAGCGCCTGGGACGCGTCGTGCGGCCCAAGCCGCGCGAGGCGGTGCTCTACGAGCTGGTCTCGCGCCGCACCACCGAGCGCAACGCGGCCCGACGGCGGCGCCCCAAGCGCAAGAGCGCGGCGCGGACAGGGTGACGAGGATTGAACAAGGAGGACACAGAGGACACGGAGGGAGTGCGAATTCACCGCAGAGGAAACGGAGGACATGGAGGAAGTAGGAGATGAAGTAGGAGATAGGGAGAAAGGGCCAACGGGCAGCAAGGAGAAAGGGAGCGGGTGCCGGCGGCTTCTGGAATGGGCGCGGCCGGACAGAATGGGAGTGTGGAGACACACGTGGTAGACATTGGCTAGAAAGACACGGCGGTTACGATGCTCAAGCTCGCGGATCTGCGCAAGACTACCCGGCGCGCCGCCAACGGCGACCTGCGCGTGGTGCATCCGCGTTTTCTGCGCGATCGCACCCTCGCCCCGCGCATCGAGCTGGCCACTGCCTACCTCGAATCAATGCTCGGCCGGCGGCGTCGCGACCTCGATCAGGAGGTCGTCGTGCAGCTTTTTGGCGACCACAAGCTCGCCCGCTGCATCGTCGCCAGCCTGGCAGAAAGCTATCGCTATCGCTCCCGCACCTTCGCCGAGCTGCTGTCGCTGGAGCAGGGTGCCGCGCTCGCCGCGCAGGGCATCGCAGATCCTAGCGGATTGCGGCTGTGGCTCTACCGCCGCGTCAACGTCACGCTCGCCGGCTTTGCCAGTGCGGAGGAGCGCGCGCCCTTCTTGCGCGAGGCCGCCGCGTCGTTCGGCATCGCTCCCGACCTATTCGAGACGCTGCTCACGCTCGACACGCCGATCAACGCCATCCTGACGCGTAGCGGTTCCCGGCCCAGCGCCGACGACGTCATCGCGCGCTTCAACTTCGCGGTCGCCGCGGCGCTGCTCGCCAATGCCTCGCTGGTGCGTGTCAGCCTCACGCGCATACCGCGCCATCCCGAGACCGTGCGCCAGCTCTGCGCGCTGGCGGGGGTGCGCGGCGAGCTCGCCGTCCGCGAGCTGGTGCTGCACGGCCAGCAGGATGCGCTAAATGGATGGGCGCGCTACGGCGCGCGGGTGGTGCGCCTGCTCTCGGCGCTGCTCGCCTCCGGCCTGCCGGCCCGCTCAGCCGAGGCACTGGTCGCCAATCCGAACGGCGAGGACTGGCTCTTCCGCCTCGACACGGAGGTGCTGGGCTATCTCGGCGCGTCCTCCCACTCGCCGCAGCCAGCCGCCACTGATGGCGAGGCGCGCGACCTCGAAACGCTGCTCGCCTTGTGGGAGCGGTCCGACGCGCTGGCCGCAGACTTCGCCGCGCTGCGGCGAGCTGGGCAGGCTGACGACTGGACGCTGCGCCGCGCCGCCGCTCCACTGGTCGTCGAGGGCGCCGTGCTGCCGGCCTTCTTCACGCTCTCACGCGGCATAGCACGTATCCCGCTCGTGCTCACGTCAGCCTCGGAGCCCACCCACGCCCGGCTCGCGGCGACCGCAGCTCGCATCCCGCTGGTCGCCGTGGATGCCGCCGACGGCGCCACGCTGCCAGACGTGCCGACGCTGCACTACACGGGGCGCGAGGACGTGGCCGCGCTGCCGCATCTGCTGGCGCGAGCGGCGGGCGAGATCGAGCGGCGCGCGGAGGAGGGCAAGCTCGCCGCCGCGCTGGACGAGGCGCGCCGCCTCGGCGTCGTTTCCGAGCCGCGGCTGGCGACACTGCTGGGTTGCGAGGAGGAGGAGGTGGCGCTGCGCCTGGCGCTGCCACTTGCCCGCCACACGCGCCAGGAGCCGGCGATGCAATATGTCGAGGGCTTTGGCCTCTGCCGCGACGACGTGCTAGAGCGCGCACGCCAGGCCGCGGCGGACGTCGCGGAGCTGCGCGGAGATCAGCCGGTCGGCCGCTCGTGGGTGCTGCGCCAGCTTGGCCGCCGGCTGCGCCAGGTGACAGGCGCCAGTGAGGGCATCGAGTGCTTGATAGACTACCTCGGCGCGGCGTAGGCTGTCGTTGGCTCGTGTCGCTTACTGCGCGAGATGCTCGCAGACGAGACGCTGGAAGTGCCGCAGGGCGCGCTCGCGCGTGAGCATCAGCTTGCCGCGGTCGAAGTAGCCCGAGCTCAGCCCCCGCTGCACCGACTCGCACAGCACGATGTCCTCCTCCTGCACCTGGTCAATGAAGCGCACGAAGTCGCGCTCCTCTTCGATGCCGACGGCGTCCGCGAAGCAGTAGTCGTAGATCGCCAGCGTGCGGTCCACGGCGAGCGGCAGGAAGAGATTGAGCGAGACGTTGCCGGGGCCGGGATAGATGTTGAGGGTGAAGTTCGGCCACAGGTACGCGTAGAAGCCCTCGCGCACGCCGCCGCGCGTATCGTAGAGGCCGTCCGCGCGTCCCTCCGCCGCCGATGTCGTGAGCGCGCCATGCTGCGTCGAGAAGTGCTCGTACTCCGTCACCACGTAGTCATTCACGTCAATCAGGTCGCAGAAGCCGGGATGCGCCACCGGACAGTGGTAACATTCGAGGTAATTGTCCAGGACGACCTTCCAGTTCGCCGCGATCTCGTACGTGCGGTGGACGCGCCGGCGGATGCCGCCCAGGTCGAGGCCCGTCGCCGCCACCAACGCGGGCAACTCGCCGAGCACGCTGTTCAGCGGCGAAGCCATGCGATCGGGATTGAGGAAAATGAACGGCCCCCACGCCTCCACCGGCAGCGGCACCAGCGAGAACGCCGCAGGATCGAAGTCCGGCTCGTCCTTCATGCCGGGCGCGGCGCGCAAGCTGCCGTCGAGGTTGTAGGTCCAGGCGTGGTAGTGGCACTGGAGCGTCTTGCGCTGGCCGCACTCTGCCAGCACGAGCGTCGAGCCGCGGTGGCGGCAGACGTTGGCGTAGGCGCGCAACACGCCGCCCTCATCACGCACAACCACCACCGGCGCCTCGCCCACCGTCGCCGTGAAGAAGTCGCCGGGCCGCGCCACCTGCTCGGTCAGGCCGACGTACTGCCAGCAGCGCCGGAAGATGCGCTCACGCTCGGCCGCGAAGACCGCCGCATCAGTATACCAGCGCGCCGGCAGAGTCTCGCCGCGCTCGACCGCCGCCAGATTCTCGCTCGCCGCCGATTGCGCCGCCCGGCGTGCTGTCTTCGCGCTCATCGTCCACTCCTCCATCTGCGTCGCCTCGCGCCCGCGATCCACCTCCCCAATTGAAACAGATACCGCAAGCGCCTGGCTGACTTCTACTTCCAGTTCGCCTGGGCAGTTGCCCGATGGACTCGGGTGCGTCAGTGATGCTCAGCCATTCATCCTGGCTTTGGAGCCGCTTCTAACACCTGGGGGAGAAATCGCCGTCGGCCGCGCCACAATACCCCGAACGCGTCCTGGCACGATGTCCTCGCTTGACAGGCCGCCGCTTGTGACTATACTTGCTCCAATTCGCGAGGTAGGCGCCCTTGTGAGCAGATGTAAGGAGGCGGCAGATGGATCAGCCGAGCAGCCGGGGAACGAGCACTGGATACGTCCCTCCGCGGCGAGGTGAGCTGATCCAGGTCGCACGCGGCAGGCGTCCCGCCGATCTGGTGCTGCGTAACGGCCGCGTGGTCAACGTTTTCACCAATGAGGTCTACCCTGCCGACGTCGCCATCTACGGCGGTCGCATCGCCGGCATCGGTGCCCCCGGCGCCTATGGCGGTGCGATGGAGGTGGATCTCGGCGGCCACTATCTCTGCCCCGGCTTGATCGAGGCGCACACACATATCGAAAGCACGTTGCTGACGCCCGGCGAGTTCGCGCGGGCCATCGCCCTCCATGGCACCACCACCTGCGTCAGCGACCCGCACGAGATTGCCAACGTCGCCGGCATCCCCGGCGTCCGCTGGACACTCGCCGCCGCGGAGGGCGTTCCTGTGCGGCTAATGTTTACGCTGCCCTCCTGCGTGCCTGCCAGCGAGTACGAGAGCAACGGCGCGCGGCTCACGCCTGCCGACCTGATCCCACTGGCCGTCGACCGTCGCATCGCCTCGGTCGGCGAGGTGATGAATTTCCCGGGCGTGCTGGCCAGCGACGAGACGATGCTGGGGATGATCGAGCTTGGCCGGCCAGGAGTCGCCACCGCGCGCGGGCTGGCGGTGGACGGCCACGCGCCGGGGCTGCGTGGGCTGGATCTGTGCGGTTACGTCGCGGCTGGCGCGCAATCGGACCACGAAACGGTGGCCGCCGACGAAGCGCTGGAGAAGCTGCGGCTGGGCATGTGGCTGTGGGTGCGCGAAGGCTCGATGCGCAATTTGGCGGCGCTGCTGCCGGTGGTGATGGAGCACCAGCCCGAGCGCGCTGGCTTCGTCGCCGACGACCGCACCTGCGGCGATCTACTGCGCGAAGGGCATCTCGATCACATCGTCCGCCTGGCCGTCGAAGCGGGTCTCGACCCCGTCCAGGCCGTCAAGATGGTGAGCCTGCATCCCGCGCAGTATTTCGGTTTCGCCGACCGCGGCGCCATCGCTCCCGGTTACGCCGCCGATCTCGTGGTGGTGCCGGACCTGCGCGCGTTCCGTCCGCGCCAGACCTACATCGCCGGCGAGCTGGTCGCCGAAGACGGCCGCGCGCTCTTCTCCGCACCGCCGCTGCCGGCCGAGCTGACGCCGCACGTGCGGAATACGGTGCGGCTGCGCGACTTCAGCGCGGAGCGACTGCGAATGCCCGGCTACAGCGGCTCGGCCCGCGCGGTCGGCATGATCGCCGACCAGATCGTCACCGACGAGCTGACGGTCGAGGTGGAGGCGCGCGACGGCTACCTCGTCGCGGATCCCGAGCACGACGTGCTCAAGCTGGCGGTGGTCGAGCGGTACGGCCGCGGGCGCGTGGGGCTGGGGCTGCTGCACCGGCTGGGCCTGAAGGCCGGCGCGATCGCCTCATCGGTGGCCCACGATGCCCACAACATCGTCGTCGCCGGCACCAACGACGACGACATGGCACTGGCCGTGCGCGAGATCGAGCGCCTGCAGGGTGGCCTGGCCATCACGCGTGACGGCTGCGTAGTCGAGAGCCTGGCACTGCCGCTGGGCGGACTGATCTCACCCCAGCCGGCGCCGACAGTGGCTGAGGGGCTGGATCGCCTGGAGCAAAGCGCGGCAGCGCTCGGCGTGACGCTCGCCCGCCCGTTCATCTTCCTGTCGTTCCTCGCGCTGAGTGTCGTGCCGTGGCTCAAGATCACCGACTTCGGCCTGCTCGATGTGACCGGCTGGCGGCTGGTGCCCGCGCAGGGCTAGAGCCAGCGTGCGCCGCTCACGCCTTCTGTTGCGAGGTGGATGGCGCACCGGCGAAAACCCGCACCAGTGTCAAGAACGCCACAGCGGCGGCGGCCGCCGCGTAGACCGCGCGCATCCACGGCTCGCCGGTGTCGCTGCCGGCCAGCAAGCCATGCGCCGTGGCCAGCGCGAAGGCGACAAGGCTCAGGTAATGGATGCCCCGCCAGAGCTGATAGCGAATCCTCCGGCGAATCCACGAGCTTGCAGCCACCAGCGCCATCGTGTAGAACGCGCCGACACCAATCTGCACTGCCAGCGGGCGGTAAGGCTCGCTCAGCGGCACGAGCACATTGGCAACTGAGAAGGGCAGGAAGGGGTCCAACACCAGGGTCGTGAGGTGCACGCCCACCAGAAGCATGGCGAGCGTCGCGATGACCTGATGAAGCTCATCCACCACCCACGACAAGCGCTCGTGCGACTGGCGGGCGACCGTACGCAGCATGCCAAGCATCACGGAAAGCGACAGCGTCAAATAGGCCGCCATCGCTGAAGCGCGGGTGACATACCACAACGTCGGGCTGGCTTCCGCGGGCGCCAGCAACGCATCTACCCGTATGGCAGCATGCTCAAATACCAGCGGTCCCAGCGCCGCACCCGCTAGTCCAACCATAGTTCCCCTCCGCTTCCCTGGCTCGCCAGCCACTCTGAGAGGTTGGACGAGCAGTGAACCTGGCCGTTGCCCATCACTAGCATCAGCGCTACATTGGCGTCGCCATAGACCGCCGCATCAGTCGCCGTCTCAGTGCTCCATGCCTCTTCTACTCGTCGCAGCGCCTCGGGATAGCCGCGCAGCAGCGCGACCTTGGCCGCTACCTCGGCATGCGCGCCGGTGGGCGCGAAGGCGGTCGCCGATGCGATCAGCGTCTCCGCCTCTGGCCCATCGTCGGTCTCATCGAGCCAGAGCCGCATCGGGCGCAGGGTGCGCGGATCGAGCAGGTGATGCAGCCGCTCGCCGCCGCGCCGCCAGCGGCGGTCGGTCGCGGAAGAGCCGGCCATGCCGCCGGTTGCCAGCGAGACCACCGCGATGTGAGGCTCGGCGCCAGGCAGGTGCTCGCGCGGATTGCCAATCCCGATGGCCCACGCCTCTGCACCTGGACCGTGCCCGCGCACGCGCATATCGCCTCCGACATTGATCAGCACGTTGGGGAACGCGCTGAAGCACCGCTCCAGCCCAACATCGGCCGCCCAGCCCTTGGCGATGCCGCCCAGGTCGAGCCGCGCGCCCGCCGGCAGGCACACGCGCAGCCGCTCGCGGTCGAGCTGGATCGCCCGCCACGCACCAGCCTCCACAAGGTCCAGCTCCGGCGGCGGCTCAGGGCCTACGTCGCCCTCCACAATCGCTTTGAAGTCGCGGTCGTAGCCCAGCTGCTCCAGCACCGGCAAAAGCGTCGGATCGAACAGGCCGTCGCTGGCCTGTGCCGCGGCCACGCTCTGCTCGAGGGCCATGAAGAGCGTCCGCGAGACGCCGCGCCATTGGCCCGCCGCGGCATTCAGACGGCAAAGCTCGCTGGTCGGATTGAAGCGCGTCAGTCGCCGCTCCACCACGCGCAGCCAGTCCAGGCAGCTTTCGATGGCCTGCGCCGCCTGCCGCTCCCGATCCGGCTCGCAGGCCACATGGACGCTGATAGCGGTCGCCATGATGCGGGCGGTGCGCTCGACCAGGCGCATCTCAGACTGTGATGGAGCGGCCATTAACACGGCGATTTCGCGCAGGTTGCCGTCGGCACGGGCTTTGGCGTCGCGGTTGGCGCGGGCTTCGGCGTCGCGGTCGGCTGCGTTCCGCCACCGCCACCGCCTGGGTTGGGCGTCGCCGTGGGCTGTGTTCCGCCACCACCGCCACCGCCTGGCTTGCGCGTCGCCGTGGCCTTGGGACCACGCGTTGCTGTCGAGCTGCCCGCCGGCGCGGTGGCCGTCGCGGCGGGCGCCGCCTGCGCCGGCTGATCCCAGCTCAGCGGGCGGTGGTTGGTGAGGTTCCACGAGCCGAGCAGCAGCGCGCTCGCGCCAATCAGCGAGAGCAGACGCACGCCTGTCACGGCGGCGGGGCGCTTCGCTGAGCCGGCCGCCGCCGCAAACTCCGGCGCGACCCGCTGGACGCCCGCCGGAGGCCGGCCGCCGGAGGCCAGCGTGATCTCGCCCATTGGCCGCGCGATGCAGCTCAGGATGTAGCCCTCAGTGCGCTCGGCCTGGCTCAGGGCTTCGCCAACCGGGTTGACCTGGCCGGCGAGCAGCTTCAGCTTGCACTCGCCACACGCGCCCGCGCGGCAGCTAAACGCCGGGTGGTAGCCGTGGCGTTCGAGCGCCACCAGCACCGTCTCCTCGGGGCGCACATCCAGCGCCGCGCCAGTCTCGGCGATCAGCATCGAGCCGCCGTCGCCCTCGGCCTCGTTCTCTGCCACACGGTAGGCTGGGCGGCCAGGCGCCGCGGCGAAAACCTCGGCGTGAAACTGCGATTGCCGCAGGCCGACGGCGGTGAGCCGCTTATTCAGGTCATGCTTGAGGCTGTCAGGACCGCAGACATACCAGTGGGCCTTCGGCGCGATGGAGCCGGCGCGGGCGATGATACGCTCAGACGTCATCCGGGCGCCGTCAGTCGAGAGATAATGCCACTGCTGCAGCCAGGTACCTTGCGGGTCCATCGCTGCTAGCTCGTCGCGGAAGATGATGTCTCGCTCGCTGCGCGACGCGTAATGCAACTGGACGAGCGGGCGCGCGGCAGGCGGGAGTAGCGCTACAGCGCGCAGCATCCCCATGATGGGGGTGATGCCACTGCCGGCAGCGCACATCACGAAGACCATATCGGGCCGCAGGTCAGCCGGGAGCGCAAAGTTGCCGCGCGGCAAGCTGGAGTAGAGCAGCGTCCCTTCGACGACGTGCTGGTAGAAGTAGGTCGAGACCGCTCCCTGCTCCATCCGCTTGATGGTCAGCTCCCAGGGACGGGACGCATCACCGTCGCCACAGAGCGAGTATGACCGGTACAGAGTCTCGCGCGGGGTCGGTAGCGCCAGCGTGATGAACTGGCCGGCCAGATAGGGCGCGGGCGCCTGACGCGTGCCGGGCAGCACGATGAAGACGCTAACGACGCCTGACGCCATCTCCACACGCTTGACGACCTGGACCGGCAGCATGTTGGCTGGCGAGACAAGTGGCAATCCCATCGTAGGGACGTCTGGGCGCGCGTTCATGCACTACCGCCTTCTTTAAGACTCACCTTACGTAAGGCAGGCTGACGAAAGTACGGCATTCGTCTACCTTCTGCGGCGGCTATGCTATCATAGCGCCGAATGATTGGCCAACCCGGGGGGAAATCTGGGGGGTGAGAGTCTCATGTTGAGAAGCCGTGTGATGCTGGCGGTGATCGGTCTACTGCTCATTGGGGGGACGAGCGCCTCGATCGCCGTGCTGACTGCCAACCATCCGGGATCCACTGTGCCCGGCACCGCGCAAGGCAATCCCACCGCGCCTGACGGCACTGCGACCAGTACCAGCGGCACGCCCACGGCCACGCCCTTGATCTCGTCATCGCCCACAGACGCGCCGCCCACGCAGCCCGTCCCAACTGCCACTCAGCCAGGCGCGCTGCCCACCGCCACGCCACGAATAGCGCCACCGTCGGGCCAGAGCCTCGACCTACAGGGCAAGATCACCGCAGTCAACCAAAGCAACAGCACGTTTACCTTCCGAGACAACACTGGCGCCGTCTGGACCGTGCAGGCGGACCCAAACACTGTGTACTCAGGGGTCGCGAAGAGCTTCGCCGACCTACGACCGGATACCAACGCGGAGATACACGGCCAGACAACGGGCGGCTTCAATCAGCTGGCCACTGAGGTCAACACGCAAGCCGATAACTGATACGATTCAGTCCGCCTCGCCGGCATCCGCTTCTCCGTGGCGGCCCGCTCCCCGTGCGAAGCGCTCGGCCCCGGCGAGTCCCTCCGCCGCCAGGGACCCCCGGCCCAGCTGGAACTCGTTGGCAAGCGCGGCCTCCAGGTCGAGATCTAGCGCCTCGTAGGCTGAGCGGCGGTCGCTCCGCAGGCATGCCTGGGGCAAGCGCGCCAGCTCGGCCGCCAGCGCCTCGGCCGCCGCCCGCGCCTGCCCACGTGGTACGACGCGATTCGCCAGCCCCATTGCCAGCGCCTCCTGCGCATCCACCGGCCGGCCCGTGAGGATCAGGTCCAGCGCGCGCGAGAGGCCGATCAGCCGCGGCAGGCGCACCGTGCCGCCGTCAATCAGCGGCACACCCCAGCGGCGGCAGAAGACGCCCAGCACGGCATCCTCCTCGATCACGCGC
>DASUBU010000045.1:0-28966 GCA_035763125.1 Ktedonobacterales bacterium
GCGATGCCGTAGGAGGCGTACGCCTTGTCTTTCACGCTCTGCGGCACGTTACGCACCGACGACGCATAGCCGGACTGGCAGATCTGGTCCTTGGTCGCGTTGGGGAAGATGGCACCCGGTGTGCAGCCGGGATCGGGCAGCGCGTTCTTCGCCTGGCAGCCGGTGGTCTTCGTCTGCACGCCAAACTGATGGACGGTAGTAGACTGGCTGGTCGTGGTGGCGCAGGCGCTCAGCCCGACTGCGAGCACCGCCAGAACCGTCGCCGTTGTTATCCAGGCGGTTAGCCGCGAGAGCCGCATCGTCATCTCCACTTTCCGTCAAACTTGCCCGCCACTAGGGTCGTTCAATTATCCACTGTGCCCCCAGTCCGCGCAGGCGGACTGGGCGGTCGAGGGGCATCCCCACTGGAGACTGGGGACAAGGCCCTCCAGGCGCGGTTTCCAACCGCCAGCCCCACACCGTTACGACGAACATTGAAGGCCCTGCCCGCTATGACACATCCTAGTCGCCCTGCAGGACCACCCATGTATTGTCGAAGTTGGCGCTGCGCAGTGCGTCGCGCTCGATCCAATAGTACAGCATACCGGAATCCGCCCAGCGCATCCCCGCGTGCGGGTCGGAATCCACCTGGAACAGGAGATGCCAGGTGTCCGCGGCGGCGCTGAGCGTCTGCGTGCGGGGATCGTTCGCGGCGTTCTCCATGCTGATGCCGTGTGAGGCGAGCTGGCATTCGAGCCGCATGTCATCCTGGAGCGCATTGGGGAAGCCGAGCAATTGATTCTGCGGCCCACTTTGCCGCTGCTGCGCTGTATAGCTCGCTGTCGCCGCCTCGTACTGCTCTTGCTGTTGCGGGGACCAGGCCAGCCCGGCGAGCTCGGCATTGGGGCGCTGCGGCAGGGTCAGCTCGGACGAGTACGTCACCGCGCAGGAGGTGAAGCGTGCGGCGGCGGGCAGCGCGGCCGGGAAGGGCTGGCGCTGGAGGCCGGCGGCTGACGCGAAGTAGTAGACGCGGAAGCCGTCGCGGTCGCTCGGCTGGGTGCCATACGTCTCTTGCTGCGCGTCGTAGAAGAACGAGAGCAGGCCGGCGGGCGGCAGCAGATGCGCGGTGTCGTACGGTGCGGCCTCTTCGAGCCGAATCTGGCCGACGAACGACATCGGCACGCCCTGCTTGGCGGGCCAGGCGGTGCCAGGGGGCAGATCGGGCTGACCGCCGAGCGCCGAGGCGCCGATGGCGAGCGCGCTCTGTGCGACCGCGCGCGTGGCAAGGCGAATGCCGGGCCGGGTAAGGGCGTCCAGGTGCGCGGTAAGGTTGCCGAGGCCCGCGGCGCTCAGCGAAGAGCGTACCTCATCTGGTGTCACGTCGCTCGCTCCTTCCCGCGTTGCCTAGCCGCGTCAGGCTCGACGGTTGCATGGGAACGGTGAGCGCAGTGAGCTGAATGCCCACCCGCCCACGCACGTCATGGGAGTTCAGGCCGGTACTCATAGCGATACTCGTCGCTCACGCTGCCCTTGAAGAAGTCTGCCGCCGGGCGCAGCGCGACGCGCGCGAAGCCGAGCGCCTCCACTACGCCGACGGATGCGCGGTTGCGCGTGTCAACCTCGGCGGCGACCATGCGCACGCTGTGATCACGCGCGAGATGGTCGAGCACGCGCTTCCCTCCCTCGCGAGCATACCCCTTTCCCTGATGCAATGGAAAGGTCATGTAGGCCAACAAGGCGGTCTGGTCTGGCTCGATGGTCACCTCGAAGGTCCCCACGTAGGTCGGCTCGGCGCGCAGGCGTGCCACCCAATTCAACCAGATCTGCTGCCCGTCTGGCGAGCGGCGGGTCGTGAGGCGTTGGTACCGCGCGGCAAGCCACTCCACCGAGGGCGGCGGCTCTTGCGGAATGTACGTGTAAAGCCGCTCATCCAGCAGCAAAGGGTACACTGTCTGCGCATGAGCGGCGACCAGCGGCTCGAGGAGGAGGCGCGTGGTGGTCAAAGGTACGTCAAGCGACTCCGCAGGGTCCGATGTCGAGGGCACCGCTCGCCTCCTCTCAGCGCTCTCGTTTAGGGCGCGACCGCTCACGCCGAGAGCGACCTATCGCGATTGTTCCAGCACGGCACGGATCGTCTCGGGCGGCAGTGGGCGATTGATGCCATGCCACAGGGCTGCCCCGCCCGGCTCGCGCCGCGTATCCCAGTAGATTTCGAGGCCGTTGCCGTCGGGATCGTCGAAGTACATCGCCCAGGAGATCAGGTGATCCACAGCGGCCACCGGCACATTGGCGCCAGTCAGATCGCGATAGGCCGCGGCGAAGTCGCGCTGGGTGGGCACCTCAAAGGCGACGTGGTAGAGGCCCGTGCCGTGCGCGGATGGGCTGGGCGCATTTGGACCGACGTTCTGCAGCGCAATCTCGTGATGCAGATCGCCGCCCGTGAGGAAGGCATAAGCGTCGTCCACGCGCTCCTGCTCGCGCATGTGCAGGAACCGCGTGTAGAAGGCGATGCTGCGGTCGAGGTCGCGCACTTTGAGATGGGCGTGGCCGATGCGCGTAGTGTACTCAGCCATCGGGAGACCATCCTTCCGCGCGAAGATCTGTATACATGTGCCGGCGGAACTGCTAGCAGTGTATCGCCGGAGAGTCGGCGCGTACAAGCGCGAGGCGTCGCACCGAGCACGAGGTCTTCACTGCACGGAAGGTGCCAGCACGGGCAATTGCGCGAGGCCCCCGAGGGGCTGGCACACGTCAGCGGATCGAATCGCTCTGCACGTTGCTGCCGCTGCCGTGCATGCGTGAAGGCGATGTGCCGGCGGGCCAGACTTCGAGGTGATCGCCGGCCAGGTGGACGATCGCCCGGCCCTCGAATCCGGCGGCTTCCAGCAGGGCCTTGGGGATTTGCAAGCGGCCGACGCTATCAATGATGACGGTCTCTTCGGCGGCCTCCTCGGCGTGCAGCACCTCCGTGCTGGTGCGGCCGTCGCGGATGGCGATCGAGCGGTCCATCGCCTCAGCCACCAGCTTGTCGTGGGTGACGACGATGGTGGTCAGCCCCAGCTCGCGATTCAATGTGCGCAGCAACTCGAGCACCTCGCGCGCCGTCACGCTATCGAGCTCGCCCGTCGGCTCGTCCGCCAGCAGCAGCGGTGGCTCGTTAGCCAGTGCGACGGCCAGCGCGCCGCGCTGCTGCTCACCGCCGGAGAGCCGCTCGGGCCGGTGATGGATGCGCGGGCCGAGGCCAACGAGCTCCAACAGCATCTTCGCGCGCTGCTTGCGCTTGCGTGCAGGGTAGCCGCCCAGGATCATCGGCACCATCACGTTGTCGAGCAGAGTGAGGTCGGCCAGCAGGTTGCGGCTGGTCTGCTGCCAGACGTGCCCGACGATGCGGCGGCGATAGAGCAGGCGCTCGCGTGCGGCCAGGCGCGTGAGGTCCACGCCAGCCACCTCGCATCGGCCCGCACTGGGGGCGTCGAGCCCGCCCAGGATGTTGAGCAGCGTGCTCTTGCCGGCGCCGGAGGGGCCGACGAGGGCCAGCATCTCGCCACGCGGCACTAGCAGATCCAGACCTTGCAGCGCGACGACCTCCAGATCCGCCGTCTTATATATCTTGACCAAGCCATGGGCCTCGACCAGCACGTCAGCCACGTTCGCCTATCCCTTCGCTGGCGGGCGCCGGCAGCGAGTCCGTTCGCCGGCGGGTCCGAGAAGTCTGTTGTCGCATAGAGCCGTGTCCCTCTGCCATCCGCTAGTCTTCACCAAGCCGGAGCGCCTTGCCCAATCCGATCGAGTTGGCATAGCGCGCCGCGATCAGCAAGGCAACCCCGAAGGCGACCAGCAGCGCGGCGTAGAAGCTTGCCACAGTCTGCCAGGTGAAAGTCAGCGTGTAGGGCGGGACGCCCAGTGTAGCGGCATTTACCGTCGTATCGCTGAACTGCAGGAAGGGCAGCGTGGCGGTCGTCAGCAGCAGTCCCAGGATGGTGCCGCCAATCAGGCCGAAGAGGTAGACCACCACCTGCTCGCTCAGCAGCAGACCGGTCAGCTCGCGGCCAGCCATGCCGATTGTACGGAGCACGGCGAACTGCCGCGCGCGCTGGCGGGTGGCCAGCAGCGATTGGATGATACTGCCCAGCACGGCGAGCAGCGCGGCCGTTACGGCGCCCACCAGCAGCAAGCCGCGCATACCAGCGGAGACGGGGTTAGACTGCCCGGCGGCGATCTGGTCACGTAGGCTGAGCAGGTCTTTCGTCTGATACGCCGGCTGGGCAAGTGTCTTGAGTAGCGCGGACTGCTGCGCGGGGGTACCAGTAAGCTTGAGCCAGAACTCATTGGGGCCGAGCTGGCTGGTGTCGAACGAGCGGCCGGTGCTCGGAGTCGCAATCAGCGCGATACTGGCGAAGTAGTCTGCCATGTTGGTGACGATGAAGCTGCCAGCGAGCCGCTGTGGAAAGAGCGTCGGGAAGTCGTGGACGATGCCGGCGACCGAGAAGACCGCCGTGTCGGAGGCCTCCGGAATAGTGAGGGTGAAGGCATCGCCCACCCTGACGTGATACTGCGCGGCGAAATCGGCGCTGACCAGCGCGGGCTGTCTTCCTGTGGCGCCGGTGGTACGCAGCCGTTGGAGCAGCGTCGGAAGTGGGGTGTCGGCAAAGTCGGAGCGCCAATCAGCAACCGTGGTGAAGGTGGCTGGATCAATGGCCAGCACATCCACCGGATTACTGCCTTCGTCTGGTGTGGTGCTGGCCCGCGAGCGGTAGGCCGGCGAGACAGCCGCCACCCCCGGCAACTGGGCGATTCGCTTTGCCTGCGTGTCGCCAGCGCCGTTGCCGAGGCCTGAGAGTGTGGTCAAACGCGCATCGGCCCCGACGGCATAGGCGGCGCGGTCGCTGACGTTGTGGGTGAGCGAGGCATCGAAGGTGAGCGCGAAGAGGCCCAGGCCGACGGCCAGTACCAGCAGCAGCGTCATGCGGCTGTAGCGGCCTGGGTTGCGCTCGACCTGGGCAAAGGCCAGCAGCGCGGTCAGGCCCGGACGCTTGGCGGCCGTGCGAGCGCCAGCTTGCGCGCCCAGCGGCAGCACACGCAGCACGATCAGTGCGCCGGCCAGCAGCAGCAGCGCCGGAGTAACGAGCAGCAGCGGACTGGTACCGCCACCGAGCGCCTGGCGAGTGGAAGCCGCTCCGAACTGCCCCAGCTCGAGATACCCGATCAAGCAGAGCGCGACCAACGCCAGGTCCAGGTAATAGCGCTTCCAGAACGGGACGCGCGTCGGGCGAGCCTGCTCGCGCCGGAACGCCAGCACGTCCATCTGGGCGGACTGCCAGGCGGTGACGATCACGGCGCCCACCCCCAGCAGCGCGCCGACCAGCGCCGGCAGGATCACCGCGGTCGGATTGGCAAGCTGCGTGAGGTAGCTACTGGAGATGCCCGCGCCGGTGAGCACGCTGCCGGCGACGAAGCGGCGAATCAGGCCGATAGCGAGCAGCGCGGCAAGAAACGGACCAGCGACGGCGGCGATCAGGCCAAGCAGCAGCCCCTGCGCGGTGAACGTCGTCAGAAGCTGGCTGCCACTGGCGCCGCGGCTCTTGAGGGTGGTGATCTCCTGTGACTGCCCCTCGACCAGTAGCGCGGCCATCGCGGCGACGAACAGCAACGCAAGCCCGACGATCTGTACGACAATCACGTAGAGCGGCAGCGCCAGCAGTGCCTGCTGCGATTGGATGTCGGCAATCGTGTGGTCGAGGCCGGTCTGTGTGTCAACTCCGCTGACGCCTTTGATGGACTGTACGTCGCCGTTCATGCGCGAGCGGAAGAGGCCGATAGAGCTTGAGACGGCGAGCATGTTCGATGTGCTGATGGCGTCGGCGCGCGTATAGAAGATCCAGTTTTGATGAATCGCGAGATCTTTGAAGGGCGCCAGTTGACTGAAGAAGACATCACTGCTGACGAGTACGGGATAGATCGTCACGCCGCCGTTATCGGCCGCGAAGCGACGGCCGTTCCAGTAGAGATCGTCGCTGGCCGAAGGCTGCCAGACGCCGGAAATGGTCACCGCGGAGGTGATGCTGTGCACGCCGAACTCGGCCATGGTGAGCGCGTCGCCGGGGCCGATATGCAGCGTGTCGGCCATCTCTTTGGTGATGAGCGCCTGTGGGTTGGCAGAGCCGGCCCGCGGCAGCGCACCCGCGACCAGCGGCAGGTGGTTTGCCGTGCTGGCAAAGTCGACGCCGGTATAGGTCGCCTGGAGCGCGTCCGGCCTGGCGGGGTTATAGGTGTGCCCGCCGGCCTCGATGAGCAGCATCGAGTCGGAGATGACATAGTAGGATGGCTGTGGCTGGACGAATGCGCGCAGTGTCCGTGCGCCAAGCGCGGTGACGGCGGCGTTGGTGCCGTCGCGATCGGTCACCGAGACGGATGTGCTGGAGGCGACGGCCTGAATGTTATAGGTGTCGGGTGCGCCGGAGTGGATGGCACGCTGCAGTTGGACGTTGGCGACGAGGCCAGTGTAGAGCGGAACCGTGCAGACGAGCACGACGGCGACGAGCATGCCGACGCCCACGGCGAGCAGCAGCGGCCACCCGCGCACCAGGCGCAAGCCCGCCAGCCTCCCAGCGGCGCCGGGGCCGGTCCGGCGTGAGCGCCACAGGCCAGTAGGGCGGCGGGACGGAGCGTTGCGCGGCCTCCTTGCATTGGCCGGTGGTCTGCCTCGCGCTACGTCCAACCGCATGCTTCACTCCTCCACTCACTCAGCCCTACAGTTCCTGTGCGTCGTGTGCCGCGGCGTTCCCCGGAATTACGCGATAAGTGCTATGGGCCAGGCACTGTGAGTTGGGGGCGGACGTCCCGCGTGGCACAGGGGTGACGGTTACTACGTAAGTATATGACGTGCGTGGAAGCGGGGTTTTTCGCCAGGACGGGGAGGCAACACGAATCGCGCCAGGGGTCTGCCCGCGCTTGATGGCCAGCACAATACTCGGCAGTGTCACGCGTGTCGAGCCGACATACACCTTGCCGTTGCGCAATCGCACGTAGCCGCTGAGATCGTCTGGCAGGCGGGCCATGGTCGTCATTGCTGTCATCGTCGCTCACCTCGCCCTCTGCCGGCCGCTCTCCGGCAGTGCATCTCAGCCGGATGACATTCGCTCGGCACGGCAGAGCTTGGTTGGCACACCGCATGCTTTGCAAGCAGCCGTGATCGCCGTTCCGCAGCCTGAGATAGTCTGGCATCGAGGAGGAGTAAGACGACATGGCACTGGCGGACCTCACCGTACACGTTATCCTCAGCGACCTCGCGGTATTCCTGATCGTCGGTGGCCTGGCAGGGCTCGGCACCGGCTACCTCATGAAGAGCAAGAGAGGCATGGTGCTGGTGGACCTGCTGGTCGGCTTTGTGGGCGGCCTGGTAGGAGCCTACCTGCTGGTGCCCGCCTTCGGCCTCCAGCGCGATGGTCTGCTGGGTGCTGCTGTGCTTGCCATCTTCGGCGCGATCCTGGCCGACGTGATCGTCCACTTCGCGGTTGTCATGCGCCACAAGGCCGCGGCATCCTGAGCCATCCCAGCGTGCAGCAGCGAGATAAGACGAGCCACGGGCAACCATCTCGCCCGCGGCTCGCTCATGTCTCGGTTCGCAAGCGTTGGCGCTAGCTGTGCGCCGTCCAGATGTTGCCGGGGCCGGCGTAGCTGTTCGACTCGCCCCAGGCGATCTGCGTCGCGCCGCTGCTATCTACCGCCATCTGGAAGTAGTCGCCGTAGGGCAGGCCGAAGCCGCTGGGCGTGAGGTAGCTGTAGCCGGGCACGTAGCCCGAAACCTTCGTCTCGCCGCTCCAGCTCGCCCCGCCGTTGCCGCTGCTGCGGTAGTACAGATTCCAGCTCCCGGTACGCGTGTCGGTCCACGCGATGCGCACGTCGCCCGTGCTCGCCCCCGTCACGATCGCCGGGAAGCAGTGCTCGACACCTGCCGGCGCCAGCGAGACATCCTGGCGGGCGGAGTACGTCGCGCCGTGGTCGGTGGAGCGCGCGAAGTAGATACGCTCGGGCGCGTAGTTGGTCTGGTCAACGGTCGAGTTCCATAGCAGATTGACGCTGTCGTCGCTGCCAACGGCCAGCGTCAATTGCGCCGCCAGGAAGGCAAAGCCGCAGTTGTCGCAGGGATAGGCCGCGCCGCTCACACCGATCGGCGTCAGGCTCCAGGTAGCTCCCCCATCGTGCGATGCGCTGACGAAGAGATTGACCGGCCCCTTCGCGCCGCCGTTCTGCGTGAAGCCATCCCAGCCGAAGAAGATGTTGCCCTGGCTGTCAATCGCTCCGCCGCCACCCAATGACCAGCCGAGCTGCGTGCTGCCATCGTTGACGAGCACAGCCGTCCAGGTGGCGCCGCCGTCGTGGGAGATCGAGGCGTAGATCTTCTGCGCGGCGTTGTACGCGACGGCGACCGTCTGGCCGCGCACGGCGAGGATGTCCTTGTCGGTCGAGCGCTGCAGATTCTCGACGATGGTCGGCCCACTCCAGGATTGGCCGAAGTCGGTGGACTTCATCACAGCGATGGAGGATTTGTTGTTTTGCAGGAACGACGCCCAGACCGTCTTGCCGTCCACCGGATCCACGGCGATCTGTGAGTCGAACTGCCCACCTGTGACCGTCTCGGGATCAATCGCCACCGGCGCGCTCCAGGTCTTGCCACGATCGGCGGAGACTTGCAGCACCACGTGCAGATCGCAGTTGGCGCAGCTGGTCTGGCCGGCGACGTCGTAGTGCTTGTAGAGCGCGTAGACATGGCCGTAGCGGTCGGCGGCTAGCGCCGGCTCCCAGTCGTCGCCGGCGGCGAAGCCGAGCCGCGTCTGCGTGGTGAAGCGCGTCGTGGGCGACGAGCCGGCGCGCGCGAGCCGTGGTCCCAGCGCGACCACCAGTGTCAGGGCGAGAGCGATGAGCAGGAGCGGAGACGCGACGAGGAGGGGGCGCGACATCAGGCGACGCATGAAGTCCTCCGATCAATCAACGGCCACATATGACGGATGACAGCCTCAATCAGCGACCCCATAGCCCCCACAGCTCCCCGTACGTTGCAGGCTGCCACCCCAACTCGACGTGCGCGCCCAGCATAGCATGCCTGCCGCTTTCCGTCACTCAACGCAGATGACGATGGGGAGGATGCCTCGTAACGCGGAGTGCCTGAGCGGGCGGCCGGGAAGCGCGGCTTTCCCCTTCGGAGGAGTCTTAGCTGCCAGAGGGGCTCACGACCGGCAGCACCATCGCCGATGGATGCTGAGGATCGTGCCAGACCTGCTGCTCGGCCATCACGAAAGTCGTCGCGGTGGCCAGCGGCTCCCCGCCGCCCAGATTGCGACTGTAGCGCGGATGCGCGCCGCTCGAAATCTGCACGCGCAGGCAATGTCCCTTGCGGAAGCGGCAGGCGGTCGGCCACAGGTTAATGCGCACGCATATGGTGCCGTCGTCGGCGCGCTCGCCCCTGCCAGGCGCGAGCCGCACCAGCCCATCGCAGATATTGATGGAGCGACCGCCCGGTACCACATCGCAGAGCCGCGCGAAGAAGTCGGTATGCTCAGTGCTCGACTGGACATACAGCTCGACCGCCACCGGACCGATCACCTCCAGGTCACTTTCCAACGGCGCGCTCGTATAGGTCAGCACGTCCGCGCGCGCCTCCAGCCGCCGGTTGTCCTTCGGACCCGCATCGTTTGTCAGGAGCGGCCCACCAAGGGAGGGTGTCGGATCGGCCGGGTCATAGCGATAGCGGTCGGGCGCGGATTCCGCCGCCGGCGTGGGCGCCAGGCGCCCTTCTGGCTGCAAGAACCAGCGCGTGGGCGTCGCCGGTGGCGGCCAGTTCGGCAGCTCGCGCCAGCGCTTCGCGCCGAGCACGAAGACACGCACAGGCGAGGCAGGCGCCCGAGAGGGCTCGTGTCGCAGGTGCTCGTCGAACCACGCGAACGTCTCGCGCAGGCCCGCCCGCGCCACGCCAAGACTCGTGTGGCGCCAGGGACCAATCGTGAGGCGCGGCTGCCGACCCGCTCGGCGCAGCGCCGCGTAATCCGCCAATTGCTCGGGCAGGAAGATGTCGTACCACCCGCCAACCAGATTGACTGGCGCGGAGACAGCGTCCATCCGCTGGCTATAGTCAATCGCTTGCCAGTAGGGATCGTCGGGCGCGTTGTGGACGAGCCAATCCTGGAAGAACGTGACGGCTTGGCCGATCGCAGCCGTATCCGCCTCCTTGAGCGGCGCCTGTGCAAACGCCCGTGCAAGCACTCGCTCCTGCCGGCGATTCGCTCGCAGCACCTGCCAGGCGGATCGTTCTTGAAAGTGGAGCAGGTAGATCCAGGCCAGCACAGTCTTTAGAGAGAACGATTCACCGGCGTAGGTCGAGCTGCGGAATTCGGAGGCCGTGATCTGCGGCGCCAGCGCCTGCAAGAACGTCGGCGCATCAGCAGCCACCGCCCACTGAACGAAGCCGAGATAGCTGGGGCCAGTCATCCCGACGCTGCCGCCAAACCAGGGTTGCGCCGCGAGCCAGTCGAGCGTGGCGCGACCGTCCTCCGCTTCGTGGCGCAGGGCATCGAACTCGCCGCCTGATCCGAAGGTCCCGCGCACACTCTGAATCACCGCCTGGTAACCGCGCTCGGCGAAGAGGCGCCCCATCAGCCCAAATGCCGTTCGGCGACCGTAGGGCGAGCGCATGAGCACGATCGGCGCCCGCTCGTTCCCCGGCGCGACATAGCGGTCGGCCAGCAGCACTACGCCATCTGGCATTGGCACGCGCAGATCGTGCTCGACGGCAATGCGGTGCGTACGCGCGCGCGGCAGGCCCACAAGGCGAGCAACAAGTCGGCTGGCGAGACTCATCGTTGTCTCCCCTCCCCCTGGTGGATGGCGGCGCTCCCTTCTGGTACGGGCGCGCCCGCTCGTGCGCCACCCTGGTGATGTCTCTAGTGGATATCACTATAGCCCGCCTGTCGAGAGCCTGCGCCTGGGCCCATCGTGGTGAAGGCGCCAAGCCCAGAGAATCCGCCAGAAATCCGCATCAGACCTAGCTTGCATCACGCCTCATGCCGCCAACAACGTTCCCGCGTAGGCTGATGCGTGGCGATCACCGCGTGCCTGGTGACAGCCAGTCGCAAGTCTGCTATCATCGCCTTCACTCGGAGGCGTAGGGGCATTCGAGTGGAACCATTGTCGCTCCCAGAAGGAGGAAGGCTGCCATGTCACTCTCGACCACCCGCAAGCTCTACCTCTCGGCGATCGGCCTCGCTATCATCGGCGTCATCGTGTTCTTTGTTGGGGCGGCCGGCGCCACCACAAGCGTCGATCCCACCACCGGCCTCACGCAGGTTAGCGGCGGCAATCCCGCGTTGGCGCTCGTGGCCACTCTCGTCTTCATCGTCGCAGGCATCGTCTCGTTCATCGCCTGGATCGGCGCGCTCATCGCGACGGCCAAGATGGGCCGCTGGGGTTGGTTCGTCCTGATCCTGGTGCTGAGCGGCATTGGCATGCTGGCCTATGTCATCGCCGGTCCGCAAGCCCCCGCGCAGGCTATGGCCTACGCCCCGCCTCAGCAGCGCTAGCACTCGCGACCGTACGTATGAGTGAGAGGGCGGCGCCCAAAGATGGACGCCGCCCTACCTACGCCGGGCGCCTCCGTGGAGAGGCGGCTTGGTTGTGCATGGGAGACGGGACGTTAGACCGGATGCACCCAGTCGCACTCGGCTGTCTAACAGCAACCGCAGCAGCCGCAGCCGCACGGGCACTCACTGCACGGGCAGCCACACGGCTCACAGCCAGCAGTCATCTTCATCGCACTCCTCCTGATGCTCCAAACGCTCCAACGCGCCGCCATCGCCCCTGAGATCAGCGATACAGCGCATATCCAGACACGAGCGGAACAGCTCCGCCTCGTCGGGATGACAGTCCGCCAGCGCACGCGAGTAGCGCTCCACGGCCACGCGCAGACGGCCCAGCTCGGCAATCTCACGGTCCAGCGCCTGCAGCCGCTCGTCCACTAGCGCGCGGCAGCTCCGTGCGCACCTCGACGCAGCGTGCCTCTGAGGCGCCCGCCAGCAGTGACCGCGCCGCATCGAGTGGCACACCGAGCAGTCGGATGCGCCGCAGCAGGATCAGCCGGTTGACGTCGGCCAGGCCGTAGCGACGGTAGCGGTTGGCACCGCGCGCCGCGCGCGGAAGCAGGCCGATCGCCTCGTAATAGCGGATCGTCTTGGCTGAGAGCGCGGCCATGCGCGCCACCTCGCCGATGGTCAGACCCTCCGTGTCGGCCTGCGGCCTGCTGGGCGAAAGCTCTTGCAGTGTGCGCTGCGCGCGCATCATCGCTGCCTCACCTCCTTTCGCTAGCCAGCGTACACCTTCCCGCCGCTGGAAGGTCAAGCCCCCTCAGCCGGACCGGCGGAAAGCTCGAGCAGTGCCTCCGCCCGCGCCGCCAGCTCTGCGAAGTCGCGCGTGTAGAGCCGTGCGTAGAGGCCGTCGAGGGCAAGTAGCTCGCCGTGCGTGCCGCGCTCGACGATCCGGCCGCCATCCAGCACGAGAATCTGGTCCGCGCGCTCGATGGTCGTCAGCCGGTGCGCCACCACCAGCGTCGTCCGCCCGCGCATGAGCCGGCCGAGCGCCTCCTGCACCAGCGCCTCCGACTCGTTGTCCAGCGCTGCCGTCGCCTCATCCAGCAGCAGGATGCGCGGATCGGCCAGCAGCGCGCGGGCAATGGCGATGCGCTGGCGCTGCCCTGCCGAGAGTTTTACGCCGCGCTCGCCCACCAGCGTCCGCATGCCATCCGGCAGTTGCTCGATGAAGCCCAGCGCGTTCGCCGCAGCGGCCGCCGCCCGCACCTCATCATCGCTCGCCGCCAGCCGCCCATAGCGGATGTTCTCGCCGATGGACTCGCCAAAGAGCACGGGCTCCTGTGGCACCACCGCGATCTGCTCGCGCAGCGACCGCACCGCGACCTCGCGGAGGTCGTGCCCGTCCACCCGGATCGCGCCCGCGTCAAGCTCATAGAGCCTCAGCAGCAGGCTGAGCGTGGTCGTCTTGCC
This sequence comes from Ktedonobacterales bacterium, assembly GCA_035763125.1. Taxonomy (GTDB): domain Bacteria; phylum Chloroflexota; class Ktedonobacteria; order Ktedonobacterales; family JADMIN01; genus SMAG-U1939. The sequence continues at coordinate 13,026 of DASUBU010000045.1, forward strand.
CGCGCCGCTTGGCCCCACCAACGCCACCACCTGCCCCGGCTGCGCCTCGAACGACACGTCGCGCAGCACCGCCGGCCGGGGGCGCTGTTCCGGTCCCGGCTCCGTTCCGCCCTCTGCGGATGTATCACTTGCTGGAGGCGGAGCGCGATAGGTGAACGAGACGTGCTCGTAGACGACGTGTCCCGTCACGGGGGGCAGCGGCGGCGCGCTTGCATCCAGCGCCGGCTCGGTCGGCTCGTCCAGCAGCGCGAAGACGCGTTCGGTCGCTGCCAGTGCTGCTTGGATCTGCGAGTAGAGATTGGAGAGTGCGATCAGCGGGCCGATGACCAGGAAGAGATAGAAGATGAAGGCGACCAGGTCGCCGGCCGTGAGCCGGCCGGCCAGCACCTCGCGCCCGCCGAACCAGATCACCACCACCAGGGCCAGAAAGCCAATGAGGCCGGTCAGCGGACCCAGGAGCGCCTGTGCCACGGCGCGCCGCAACGCCTGCCGCAGCGACTCACGCATGCGGTTTGCGAAGCGTTCGGTCTCGTGCGCCTCGCGTACGAACGCTTTGACCACGCGCGGCGTGGAGAGCGCCTCCTCCAGCACGATGCCCGCCTCGCCCAGCCCCTCCTGCACGCCACGCGTTGTTCGCCGAATGCGCCGGCCCAGCACGCCCGCCAAGAGAAAGGCCACCGGCGTCACCACCAGCGCCACCAGCGTGATGCGCCAGTTGATGACGGCCGCGATGGCGATGCTGCCCACCAGCGTGACCACCTGCGAGGCAATCGGCAGCACGTTGGCCGTCAGCGCGCCCTGCAAGAGCGTCACGTCGTTGGTCACACGGCTCATCAGCTCGCCCGTGCGCCGGGAATCGAAGAAGCTCAGCGGCAGCCGCTGCATGTGCCCGAAGAGTCGCGTGCGCAGGTCAAACGAGAGCCGCTCGCCGATCGAGGTCACCAGATAGCCCTGCACCGCCCCAACAGCCGCCTGAACCAGAAACAGCACCACCAGCCCCTCGACCACCAGATTCAGCAGCCGCGCGTCGCGCTGCAGCAGGATCGTGTTGAGCAGCGAGCGAATCACGAGCGGGAAGATCAACCCCAGGCCGTTTGTAACGATCAGCAGCAGCCCCGCCGCGACGAGCCGCCCGGCGTAGGGGCGCAGCAGCGCCAGCACGCGCCGCGCTGGTATCCGTGCGCGCTGGCGCGGTGTCGGTTGCGCTTGCCGCGCGCCTGCCCGTCTGCCAGGCTTCGCCCCAGCATCCGCGCGGCCATCACTGCTTGCCTTGGCCTCTTCCAGATCCTCCATCGCTGTTTCGCGCGGACGCCTCTGCATCATGACGTGCTACCCCCTCTCTGGCTGGAAAGTATACGGAGCGGATGCCGGTGGGTTGATGATGCCGCGACACGAGCGGAGACGCTGCGCAACTCGCCAGGCTGCCCTTGCCGCACGGAAGCGGAGCACCCCGGTATGACAGGACAGTCAGCCTACGGGCAGCCTACAGCTTGGACCCGTTGCTGGGCGAGCCTAGCGGGCGATCTTGGCGTGTGTAACGCCGTCAGTATACTTATGTGTGGCTACACCGCGCGCCACCTTCACAGTCCTCGACGCTCATCGAACACTCGCGGTCCTCGTTTCCCAATCTCGTCCGATCCCTGTCCGTCTCTGGTCACACCTCGATCTCGCGACTTGGATGTCGCAGTCGCCAGGAGCCTCCGATGCCCCAAACGTGGGACGCCTTCGGAGTGGCAATAGACCCTGGGCAGGGTGGCTTCACATCGGTGTGAGGTCACAGTAGGCGAACTGTTTTCAGTAGGAACAGGAAGCAGGAGGGATCAACCAGCATGCGTCGAAGTGCGATCGTCGCCGGAACGGCGTCGGCCTTATTGGCCGTCGCCCTCGCAGTCACCGTCATGGCCGGCACCGCCTTTGGTGTCCGCGCCGCGCCCTCGTCCTCTGGCCTCAAGCCGGATGTGACGGCATCCATGCAGCACGGCCTGTCCCCTGCCGTTAGGGATCTGCCCGCTTCAGCGACGCTGTACCGCGGCTCACCTGACCGCCCGCTGCGCAGCCCCGCGCAGCAGGCTGGTGCGCTGCAGCCAGACCCGGTTGCTCAGACGACCGCCAGCACACCGTTGGCGGCCAGCGTGGGCCTGGGCTTCTCGGGCCTCGGCACGCAGACGGGTCAGGGTGACTTCGCCAACTTCTGCAACTGCGCGCCTCCCGACACCAACGGCGCGGTCGGCGCCACACAGTACGTGCAGATCGTCAACACCGGCTTCGGCGTCTTCGACAAGACGACGGGAGCCATCATTGGCACCTCGCATCCCATCAACTCGCTCTGGGCGAACTTCGGTGGCGGCTGCCAGGCCAACGACGACGGCGATCCGGTTGTCCAGTACGATCAGGCCGCCGGGCGCTGGATCATCACGCAGTTCTCGGTATCCACCACGCCGTTCCTGGAGTGCGTCGCCGTCTCGACCAGCTCGGACGCGACCGGCACCTTCAACCTCTATGCGTTCAACTACGGCAACACCCAGTTCCCCGACTACCCGAAGGTGGGCGTCTGGTCGGACGCCTACTACATCACGTACAACATCTTCAACAACGGCTCGACCTTCGCAGGCCCCAAGACCTGCGCCTGGGACCGCAACGCGATGATCGGCGGTGCCGCCACGGCGACGCAGGTCTGCTTCCAGCTTGGCACGAGCGTGGCCAGCCTCCTACCCGCCGATCTGGATGGCAGCATCGCCCCGCCGACCGGCGCGCCGAACTACCAGCTCAGTCTCGGCTCCAACGCGCTCAACCTCTTCAAGTTCCACGTGGACTTTGCTGCCCCGAGCAACTCCACATTGACCGGCCCGACCAGCATCCCCGTCGCTTCGTTCAGCCAGGCGTGCAGCGGCGGCGCCTGCATCCCGCAGCCCAGCACGAAGCAGAAGCTCGACTCGCTCGCCGACCGGCTGATGTTCCGCCTGGCCTATCGCCATTTCTCCACTGGCCAGGAGTCGCTGCTCGTGAACCACTCAGTCTTCGTCAGCGGCAACCGGCGGAGTCAAGTGGACGGCGAGCGCTGGTACGAGCTGCGCATCTCCAATGGCACTGTGTCGCTGTTCCAGCAGGGGACCTTCTCGCCGGATGCGACCAGCCGCTGGATGGGCAGCATCGCGATGGACGGGCTGGGCAACATCGCCCTTGGCTATAGCGCGTCGAGCTCCAGCGTCTTCCCGTCCATCCGCATCACGGGCCGCGTGCCTTCGGATCCGCTCGGCACGATGGAAGCGGAGACGGTCCTCAAGGCGGGCAGCGGCTCGCAGCTGTCGAACCTCAATCGCTGGGGCGACTACAGCGCGATGCAGGTGGACCCCAGCAATGACTGCACCTTCTGGTACACCAACGAGTACCTGCGGTCGAGCGGCACGTTCAACTGGAGCACCTGGATCTCCTCGTTCAAGCTGCCCGGCTGCGTGTAGCGGACAGCAGGCGGTAGCACCAGGTCACTGTGCATCCCGTCGTGTCACAGAGGCAGGCTGATCATTCCGATCAACCTGCCTCGCGTTTTGCCTGCTTCCTCACGCTTGCCGGCGGCGAAGCTAGAACGCGCGCGTCATTCGCCGCCAAACGGGAGTTGACCGTGCTCGCTGGCATGCGCGGCTCCAGAAGTGCCAGCGCGTCACGTCTGGTGTGTCTTCCGCGTTTGAATAGGCAACGCCTTCCGCGCCGTGCATCGTGTGCGGCTCCCGATTGGAATGAGGCTACTCTAGGGCCATGAAGCCACCTCCAAGCCGATCCACCTATCTGCGCAATACGCTGATTTCTCTCCAGTGGTGGGCTGCCGCCTGCTGCCGCGCCTCGCTGCTCGCCTTCGTCACGCTGTGTGTGCTCATCGCGTGCATCGCTGGGGCCGCGCCGGTGCAGGCCGCATCGCAGGCCGCTCTTGCCGAGCACTCCCAAACGCTATCGTGGCGGGACCAATTCGGCGTCACCTCATCCATTCTGCCGCGCCCTACCCCATGTCTCGTCGTCCTGCCCGCGCCACACATGCTCACCCCCCAGCAGATCGCACATCCCGTGCTCGCCGGGCGGCGAATTGACGCCGACGGTCTGGCCGGCCGCTGCATCTCCCACCGCTTGCCCGTTCCAGCGCCACAAGTGAAGCCGCCCGCGCTCGACGGCCAGGTGATCCTCGTTAGCCTGGCGCAGCAATGGCTGTGGGCGTATCAAGATGGCACGCTTGTCTACGCCACGCCTGTCACGACAGGCCGCCCGGAGCTGCCTACCCCGCGCGGCATCTACCACATCACCGCCACGCTGGCCGATACTACGTTCTACTCGCCTTGGGGACCGTGGTCGCCCTACTACTATGCACCGGAGCACATCGCTCACGCGCTGCTCTTCCGCGCTGACGGCTACTACATCCACGACGCCGCCTGGCGCCACGCCTTCGGCCCTGACACCAATAGGCCCCATACCGACCCCGACGGCATGCGCGAGAATGGCAGCCACGGCTGTGTCAATGTGCCGCCTGGCGCCTCCGCCTGGCTCTATGATTGGGCGCAGCTCGGCGCCGCAGTCGTCATCTCTGCTTGATCTGGCTCTGCTGCTGGCTGCTGGGCACTGTTGGAAGATGCCCGTCCCAAATTGGCCGCCTTGTACGTTGAAGACGGTAGGGGCCTCAATACATTGCGCGACCTGCTGCTGCCATGCGTGCTGACCGAGGTACTGTAGCCAGGCTCGCTCGGCTCTGCTATACTCTGTTCGCTATCTACTTCACTTCCAGGAGGCGCTGATGGACCCGTCGTTTCCCGCCAACGATGCCGGGGCGGACAGCCAGGCGTCCCGGCGCCGTAGCCCTGCTCGCACACTCGGCCTGGCCGCGTTACTGATCTGTGTTGCGCTGGTCGGTATAGGCAGCGTGCTGCTCTCCAGTCGGGCCTCGAATCCTGCCAGCGGGCACACCCAGAAACTGCCGGCCATCGCGATCTACAAGCCTGCCCCGGCAGCGCCCGCCACGCCCTCCGGTCCAGTGTCGCCCCCCGGCCCGTGCCATTGCACCAGCGGCAGCTTCGTCATTCCGAGCGCGCCCACCAACGTGCCATCCTCCGGCCAGTATGTCGTCGTGAGCGAAACCCATGAGTGGCTGTGGGCATACCAGGACGGACGCGTGGTCTTCAATACGCCGGTCACCACCGGCCGACCAGAGCTCGCCACGCCGACTGGCCTGTTCCACGTCATGGAGCGCGACTACGGGATCACGATGACCTCGCCCTGGCCGCCGAGCTCGCCGTACTACTACTTTCCGACGTACATTGATTACGCCATGCTCTTTGAGGATGGCGGCTACTTCCTGCACGACGCCTGGTGGCGCAGTGACTTTGGCCCAGGCAGCAACGTTCCGCACTACACAGCCGATGGCACCTACGAAGACGGCAGCCACGGGTGTGTCCAAATGCCCAAGTCCGCCGCCTACTGGCTGATCTCGTGGGTCCACGTTGGCACGCCGGTCCGCGTAGACCCGTAGCCGACACGGCACCCAGCATTGTTTGAGAGTCTGCCCCCTGGACCGCCCGCGAGTCCGGGGGGCATCGCCATTCAGGCCACCGCCTCCGCGTTACGTACCGGCAGTGTGCGGCCGACCGCTGAGGCGACGGCGCGCAGGCGCGGCATCAGCGCGGCGTACTCCTCCAGGAAGAGCGACTGGGCACCGTCTTTGAGCGCCGCCTCGGGCTGGGGATGAATCTCGACCAGCAGGCCATCCGCCCCGGCAGCTACCGCCGCCAGCGAGACCGCCTCGACCAGCGAGCGCTTGCCAGTGCCCTGGCTCGGGTCCACGACGACGGGCAGATGTGAGAGCTGCTTGACGAGCGGTACGGCGTTGATATCCACGGTGTTGCGCGTCAACCGCTCGAAGGTGCGGATGCCGCGCTCGCAGAGCATCACGTCGCGGTTGCCCTGCGCGAGGATGTACTCCGCCGCCAGCAGCCACTCCTCGATCGTCGCGGCCAGCCCGCGCTTGAGCAGCACTGGCTTGCCAGCGCGGCCGACTTCGTCCAGCAGATAGTAGTTCTGCATATTGCGCGCGCCAATCTGCAGCACGTCGGCGTATTCGCAGACTAGCTCGACATCGGCGGGCGTCATCACCTCGGTGACCACCGCCATCCCGGTTTCGGCCCGCGCTTGCGCCAGCAGCCGCAGTCCCTCGACGCCCATACCCCGAAACCCGTACGGCGAGGTGGAGGGCTTGAACGCGCCGCCGCGCAGGATGCGCGCGCCACCCTCGCGGGCCGCTCGCGCCGCCGCGCGCAGCTGCTCCGCGCTCTCGACCGTGCAGGGGCCGGCCATCATGACCACCTCGCTGCCGCCGACCGCCACCTCGCCGTCTGGACTGGGAATGCGCACTACCGTCGGCTCCGGATGAAAATCACGGCTTGCCAGCTTATATGGCTTCGAGACCGGCAGGACCGTCTCGACGCCCGGCAGCGCCTCCAGCGCGGCGCCCAGCTCCGGCGTGATAGTGACCGGCGCGTTGGGCACGCCGGAGGGTCCCGCCGGCCCGAGCACGCCGACGACGCTGCGCTCGACCCCGCGCGAGACGTGCGCGGTCAGTCCGCGCTCGCGCAGCACCTCCAGCACATGGCAGAGCTCACTTTCGGCCGCTCCGCAGCGCATCACCACAATCATCGCTTCTCCTCACTTTCCTCTCGCTGTGCGCGTATTCCCGTTCCTCGCTGGTCGTTCGCGGGCAACAAAAAGGCAGAGGCGATTTCGCCTCTGCCTGCCCTTCGACCGGGATGTGGGGGTCGCGCCGCTACCGCTCGTCTACGCCAACGCCGGCACGCCCACCCCATCGAAGGGCGGGCGGATAATACCAATATCCGTTGATGATGTCGGTGGCGTCGGATCTCATGGGTGAGAGTATACCGGAGAGGGAAAGCGCGCGTCAACCACCGAGCGCTACCGTTTCGTCGGGCCGGCGGCCAGCTCGGGCGCGCCGCGCGGCTGCGGGCGGGCCGGCGTTGTGGTCGCCTCGACGATGTTGACGGAGCGGCGTGCCCAGCGCGGGATCCTGCCCTTCGAGCTGAGACCCATCAGCCGGCGGAAGCTGAAGATCACCAGCAGCGCCAGCAGCCAGTTGGCCACACCCGAGATCAGCAGCCGCGTATTCACCGCGAGCGGCAGCAGCAGCAGTGCGCCGGTCAGCAGGATGTTGAAGAGCGTCAGCGGAATCAGGAAGAGCCAGGCGAAGCGCATCAACTGGTCGGCGCGCAGCCGCGGCAGCGTCGTCCGAATCCAGATGAAGACCGCCAGCAGCAGGTACATCTTCGTCAGGAAGGCGCCCACCGCGATGATGTTGAAGACCACCTGCCCCCAGAACGAGCCCAGCAGATCCGTCCAGAATCCGACCGCCGTCCCCGGCAGCGACCAGCCGCCCAGGAAGAGCGCCGTCGCCACCGCCGCGACGATGCACATGTTGCCGTACTCGCCCAGGAAGAACATCGCCCAACGCAGTCCGCTGTACTCCGTCAGATAGCCCGCTACCAGCTCTGACTCGGCCTCCGGCAGATCGAACGGGCTGCGGTTCGTCTCGGCCAGTCCGCAGATGTAGTAGACGCCCAGACCCAGCGGCTGCAGCAGCACGAACCATAGCCACGGCGCCTCTGGCCGCATCTGCGCCGCGATGATCTGCGTGAACGAGATCGAGCCGATGCCGCACTGCGCCAGGTTCGGATTCGGCCCGTCGCAGCCCGGCGCCAGCACGCTCGTCAGCATGATGACGCCGACGATCGAGAGCACCAGCGGCAGCTCGTACGAGATCATCTGCGCCGCCGAGCGCAGCCCGCCGATCAGCGCGTACTTGTTGTTCGAGCCCCAGCCAGCCATGAAGACGCCGATCACATCAATCGAGCTGAGCGCCACATAATAGATGATGCCGGTTGCCAGCGCGCCTGCTGTCAGGTATGGCGAGAATGGCAGCACCACGAAGGCCGCCAGCACTGGCGCGAAGAAGACCATCGGCGCCAGCCGGAAGACGATATTGTCGGTCTCGGTCGCCTTCACGTCTTCTTTGAGCAACAGCTTGCCGACGTCAAAGATGGTCTGCAGCGTGCCCTGCGGTCCGTAATGCAGCGGGCCGTAGCGGTCCTGCATCAGCGCCATGATCTTGCGCTCGAGGTAGACCAGGATGGTGGCCGAGCCCATCAGGAAGAGCAGCGAGAAGAGGAACGTCACGACGAAGTGGATGACGTTGAAGAGCACGGGATTCATACGGCCTCCGCCCTAGCGGTCCACGTCGCCGAGCACAATATCAATACTGCCCAGGATCGCAATCACGTCGCCGATCTTGTGGCCGCGCAGCAATTCCGGCAGGATCTGCAAGTTCACAAACGAGGGGCCGCGCAGCTTGGCGCGATAGGGATACTCCGAGCCGTCGCTGATCATATAGATCGCCTCTTCACCACGCGCGCTCTCCACCGCGAAGTAGGTCTCGCCGCGCGGGATGCGCGCATAGATAGGCGAGCGAACGGAGATCGAGCCGCCGGGGAGCTTATCAATGGCCTCCCGGACCAACCGGACGCTCTCGGCCATCTCATCCATCTTGATGCGATAGCGTGCGAAGCAGTCCCCGTCCTGGCGGATCTGCGGTTGCACCGCGATCTCACGGTAGGCCCCGTAGGGCCGAGCGACTCGTACGTCGAAGTTGACACCAGAGCCGCGCGCCACCGGCCCGGTCAGTGCATAGCTCACCGCCTGCTGTGGGTCAATGTAGCCCACGCCCTGCGTGCGGGCCTCGAAGATCTCGTTGCCAGTCAGGAGCTCGTCTAGCTCTGGGATGCTCTTGTTGACGAAGTTGTCGCAGAATTTCTCGCAGGTCTGCAGCCAGCCCTTGGGGAAGTCGTAGAGCACGCCGCCCACGCGCATGTAGTTATGGGTGAAGCGATGGCCGCTAAGCGATTCGAACATATCCAGAATCAGCTCGCGGTCACGGAAACACCAAAGGACCGGTGTGAACGCGCCCAGGTCCAGCCCGTAGGTGCCGATGGCAACCAGGTGGCTGGCGATGCGCTCCAGCTCGCTGACGATCAGCCGGATGTACTGCGCGCGACGTGGCGGCTCGATGCCGGCGATCTGTTCGGCTGCGCCCGCGTAGCAGCACTCGTTGATCATCGGACTGAGGTAGTCGGCATTGTCAATGTAGCGCGGGCCAGCCATGTATGGCCGGTTCTCGAAGATCTTCTCCATGCCGCGGTGCAGATACCCAATCACCGGCGTACACTGGATTACCGTCTCGCCGTCCAGTATCAGCACCAATCGCAGCACGCCGTGTGTTGAAGGATGCTGCGGCCCCATGTTGAGGATCATCTCCTCACTGCGGTAGCCTTGGTAATCTGCCGTCAGATGCGGCTGCACATCGGTCGCCATGGCCTATCCCCTTTGCGGCGCCATCGGACCGGCCTTGGTATCCGGCTCCGCGACGTAGCCGTGCTCGCCCACCGTCGGCTCCTGCGGCAGCCCCGGCGACTCGACACCCTGGCCGGTCCTCAGATACACCGCCGCACTGCCAAACGTCAGCTTGCCCGGATGCACGCGCTCCTCGTCGCCCTGGCCGAGGTGCTTCGGTGTCGTGCTCTCAATTCCGCGCTGCTGCTCGCCCGAAACCGATTGCTCGCCCGTCGCCTGGGTCGTCGCGCGGTCGTGGACGGTGATCGGTGTTGCGTGGAAGCTCTTGCGCAGCGGATAGCCGAAGAACTCGTCGTCGGTGAGGATACGGCGCAGATCGGGATGCCCGCGGAACACGATGCCATACATATCGTACGTCTCGCGCTCCAGCCAGTTCGCAGCCGGATACAGGCTCACCAGCGAATCCACCTCGGGGCTGTCCAGCGGCAACTTGACACGCACCTGTAAGAGCCAGTTCTTCGCCAGCGAGCGGAAGTGATAGATGGATTCCAGGTGGTCAATCATATCCACGCCGGAGTTGGTGGCCATCACGTCGTAGCCGGCTGTGTCGCGTAGGAAGCGCGCCACGTCGAGCAGGTGTTCCGCCGGCACCTCGATGCCGACGATGCCGCCTGCCATGCGGCGCTTGGGCACGTGCGCGCCGACCACGGTGTCCAGCGGGTCGAGCGCGGCCAGCAGCTCGTTGATATGGTCCGTCTCGTACATGCGCAGCGAGGGCTTGCCCAGCGGCGCGCTCGGCGCTAGATCCACCGGATGACTCCCTTCCGCCAGGCGTAGACCAGGCCTAGAGCCAGCGTCCCAATGAAGAACGTGATCTCGATGAAGCCGAAAATCCCCAACTGCTGGAAGATGACAGCCCAGGAGAGGATGAAGACGATATCTACGTCGAAGGCGACGAAGAGCAGCGCAAAGATGTAGAAAGCCAGCGGGAACTGCACCCACGCCGAGCCGAGTGGCGTCTCGCCCGACTCATACGTCGCCAGCTTCGATTTGGCGGGCTTCTTCTTCAGCAGCAGCACATTGAGCAGATCGGCCAGCGCCAGGCCCACCAGCACAAATGCGCAGCCGCCGAGAAAGAAGATCGCGGCGTTGAGATAGCCAACCGCGGCCACTATCGTACCTCCTGGAGGGTCCACTCGCCGTCATCCACACGCGCCACAGCCCGCTCGCGATGCGGCTCGCGCCTGCGCGCGTCATCGGCGCGCCCCGCCCGCCACGACCGTCCATCAGGGGGCTCACGTACGGCCGTCCTGCCAGAGCCACGCCATCATTGAGTATAACATAGGCATTCCCATCGAACAACGCGCACCCTGCTTGGCATGGGCATGCGAGCCGCCCAGCGCGCCGACAATCCAGGGGCGGAGCGCATCGTCCTCTGCCGTAGGAGAGCGGCCGTGCGAGGGTACCAGCCGCTCTCCTACGGCAGTACCCACAACGACGAGAGGGGAGTACGATGGCGACATCATGGGCACCTGAGGCCGCTCCGCTCAACAGCCTCTTGGAGCGCGAACGCGCCTGTGTCGCGGTGGTGGTGGCCCTGGCACGTGGTGCCACCGAGCGTGCAGAGCGCGAGGCATGCGCATCGCTGGGAGGCGATCTGATCGTGCGCTGCTGCGCCCTGCGCGAGCGGCTGGAGCTTGCGGGCATTCCCTGCACGCACGCGACCGCGCCAGATGCCGCGGCCATCCTCAGCACCGATAGCTATGATGCGCGCCTGCTCGCCTTCGCGAAGCTGCTTGAGCGAGCGGCCGAACAAGCGACCGAGGTGCTGGCGGCGACCGCTGACGGCGAGACCCAGCGCACGTTGCGCGACCTCATCGAGACACACAGTCGCGCTGTCGAGTGGTGCCGCGCACGCGCCGCCGAATTTGCGGCCAGTCGCATGCTATATCTGGCTGCCGCTGCTGCCGCCGAGCCGTCCAACGACCAATCTGATCGCACAGCAGCCTCCGGCACGCAGATCAGCGGCTCCCACACGTCGGCCAGTCTCCCTGAGCGGTCCGCGGGGGAGTCCGAGTCCGAGTCCGAGTCCGAGTCGCCGTAGGTACGCTATGCTCATCATGGGGGCGTTGCTCCGCCGGACTGCGTGAGGACGCGCGGAGCGCGACGTCCACGGCTGCCGGCGCTTGGCGAGCGGCGGCGCACTTCCAGGCGGTTTGCGGCCAACAGCACACACCACAGCACAGAAAGGGACACCGGATGCGATTGGCGACCTTCCGTGACACCGGCGGCATACGCCTGGGCGTCGAGCAGAGCGGTGCGATAGTTGATCTCATGAAAGCGGCGGCATTGGCGGGCGAGGCGCCCTCCGATGACCTGCGCGACATGCTCGCCCTCATCCGTGCCGGCGACGATGGGTTGCGCCGTGTGAGCGCGCTGCTAGCAGGGGTCCCGGCCGAGGCGCGGCTCGCCCTCGACGCGATGGAGATCGTCGCCCCCATCCCACGGCCGACCAAAAACATCTTCTGCCTGGGCCGCAACTACGCGGAGCACGCTGCTGAGTCGCAGCGGGCGCTCGGCGAGAAGACACCGCCGCCGCCATCATATCCGAACATCTTCACCAAAGCCGTCACCAGCGTCAACGGCCCCTACGCCGATATCCCGCACGACGCCGACGTGACCAAAGAGCTGGATTGGGAAGTCGAGCTGGCGGTCATCATCGGGCGCGGCGGGCGTCACATCCCGCGGGCAGAGGCGCTGCGCCACGTCTTCGGCTACACCGTGCTGAACGATGTATCCGCGCGCGACCTGCAACACCTGGGGGGCTCCCAGTGGTTTCAGGGCAAGAGCCTCGATGGCTCGTGCCCGATGGGACCGTGGATTGCGACCGCCGACGAGATCCCCGATCCACAGGCCCTGCCGCTGCGGCTCTGGGTCAATGGCGCGCTGAAGCAGGACGCCACGACCGCGCAGATGATCTTTGATGTAGCGACCATCATCACCACCCTCTCGCGCGTGCTGACGCTCGAGCCCGGCGACATCATCGCCACCGGCACGCCCTCTGGTGTCGGCTTCGCTCGCACGCCCCCAGAGTTCCTCCAAGCAGGCGACGTGATGGAGTCTGAGGTAGAGGGCATCGGCCGCATGCGCAACCAGATTGTGGCGGCCGAGCGCACCGTGGCCGCCGGCACGGCATAATGGCAAGAGGGCCGCGAGCCGAGCGGCCCTTCCAGCCTGTTACACGCGTATGACCTGCTTGGTCAGCGACTCGACGAGCGCTCGTAGCTGCTGCTCTGTCGTGGCGAGCGTGGCGTGGGCAGCGCCGACTTCAGGCGCGGTGAAGAGTTCGGCTGTGCGCTGGCAGGCGCCGGCCAGCTCAGCCAGCTTCTCGCGGATGATGGCCCAGGCAGCGTCGTGGTGCGGCAGGAGATACGACCGGCGATAGATCTCGAAGTTCGGGCCGGCGGTCCTGCCGGGCGCGCTGGGACCCACCGGCAGCGTGGTCAACAAGTGTCCCAGCGGCGCGATGAGCGAGAACATCATCCCGACCCCCGTGTCGGCCAGCTCGCGCAGCTCGTCGTCGGAGTCGCGCACATGCAAGAAGAACCGCAGCAGCATCTCCAGCAGGGCCTCGTAGCTGCCGTTGAAGAGATCGCAGACGGCGGCGGTGCGCTGGTCGCTGAGCAGATCGAAGCGCTCGACATCGCTCGGCGCGCGCACGTAGGCTGGCAGCACGGGCCGCGCGGGGTCGAACGCCGGGTCGCGCTGCTTCAGCTCGCGCAGCTCCCGTAAAGTGCGCAAGAAGCGCCCGTAGTGTGCGTCCTCCCAGGAGCCGCGCGCCCCCTCGCCCTGCTCGACGACCATCTCGATGGCCCGTTCCGCCGAGGCGAGGTCAGTCACGACAACCAGCTCTGGCCAGCGGAAGACATCGCCTGAGGCCTGCGCTTTGGGCGGCCCGATGAAGACGCCCCGCTCGCCGTAGCGCGCGACCAGCGTGCGCAGCCCCTGCTCGATGGAGCGATAGAGCTGGCCGACGGTGGTAAAGGACTGCGGCACCGGCACGATCTCGGTCCCGGTCGGCGAGTCGAAGTCGGTGCCGATGATGTCGAATTCCGGCGCGTCGGTCGTTTCAAGGCCCTCAGGCCGCTCGAGATACACGAAATGCTGTAGCGCATGCTCGCCAAACGGCATTAGCGCGAGCTGGACGCTGGGGGGATAGTACTTCGCGCGCTGGGGGAAGTTAGGGTGCCGCAGGTGGGGCAGGCCGCCGATCGCCGTCATCAGGTTGCTGGCCTGCGCCAGGTGCAGCATCTCCTGCACGGCGACCCCTGTGACCACGCGCTCCCAGCGCCGCACCGCGTCGAGCTGCTCGGGCGTCAGGTCCTCGTCCAGACGCTGCTTCAGGCTGAAGGCCGCGAAGAGATACTCGCACATCAACATATGCTCCAGCTCTGAGGCCTCGCACAGCAGAAACATCAGCTCTTCGCGGCTGTCTACCACCAACCGATTATCCATGTGCGCTCTCCCCCCGCAGGTATGGCGACGCGTCAAACTCGCTGGCGCGCTTCCCGCCGTGTGCCCGGCGGGCCTTGTCCGCGCAGCGCGCTGCGCGTGCCTCACAGCAGCGGGTAGTGAGGGCGGCGTTGGGGCCGCACGGCGCATCTATGGGATGCCAGGCTGCTGATCGTGCTCGCGCGCAGAGGCAGCGTATACAAGATGGCACGGGTGGGTCAAGCACGGCAGGGCACGGAATGGAGAAATTGCGTGTTTTGGCGGAGGTGATCGGGATAGCAGCTGCGGCGCCGCAATCGTATGCCAAGAGTATGCTGCGAGGGGGCGCTCAGGCAGGAGGCGAGGCGGCAGCGGGAGTGGTGATGGTTGCGGTGCGAGCGCGCGGATTCCCAAGCAAGATACCGGCAAGCGGGAAGCGAGATCAGCATCTCACTTCCCGCCCGTGTGCTCCCTGGCTGGCGTGCGCCAGTCAAGGAAGAGACCCGGCAGCTCGCTCCGCTTCTCGCACGTCGCGGTCATGCTCGCGCATGGCGGTTCACGATGGACGCGAGCCGGCGGCCGCCGAATGATGCGGCAAGCCGCCTAGCGCGACATCGCGCAGCCCGAATTGGCGTTGCTCCACGTCGGCTGGACGGCGTATACGTGCCCGTTAGGCAGCGAGATGTTGCCCGAGGAGGCGACCCAGGCGCACTTGTCGCCGTTCTCGGCACCCTGGCGGTCTTCCCACGCGTACTGGCCGCTCGTGGTATGCGGATCGGTCTCGGCCTCGGAGTATTCGTGGCCGCCGACCACCGAGAAGCCGTCAAAGTAGCCATTGCCGTAGCTGTTGTTGCCGTTGATGAAGTTCATGCCGCAGCTCGTGCCGGCATCCGGCTGGTAGGGCATGTAGGCGTACGCGACCTCGCCCGAGCCGGAGTTGGTCACGCTATGCCACGCACACCAGTTGCCGCCCACCCCGGCAAATCCGCTCATTGACTTGCCGGTCGGGGTGAAGACGAAGTACGTGGCGTTCGCGTTGTAGCCGAAGTGCTGCATGAGCCTGATCGAGGCGTTGGCGATATCGGTCTGCGTTGGGCTGGACGGCACGGCAGTGGTGTCATTCCAGGTGCCCTTCAGCTCCCCCGCCGGGTTCTGGATGTGCGTTCCAGAGCTGCCGCAGTTGACCGTGCCATTGGCGACACCCTGGCAATACTGGGTGACGACGTTGTTCCAGGAGCTGCCGCCGACGTTATTGAAGAAGTCCGCCATGTAGGTCTGCGCCTGGCCGCTGGTGTAGCCGCCGGTCGAGAAGCCCGTGCTCCACTCCGGCCCCCACCAGCTGATGTAGACCGCCGGAGTCACCTCGATGGGGCCGCCGTGGTAGGTCAGATTATTCGTGCGGCGAGCGGGCTTGATCTTGGCGGGGCGCGTGCCGAGGAAGTGCGGAGTATGCAAGGCGCTGGCGCGGGATGTGCCGCTGGCGCCGCCGGCCGCTCCGGTGGCTGGGCTGGCGCTCGCGCTAACCGGGCCAAATATCAGGGCAAGTGCGATGACGCCTACGATGAGCGTCGTGACGATCGAGGAGATGATGGCCAATCGCTTCAATGCCAGACTCCTTCGGGCATCGTTCGCCCGCACTGGTGTGCGCTGACGCATCGCGCCACACTCGGCGCGATGTGCGCGCGAGGTGTGTTGCGGCCCTGCTCAGCCGTGCCTCGTCAGGAGGCAACGGCCCGCGAGACCGCGCTGCCTTGGAGAATTCGCGCATAGTCCCTGCGCTTTCGGCTGCGGCACGACCAGGTCTGCTGCCGCACCCACTCAGACATGTCCTGTGGTGAGCAGCCCGCGTTTGCTCACTTGCCCCTTCCCTTCGATCCCTGTCACCCACCTCATCCGCAACGCGATAGCGCTGCGTGACGGATCATCGCTGATCCTCAATAAGCCCAGCAATTACTGCCTGGTGCCTATAGAGGCGAAGTATACCTGCTTCTGCCGTCGGTGTCAATACCTAGCGCGTAGCGTCACTTACGGTCGGTAGTGCTGCCTAGCGTCCATGCGCATGCGCG
>DASUBU010000046.1:0-9679 GCA_035763125.1 Ktedonobacterales bacterium
ACCGCTAACATCGGCACAACCGCCGCCTTCATCGGCGAGCAGGTGGACGGCACGGCGAAGATCAGCGCGACGATTGATGAAGTAGGGATCTATGGCGCCGCGCTATCGAGTGCGCAAGTCGGGACGCTCTACACTGCGGGGTCAAGCGGCGCAAGCGGCACGCAGGCCAACGCGATGCAGGTTCCGGCGGGGACGACGCTCACCTTCGGCTCGTCGGCCTGGGGCGCGCTGAACACCTGGCAGGTGCGCTTCCGCTATACGGCGGGCGGCAGCTACACATTCTTCCTGCACCGCACCGATGGAAGCAACACGCTGTTCGCGGCGATCACCGGCCCAGCGTTGCAGCTCTCGCACACTATCGCCGGGAGCACGCATCTGCTGGCGTCGGCGGGGATGACGCTGGCACACGAGGCGTGGTACTGGCTGCAGGTGACGCAGTTTCCGAGCCCCCCTGGCGATCCGCCGTACCTCTCGGCGATGCTCTTCTCGGATGATGGCGGGGCGATCGGCGCCCAGGTGGCGGCGGTTGGCGCGGCGGCTTTCGACGCCGTGACGGCGCTCTCCGGTGTAGCCGGCTTCGCGGCGAGCGGGGCGGCGCTGCTGATCGGGGGCGCGGGCAACGCGAGTGGCGTCGGCCAGCAAGTCGCGCTCTTCGGCCCCGGCGGCTGGCTCTTCGCCTCGGCGGGGACGGGCACTGCCAGCGGCGCGTGGGAGCAGAACAGTCCCGCCAATACGGCGCCCGTCGGCCTGGCCGCACCAGGCGGGGCACCCGCCTCGAATCCGCAGGTGCCGGTGCAGAGCTACGGCGCGGCGCGCATGGACTTCCCGCCGGGCGGCACTGGGGACGGCATGTGGCGGCTCTATGCGGGCGGCACTCCCGCGGGCAGCTCGGCGATCCCCGCCAGCGCCGGGCAGGTCTTCCAACTCGTCGCGTGCGTGAAGTCGGCCGGGCTGGACGCCACCGCCAGCACGCGCATTCGCGTCGAGGAGCGCGACGCGAGCGGCGGTTTCCTCGTCAGCGCGAACCTGGCCGGCACGGCGGCGGCTTCCGGCAATATCCCCAATTGGACGACGCTGTGGGGTTCCTACACCATTCAGAACGCCGCCTGCGCCTATCTCGACGTAGCGGTGCGCGCCAGCAGCACGACGACGCCAGGGGCGAGCGCTGGCGCAACCGTCTGGATTGACAACGCGCAGGCTTGGAATCAGACGCTGACGGGTGTGGGCGCGGGAGCGATGCCGTACTGTGAGCTGCGTTTCCCCCAATCGCCGGCGCAGTTGCTCATCACGGGGCTGCTGGGCGATCTGCCTGCTCCTGCTTACCTTGCGCTCGGCGCCTACGTCTCGTCGCTGCCCACGGGCGGCAGCCTCTCGTTCGCATTGGGTCGCGCGGCGGGCGCCTCCGCGACGGCGCGGCTGACAGCGGCGGCGCACGGCTACTATGGCGCGGGCGGCTCGCCGGTAGCGACGGCGGCGCTGGATGCGAGCAGCTACGGCGGCTTCTACGCGACGGCGCTGGCGAACTCGGCGTGGAGTCCGCGGGCGTTCAGCCTGACGCCGGCAGATGCGCCGGGCGTCTACCATCTTGCCGGCCGCTGCTACTCCGCGCAGTCCGCTGGCAATCTGCCCAACGTGCAGGTGCGCGCGAACGTCCAGCAGCGGCTACAGCCGTGGTACGGCCAGCTCGATCTGAGCGACCAGCTCGCCGACGCGTACGGTCCCTTCTCCGCGCCGCTGGGCGCGAGCGCCACCTGGACGGTGGCCGATGCCGGGCAGGTGACGCTGCCACCCTTCAACGCCGGCGCGCTGGCCGATCCGGCGCGGACCTATCTCACGCCACACACGCAGTGGGTGGATAACACCCCCGGCGGCTCGCAGATGCGCGCGGGCTGGGCGGCACTGCTGCCGGTTGACGGCTCGCTGCTGACCGGCGTGCTCAACAATCCGAGCAACGCGCCGTTCGCCGTGACGGGCCAGTGGGTCTGGGCGTACTTCGACGGCCTGCTGGTCAACCGCGCGGGCGCCACGGATGGTCCCGCCTGGGCTTACAGCCTCGAGGCCGGACCGCTAGCCAATCCCGCGCACGCGGGCGGCGGCCCAGGCACCCAGAGCAGCGGCAGCCTCAATATCAACTCTGGCGCGGACCCGTACCTGGCGCTGGACCCGCAGATTGCCGTGACGCAGACGGCGCAAGCCGGCGTGAACGTGCTGGTCGGCTATCTGGCAGACGCGAACGCCGCCGTGCTGCCGCTGCACGCGCAGATCGCGTACTCGCCGCTCTACCTGTGGCCGCGATAGGGGAGGGAGATTGAACAAGGAGGGCACGGAGGACACAGAGGGAGAGGGAGGGAGATTTACTGCAGAGGACACGGAGGACGCGGAGGAAATGGGAGGGGATAGAGAGGGAGATCAGTAGAGATCGGCGGAGTGATGGCCGGTTGGCGCGGGGTGTTGTCGTGTGGATCCTCGCGGCTTCAAGCGGCGACGAGAATCCTGATTATAGCGGATGGCAACAGTCCACGCGAGCGTCGTGTGAATCCATGTCTTTGAGGGGAGCAGAGGTGATGGCTCGTCATCGCTCGCGGCGCGCACGCTCCAGGGCGCGCCATCCACGGCCGGCCAACGTGCCGGTCACGCATCAGGCGCCTTCTGGCGGCGCGCAGGCCCGGCCGGATGCGTTGCCGCGCTCCGGGCCACATGCCGCACTCGGCGCGGCGCACGCGCTCGATCTCACGCCCTCCAGCGTTAGCCCTGGTCCTGGTCCTGGTCCCGGTCTCGCCGACGTGCTGCTGGAGCTGGCGGGGGCGGACCCTGGCGATCTGCGCGCCGTGCTGAACGTGTGGCAGCGCGAGCAGGATCGCGTGCTGAATCGCGCGTGGCGGCGGCCGGGCGGGCTGGCGCGGCCGGGCGGTGTGTGAGGCGCACCGGGCGGCGAGGCGAGGCGGGCCTCGCCGCTACACATAAACCAGGAGAGCGAGGCAGGCCTCGCCACTACAGCCGAATCAGAACTCGACGTGATCGGGTAGTGCAGTATTGTGAAGGAGGCGCAGACGATGTTGCGGAGCGGGCTTGCGCTCTATGCGTACACCTCGCCCACCAGTGCGGCGTATCCGCTGCTCGTCGGCGAGTATGGCGAGCGGATCGAGGCGCTCGAATTCACGACCGTCGCGCCGGGCGGCTTCGGCGATCTGGCGTGCGTGCTGAAGCTGCCGGATGCGCGCCTGCCGCGGCCGGAGCTGGCCGTCTTCTCGCGCGTCTGCCTGCGCGACGGCTTCTTCACCTGCTTCGCGGGCGAGTGGTCCGACCCAGCGCTGGTGATGGACGGCGCGAGCGGCGAGTACGTGCTGCTCTCGGCGCTGGGCGCGGGCGCCTGTCTACGCGACGATCCCGCCGACGCCAGCTACAACACGGCCACCACGGCGCAGGCGATCATCGCCAGCGAGATGGCCAGGCGCGCCGCGTATCTGCCGCTGGACCAGGATCAATCGGCGGTGCTGCCCGACGCGCCAGCCAATACGTTCACGCCGGTCTACGACGGCCACAACCTCGAAGAGATCCTGCACGACCTGATGGGCGCGCTCGGCGACTACGTCTGGACGATCTACAGCCACCCGCGCCATCTGGATAGCGCCGGCTTCCCCGCCTGGCAACTGCGCGCCCATCCGCGCGACACCGCGACCACCAGCTACATGGCGCTCGGTGAGGATATCCTCGCCTGGCGGGTGATGCCCTCCTCGCAGCGCGCCTACAACGTGATCGAGGTGGCGTATGTGGATCCGGTGGCGGGTCCGGGGCTGGTGACGGTCGCCGATCCGCGGCTGAGCGCCGACGGCTCGCAGGGCAGCGCGCCCTTCCGCCGCCGCAAGCTGCGCCGCAACCTCGGCCGGCTGCCGCTGACCGGCGCGCAGGCTGGCGCGATTGCCAACGCCTGGCTGGCGACCTACAGCGATCCCACCAACAAGGTCGAGGTGGAGCTGCGCGGCGTGCGCGACGCCAATGGGCTGCCGATCCCGCTGCACCAGGTGCGCGCCGACGCCAATCTCTTCGTCCCCGAGCTGGCCGTGCGCGGCCAGCGGCTCACCAGTGGTCCCGCGGCCGGGGTCAATCAATTCTGGATAGCGGAGTCGGCATACCGCGAGACGGCGGCTGGTGATGTGCGGCTGACGCTGCAACTCGACAACTATGCCGACCACGCCGCGGCGCTGGTGGCGCGGCTGCAGATCGCCGGCGAGGCCCGCGAGCGCGCACGCGGCGTCTACCGTGCTGTGCAGTCGCCCGGCGCGCAGCAGACCGGCTACGTCGCGATTCGCGCGCCCAGCGCCAGCGCCGGCCAGACCCTCGGCGTCGGCGTGAGCTTCGTGCCGGTGCTCTCGAACACGCCGACGAGCCTGAGCTTCGCGCAGATCGCGGCGACCAACGTCGGCGGCGGCCCGAGCGTGACGCCCAGCAGCATGACGCGCTACGGCTGCGAGGTGACGGTGACGGCCGCCGGCTCCGGCCCCGTCGTCTGGACCGGCACCTACACGACGATCGGCGCGTGACTCAGAAACCGACTGGCAGGACAGGCACTGCTACCTCATGCCGACATCGTCAGGTCCGACTATGCTTCTACCAAAGCCGCTGCCCGTGCGATGACTTCCTCCGCGAGCGCCTTGTAGGCGAGCGCGCCGGGGGAGCGGGGATCATGTTCGAGGATGGTCTGCCCGAAGCTGGGCGCTTCTTGCAAGCGATCATTGCGCGCGATGACCGTCTGGAAGCGCTCCTTGGGGAAGTGCTCGCTGATCTCGCGGATCACCTCGCTGCCCAGCTTGGTGCGCGGGTCATACATCGTCAGCACCACCCCGAAGATGCTGATCTTCGGGTTAAAGTGGTCGTGTACTACGCGAGCTGTATTCAGGAGCTGCTGCATGCCATTTAAGGCAAAATAGTCGCAGCGCAGCGGCAGGATAATGCCGTCCGAGGCCGTCAGAGCATTGGTGGTGAGCAAGCCGAGCCATGAGGGGCAATCGATGAGGACGAAGTCGTACTGATCGGGCACGGCGTCGAGTGCGCGGCGCAGACGGAACTCGCGGTGCTCCAGGTTCACCAATTCGATCTCAGCGGCGTAGAGATCCACCTTGGCCGGCAGCAGCGAGAGGTTGGGGCGAATCTCGCGCTTGAGCACGTCGCCCATCGTGACGGCGTCGTTGACGAGCAGCTCATAGATCGAGGCACCCAGCCGATGCACATCCACGCCCACGTGGGTAGTTGCCTCCGAATCAGGGCAGAGGTCGACAAGGAGCACCTTGCGCCCTACGTCCGCCAGGCAGGCGGATAGGTTAACCGCCGTTGTGGTCTTGCCGACGCCGCCCTTCTGATTGGCGATTGCGAACACCCTCGCGCTGCGGTGGGCTGGGCGCTCAACTGCCTGGCCGCAATGGAAGCAGAAGTTGGCTGCGTCGGGCAGGTCGGTCTGGCACGCTGTACATATCAGCCCCATCGCACCCTTCCTCTCATCGCCAGGATGCGCCTTCATCCCATCATAACAACCGAACGAACCGCTCCTATGCCTCTGCGTTGCCCAGGACCATCGTCTTCAGTACCTACACGGCACCCTGCCGAGGAAACGGCAGGAGTTGGCATCGGGAACGGCTCCACGCGACCACGCAGAGAGCTGTTCGCAGCTCGCACTTTCTGTCCTAGGGCGATTGATTTTCACTTAACTTGTGCCTATACTTGAGTTGGTTGCCGCCCGCTATTTCCCAGCACTGAAGAAGGTGAAGTCACAATGGGATTCTTCGCCAAAGTTGGGCCAGTCAAGGTCTATTCCACCAAGAAGGGCGCCAGGGTCTCCATCGAGAAGCCCAAGAAGCCGACAAAGAAGAAATAACCTCGCCAGAGGGAGGGGTGTCCCATGCCCAAGTATGGGCACGTGCGTGTGCGCTCGCACACGCGCAGCTACCCACGCCGCCGCAATCAGAATCTTGGCTGCCCCGTCACAGTGTTGGCGCTCGCGTTCGTTGTTGGCGTCGCCTACTCCGTGGCGCGGATGATCTAAGCGCGCCAGCCGCTTCGATGGCATACTTGCGGTAATGGGCTGCACCCGACACCGGCATTTCAACGCACGTCTAAGCTCGCCCGACCAGACGCCGATCATGGTTGCGCAGATCCCAGCGCAGAAGAAGGCCGAACGCTATGGCAGGGCCACAACCCCAGCAGCCACCCTCACAGCAGCCAAATCCGTCTGGCCCAGCCCCCCAGCAGGCATACCCGCCATACCCACCTGGGCCATCTTCGCAGCCGACGTGGGGCTATCCTCCACCGACATACTACGCCCCGGCCCCGCCGCCACAACGGAGCAACCGCCAACTGGCGATCATCGGTATTGCGGTCGCGCTGGCTGTGCTCGTCGCGCTCAGCGGCGTGGTGTTCGTGCTCCGTCCGCTCGTGCAGACAGCGGTCGTCTCCCCTGCACAAGAGCTCGCCACCCCTACCAGTTGGGTTTACGGTGACAATGATCTAGCGGTGTACATCTCGTGGACCGAGCAGAATGGAGCGCTGAGCGGCACATACGCGGAGACCTACTACTTTGCCTTAGCTCAGCCTACGACTTCGCTTGTGCACACGGACTCTGATGGGTTTACTGGCGTTCATAGCGGCTCGAAGGTTACCTTGACCTTCAATGGTAGTAGCCAGAGCATGACGGGGACACTCGGCGTGCGCACGCTGACCCTTGCGCGCCCAGATCCCTCGACTGGCACCATCCAGCCTGTCACACTCCATCCCGGCAGTGAAGTCGACTACAACGCTGCGGCAGCCAAGGTCAGGCAGCAGCATCCCGGTGTACAGCCAACGCCGAGTGTCGGCCCGACGCTCTACACGAGCCCACTTACCGGCACCGTCTCGGATTGGCCCAGCGGTGATGGCTGCTCGCCGCAGGACAATGGCTTCCACATCACCGCCTACGTCGGCTGCTACGCCCCCGTTCGGCTCCCGCCCGACGTGACGCTCTCCGTGCAGGTCAAACAGATCAGCGGCGCCACGAATTTGGCGTACGGCATCAGCTTCCGCGCCGAGGCCGCGAACAATCACTACTTCTTCGGCGTTGACAGCAAGGGCAAGTGGTTGGCTGGCGAGGTCTTCAACGGTGATTTTCAGGTACTTGTCGACTGGACGCCCAACTCCGCGATCCATGTCGGGCTGAATCAGGTCAACACTCTTACCGTGAAGGCCAAGGGCACCCACTTCACCTTTTACGTCAATAGCACCCAGGTTGGCACCATGGACGACTGGCGTGACGTCTTCGGGGGGTGGGGACTGACAGGCGAGGACGGCATCGAGGTCGTTTTCACCAACATCGCCATCACCAAGACGCCTTGACGTTGATCGGACTGCCTTTGCCACGCTCCTGCCTGCAAAATAGCGTATTGGACGCAAGAATGACGCGTGGTAGTGAGCGGTGCGAATGGGAGCCGGAGGGCACAGTGCCATCGGACTCACGGACGGGGCGGCTGGGAAGCCAGGCCGCGCACGACCAGATACGCCACCACGGCAATCCAGCTCAGGAAGATCGTGCTCATCGCCCAGATCGTGCCGGGCTGTCCGCTGCGGTCGGCGTCGGCGCGGATGTACACAAAGCCAACAATCGGCGCGCCCAGGAAGAATCCAATGAGGAACAGGTAGTACAAGAACGCTGCAAGTAGCGGGAAGTCAAACAGGAAGAAGCTGGACATGTCACGTTCCTTTCGGTTTCTGCGGCCGTTCTCCATCATTCTGCTGTGACCTGCGCCAGTATAGTGCATCACAAGCTGCCAGAATAGCCATCGCGCTGACCCAGAGTGCCGGCACACCAGCATTGTCGCGATTCCCGCCAGGGCATCCGGCGGGCGCACGCCAGACCACGGCTGCTCCCAGTTCGTCGCAAGCCGAGTAACCCGCCGCGTATTGGACGCCAGGATGATGTGTGGTCGTGAGCGGTGCGAAAGGGAGCAGGAACGACATGGCAGAGAGCAACGAGTCGGTGGTCGCCGCAATCAGTGGGCGCTTGTCCACGGTGTCGCGGCGTGGTGTGCTGATCGGCGCGGGCGGCGTGGCCGCCGGAGTCGCGCTGGGGAGCCTGGGCAGCATCTTGCGGCCCGCGACGGTGCAGGCGGCGAGCGACGACGCCAACTCCGCCATCGTGAAGTTTCACACCATGGCGCCCGTCACGGGTGCGTTCGTCGGCCCCAATGGGACCCCCATCCGTGGCATCCACGGCGGCGGCCTGCCCTGGGCGCTCGACGCGGCGGACGGCGAGCTGAGCAGCGATGGCCGGCTGCGCGTGCGTGTGAAGGGACTGGTGCTGGCCGGCGGGGCGGCGATCGGCACGAATCCCATCCCGACGTTCCGGGCCATCGTGAGCTTTGAGAACGCGGCGCCGATCTTCACCGATCCAGTGCCGGCGTCCACAGCCGGCGATGCCGAGATAAACACGCACATCGAGCTACCGCACCCCGGCTTCGCCCCCATCATCTTCGTCGGCCCTGGCACTGCCCCGGTCTGGTTCGCGGTGACGGGCAACATGTGACGCCTTCCCCCCGCTGGGCTGGGAAGCGCTTCTCGGGGTCATAGCTCCACGCCACGATGCCCCTGCGCGAGCGCCAAGGCCCATCAGCGGAGCAGACATCTGGTGTCGCGCATTCAATAGCCATTCACCTTTCGATTGAGATCGGGGGTGAATGGCGAACTTTTCTTCGGTGGGCGGCTCATGTTGAACGGGCGGGCGCGCTCTGGTGGCTGTATCCCTCGATTAAGCGTCCTGGGGCGGCTGATACGTCATTCCCGCGGAGGGCACTCAGCGCTTTAGCCCTCGATTGCCGGAGCCGGCAGGTCGGCGATGGCGCGTAAGCGGTCGGCGAGTACGCGGAGGTGCGTGCGCAGCTCGTCGGGACGCACGATCACGAGCGGGCAGCCCAGGCCGGCCAGCGTATAGGCGAGGCGGTCCAGGTCCTCGATGAACCCGCGCAGCAGCACACCATCCGCCTGTGGGTGGAGCGTTGCCAGGGTGGGGAGCAGCCGCTGCTGTAGCTCGGCCAGCGGCGCCTGCGCCAGCACCGCGAACTCCCAGCGCCACGGCGCCTGCGCGATGGCCCGCTCGACGGCGGCCAGCGCGTCCATGGGCTTGGGTTGCGACGCGAAGGTCTCGGGCAGCTCCCGAGCCCACCGAATGTGGTCGAGGCGAAACACGCGCAGGTCAGCGCGCAGATGGCAGTGCCCGACGAGGTACCAGCGGCCTGCGCGATGCACCACCTGGTACGGATCCACATCGCGCTCGGTCACGTTGCCTGTCTGCGAGCGATGGCGGATGCGCAGGCGATGGCGCGCATGGATGGCCTGAACCAGCGTATCCAGGCACTCTGGCGTGGCTCCCATCGCGCCTGGGAGCCGTGGCGTCGCGAACGTGACCGCGCCGTCGAGCGCGCTGATGAGGGCGCGCGTGGCCGATGGCAGGACGCGCGTCACTTTCCTGAGGGCGCGCGTGGCGTCGCGCTCATCCAGCCCCAGCGCGTGTTGCCCTGCTCCCAGCAGGCCATACGTCAACGCCAGCGCCTCCTCTTTCGTCAGCGCGAGCGGCTGCCGGTAACCAGGGGGCAGACTGTAGCCGCCATAGCGGCCGCGCTTCATCTCCACAGGGACGCCGCGCTCGCGCAAGATCAGCACG
>DASUBU010000047.1:0-5286 GCA_035763125.1 Ktedonobacterales bacterium
CAGCCAACGACCGCTGCCGCTGCCTCCGCACCGAAGGCGCCGCCGCCCAAGATCGTGGGGCCAGGGGCGAATATCCTCGTGCCGGGGTTGGTCCCGCCGCCCCCCGAGCCGGCTCTGCACGAACGACCGCACGGCGCACCGCAGAGCTGGCGCGACCACCCGGGCGCATCGCACGATCGGCTGCGTCCGGCTGGGCCGGAGGCCCACGGCCATGCGCCCCAGAGCCATACACCCCAGAGCCATACACCCCACGACGTACAGCCCCGCCGCGACCAGCCGCGGCCACCACGTCCCGCCCACTCCCAGTCGCGGCCAGCGGTGGCGCGCGAGCCCAAGCCCAAGCGAGAGATGCCTCCCGCTCCTGTGCTGACCGACGACCTGCGCCAGACGATTCAGGCGCGCTATCTCGAGCTGGCCCAGCCCGTCGAGTTCGACGGCATCCGCAGCCGCATCGCGGCCGAGCTGGACGTGCCCAAGGCGCTGGTGAAGAAAGCCGTGCTCGAGCTGCGCAGCGAGATGAAACTGCCGAGCTGGTGGGAGCTGCAGAGCTATCACGGCACCGAAAGCGACCTCGACCGCATCCGCGCGGTCTACATGCCGCTGCTGCCCATCCCGCCGGTTGGCATTCATAAGCAGATCGCCGCCGATCTAGAGCTGGACGCTGGCGCGGTCTACCAGGCCATCCGCCGCATTCGCGCTGAGATGCGTCTACCGCAGTACAATCCGCCCGAAGCCCATGCCGGCGAAACCGCGGCGCAAGGGCCGGAAGCCACGGTGGAGGCGGCGCCTGCCAGCGTGGGCAACGGCGGCGCCACTACGCCGAGCGCTCTGCCGTGAGCGCTCCGTGGTACTTTTGGCGTATGTGCCGCCGCGCCCGCGCGGTGGCAACACATGCGCACGGATCTCGGCATCTCTCCGTATGACATAATGCACTCGCGCGGATAATCCCCAACAGCACGCTGACGGAGACGAACAAGGGGTGTAGCGGCTTCCTGCGACGTGGGCAGCGCGTCGCCCGCGCATGTCGCGCAAGTGCGCCCTCGCTTGTTGGAACGGGGCACCTCTTCGACATATAATGGCGATGCTCTGCGGTGGCATGCATCAGCGCATGCAGTCTCCCGCCGGGCAGCACTCCTGCCCGGTCGCTTGTTCAACCATTCACGATACAGCATTTGCGATCTACGACCCACGGCCATCACGAGAGGAACCCTTCGAGCATGCAATCAGGGCCACCATCCACTCCCTCCCCCAAGAAGCCCAAGCAGTCACCCTTCCGGAAACGCCCGGCACTCGCACTCGCGCTCGTCGGCTCCGCGCTGCTCGCCGCCGCCCTGATCCTTGGCGTCGCCGCGATGGCCGCGCGCAGCCAGCCCGAAGTGCGGCCGGCCAGCATCAGCCAGGTACTCACGCTTGTTGACGAGCACCAGGTAAGTAAGGCGGTGCTGCAGGGCAGCCAGATCACCATTACGACCAAGGATGGCACCCAGTACAGCGCGACCCGCGAGCAGGGCGCGCAGCTTACCGACTACCTGCGCACTCACGGCGTGAACACCATCGCGGTCGAGCAGCCGACCGTGGGGATGCCAGGCTGGCTGCAGGTGGTGCTCGAGCTCGCGCTCTTCGGGTTCCTGGGCTTCCTGGTGATCCTGATGCTGCGCCGCAACACCAACGGCAGCGCGGGCCAGGCGATTCCCTTTGGCCGCAGCAAAGCGGTGCGCTTCAACGAGCAGCGCCCAACCGTGCTCTTCAAGGACGTGGCTGGCGTCGAGGAGGCGAAGGACGAGCTGCAGGAGATCGTCCACTTCCTGAAGTACCCAGACAAATTCCGCAAGATGGGCGCGCGCATTCCCAAGGGTGTGCTGCTGGTGGGGCCGCCGGGGACCGGCAAGACACTGATCTCGCGAGCGGTGGCCGGCGAGGCGGGCGTGGCGTTCTATAGCGTCAGCGGCTCGGAGTTCGTCGAGATGTTCGTCGGCGTTGGCGCCAGCCGGGTGCGCGATCTCTTCAAGATGGCGAAGGAGAACGCCCCCTGCATCGTCTTCATTGACGAGATTGACGCCGTAGGACGCCAGCGCGGCGGCATGCCTACCACCGGTAACGACGAGCGCGAGCAGACGCTCAACCAGCTGCTGGTGGAGATGGACGGCTTCGAAAAGCACGACAATGTGGTGGTAATCGCGGCGACCAACCGGCCGGACGTGCTCGATCAGGCACTGCTGCGCCCCGGCCGCTTCGACCGGCGTGTGATGCTCGAACAGCCCGACCTCAAGGGCCGCGTGCAGATCCTGGGCGTGCATGCCACCGGCAAGCCGCTCAGCGACGACGTGGACATGGAGCGCCTGGCGCGCCAGACGACGGGCATGTCGGGCGCCGACCTGGCGAACGTGCTCAACGAGGCGGCGCTGCTGGCGGCGCGCTGCGATCGCGAGCTGATCGAGCAGCCCGACCTCGAAGAGGCGATCTTGCGCGTGATGGCCGGCCCGGAGCGCAAGAGCCGCGTGCTGACCGACGCGGAGAAGGCGATCGTGGCATACCATGAGATGGGCCACGCGATTGTCATGCGAATGCTGCCGGGCTGCGACGCCGTGCAGAAGGTCTCGACAGTCTCGCGCGGCATGGCGCTAGGCATCACTGTGCAGGCGCCGGTGGAGGATCGCTCGCTGCTGCGCAAGTCGGAGCTGCTGGCGAGGCTGGCCGGTCTGATGGGCGGTCGCGCCGCCGAAGAGATCATCTTCGGCGACATCACCACTGGCGCGGCGCAGGACATCAAGATGGCGACCAACATCGCCCGCCGCATGGTGCGTGAGTTCGGCATGAGCCCGCTAGGCAACGTGCTGATGGAGGACGACACGATCGGCCCCCAGCTCGCCGCGCAGATTGACGCGCAGATCAAGCTGCTGGTGGATGAAGCCTATACGACAGCCAAGAACATCCTCTCAGACAAGCGCGACAAGCTGGTCGAGATCTCGGAGTACCTGAAGCGCGCCGAGACGATTGACGGCGTCGAGCTGGACACGCTCCTCTTCGGCGACGACCCGTCGCTGAAGGTGCTGCCGGGCAGCGAGCAGCCTGATCCCGCTGGCCTCACGCTCGAAGAGGTGGCGCAGGGCGCGTAAATTCTGGACCGGCATCGCTAAGATTGCAGGTCGGCAGGCGGCTCGCGATGGCGAGCCGCCTCGTCGTACCCGTGACTGGGCGTAGCGATCTACTCGTCCGCTGGGGCATAGACCAAAAACAACACGCCCGTGCTGAGAACCCTTGAATCCACGAACTTCAGCGGCACTCGTTCGCTTCCCTCTAAGATCGTGTTCTGGAAATAGGCTCAGCGCCCCGTAGGAAGCGGTTTCAGCCTATCGCTAGGCGAGGAGGGTAGGAGCGCGCTCATTCCCGTTGACTCCCCTGTGGGTGCCGCTACGCCCTGTGGTGCGCGGGCGGATTAGGCCTGATCCACAATCTGACAGATCTCCTCATGCTC
This sequence comes from Ktedonobacterales bacterium, assembly GCA_035763125.1. GTDB lineage: Bacteria > Chloroflexota > Ktedonobacteria > Ktedonobacterales > JADMIN01 > SMAG-U1939. The sequence goes on from DASUBU010000047.1 coordinate 3,476, forward strand.
GGCATGTGGAATTAACTCGGCCACTTGACCAGGCAGCAGCGGCACGGACTGCGCGCGCGTGCCGCCATCCCGCAGATGATCCTCGCTTTGCCAGATGGACAGCGAGATCAAACGCCCATCGGGTCGGCGCAACCAGTAGCCGGCGACATAGCCGTCTTGGGAAGAGATCGCCGCCTTAAAGCGCCTGCGCAGATTGTCTAAACTGGCCGCCTCTTGTTCGGAGGTCAGGTGTCCGAAGTAGCCGATGCGTGCAATCATGGTTCTCCTGGCTCCTTGTCTGGTCGAACTGTGGATGTGTCGTGATCTACCTGGTTCGTGCGCTTGCCCTTGCGAGCAACGCCCGCCGAGGAAGCTCTGACATTTGTGCCGTGTGCGAGCGTGCGCGGGTGGCCCGCGACGCCAGTCGTAGCAGGAGCGATCAGGGTGACGATGTGCCGCAACGCCGCAAGCATGTGCCCATACTCTGGTGCACCAAGCTGTGCCTCCCACTCCTCCTGCACCTCCGCGACGACCTGGCGCGCGATAGCGTTCACTTGGCATCCCCGCTCCGTACGCCGTACCAACACCGCGCGGCGATCCGTAGGATCGGCAATCCGCTCCACGTACCCGCGCCGTTCCACTTCGGCGACGAGTTCGCTCATCGATTGCTGAGTGATCTGTGCCAGCTCGGCTAACTCGGTGATGCGACTCCCCTCCGCGCGTGTCCACATGAAGATGCCACGATAGGTCGAGCGGTACTCGGGAAAGCCGTTGGCGTGCAGCGCTGCCGTGACGCGCCTCCGGATCTCCTGGTCAATGATCGCGACGAGTGCGCCGATCATCAGGGGGCCCGCCTGATTGTGAGTGCTCTCGTTCATGCTCCCAACAATACACAGGTTTCCTGGCCATGTCAAGGTGCACAGGATTCCTGTCGAAGTATTCGTGACGTGACCAGCTCGACTCGTGCATGTCGTGTGCTAGCACATCAACTGCATAGGTAGAGCAAGCCGCTGCGCGCGGACGGGCCGCAAAGGGAGACCGATTCCTGAATCGGGAAATGATAGCCCTGGCGGTCAGCGCGGGGCCATTCTGCGCCAGAGAGGTCGCCCCGATAGGTCGTGCGCATGTGCATGAGCATACGCCGTCACATCACGCGGCCCGCTACATAACGGGCCGAACTCGGCGCTAGTCCGCTAGGGCCAGACAGCGGCAAGCTCCTGGTAGGCGCGCCGCTCCCAGCCCCTTAGGCGATGAATTCGGTGGCAAAGCGGCGCAACGCGTCTAGATTGGTCCCGTCAAGAAACCGCAAGACCAGCTCCTGGACACCCGCGGCCTCATAGGCAGCCAGGCGCTGATGGATCGTTTCGGGGCCGCCAATCAGGGCCGTCTGCACTCTGTCTCCGAGCCTGGCTTTGCGGTCGGCGGGAAGCTGTGCGAGCGCCTGCTCGTCACTGTCTGCCATCAGACACAGCGTAGATGACGTGCGATGTATCTGCTCGTAGTCACGCCCCACGCGCTCACAATGCTGCTTCAGAACCGCTAGCTTCTGCTTCACACTCTCAGGATCATCGCCCACGTTGCAGGCGTTGGCATACTGCGCCACCAACTTCAGCGTTACTCGCTCGCCATCCCCCCCAATCAGCAGCGGGATATGGGGCTGCTGAACGCCCTTGGGCAGATTGATGGCGCCGCGCACCTGATAGGACTCGCCCTCGAAGTGTGCCTCCTGCTCGTGCCACATCGCCAGGATGACCTGAACGGCCTCGCGCAGTTGTCGCAGCCGCGCGGGCGCCTCGGGATAGGCATAGCCATAGGCGTGATACTCTTGCTCA
>DASUBU010000048.1:0-3590 GCA_035763125.1 Ktedonobacterales bacterium
GTCGGATTGGCGCTGCTACGGTTGGCGCGGTCAATGAAGACGAGGCCGGGATCGCCGGTCGCCCACGCCGCGTCCACGATGCGGTCCATCACGTCGCGGGCACGCAGGCGGCGCGTCACCGTGTGCGTGTGCGGGTCCACCAGATCATACTCGTCGTCGGCCTCGAAAGCACGCATGAACTCGTCAGTTATGGCGACCGAGATGTTGAAGTTGGTGACGCTGCCGTCGCGCTTGCAGTCAATGAACTTGAGGATGTCGGGGTGGTCCACCCGCAGAATCCCCATGTTCGCGCCACGACGGGTTCCGCCCTGTTTCACCGCTTCGGTTGCTCCATCGAAGATCTTCATGAAGCTGACTGGACCGGATGCGACTCCATGTGTAGAAGCCACCATTGATCCTTCAGGGCGCAGTCTACTGAAACTGAAACCGGTTCCACCACCTGACTGATGGATCAGCGCGGCGTGCTTGACGGCATCGAAGATGCCTTCCAGGCTGTCTTGCACCGGCACGACATAGCAGGCCGAGAGCTGCAGGTTGTTGCCTTTGCCGGCGTTCATCAGTGTCGGCGAGTTGGGCAGAAACTGCTGCTCGACCATCACACGGTAGAACTGCTCGGCCATCGCCTCAGGCGTGACCCCGGTCTTCTCCGCCCACTGCGCCTCGGCCTGCGCCACTGCCCAGGCCACGCGCCAGCAGAGCTCGTCGGGCGTCTCGACAATCGCTCCACTCGCGTCGCGCAGGAGATAGCGCTCGCGCAGCACCCGTACCGCCGTCTCAGACCAACTGCCCGCCGAACGCGGCGCCGAGGCGGCGGCGCCAGTGCGCTTAGATGCGGCCTTCTTCTCGCTCACGGCAGTCCCTTCCTGGTCGAACTTTCCCCGGCACCATGCCGGAATCGCACCTCTCGCCCGGCGGGCAGCACGCCCCATCTGCGTCCATCTACCATGCCGGCGCACTCAATAGTACGCCCTAGATGTGGTCATTTGCAAGTCCTGTTCCACAACATCTGGTAGGATAGGCCGAAATGCTTACCTTCCTACTACATCTTGTGTCAAGTGGTCATAACAGGTGCGACCAATGGACGGTTCCCTAGCCACTCTGGCTCCTTCGCACCTCGCCGGTATTCACCCACCGAACTCTTGGCCAACGGCAATAGCCGCCTCCTCAAGAACTGCTGCTCTAATGGTACAATTCTCGCCGGGCGGGGCTGGCACGGTAGCCGGAGCGGCGAGCGGAGGAGACAGGTGATGCGCGCGGAGATTCTCTCGATCGGTACCGAGCTGCTGCTGGGTCAGATTGTTGACACCAACGCGGCGTACCTGGCGCGCGAGCTCGCCGGCCTCGGCATTGATCTCTTCTTCGTCTCGCAGGTCGGCGACAATCTCGATAGGCTGACTGAGACGGTGCGCCGCGCGCATGAGCGTGCCGACATCGTGATCATGACCGGCGGCCTCGGCCCCACCGAAGACGACCTCTCACGCGAGGCGATCGCCGCTGTGCTGGGCGAGACGCCCTCCGTGGACCCGCGGCTGGAGGCCGAGCTGCGCGGCTTCTTCGCGAGCCGGGGCATCGCCATGCCCGAGCGCAACCTCAAGCAGGCCTGGGTCATCCCATCCGTCACTCCGCTCGCCAATCCCTACGGCACGGCGCCCGGCTGGTGGGCGGAGCACAACGGCAGCAAAGTGATCGTCGCCATGCCAGGCGTGCCACACGAGATGCGCCGCATGTGGGAGCACGAGGTGATGCCACGGCTGGAGTCACACCTTGGTGCTGTACTCTTTACGCGAATACTGCGCGTCGCGGGGCTGGGTGAATCGAGCGTCGAGGAGCGCCTGGACGAGCTGCTGCACAGCGCCAACCCGACCATCGCCACGTATGCCAAGCGCGACGCGGTGGACGTGCGCATCACAGCCAAGGCGGCGACGGACGACGCGGCACGGGCGCTCCTAGCGCCGGTGGAGGCACGCGCCCGCGAAGCGCTGGGCGCGCATGTCTTCGGCGTGGATCGCGAGACGCCCGCCAGCGTCGCACTGGACATCCTGATCGAGCGCGGACTGACGCTGGCGACGATGGAGTCCTGCACGGGCGGCCTGCTGGCAAGTGCCATCACCGATGTGGCCGGCAGCTCGGCGGCCTTCCTCGGGGGGCTGGTTTCGTATGCCACCGCGCTGAAGGAGCAGTGGGGCGTGCCGGCGGAGGTGATCGCGGCGCATGGCGTGATCAGCGTCGAGACGGCACGGGCCATGGCGCGGGCGGCGGCGGCGGCGGTTGGGGCCAGTGTCGGCGTCGGCGTGACCGGCGTGGCCGGACCCGACCAGCAGGACGATCAGCCCGTCGGCACGGTCCACATCGCCATCGCCTCGGTGGCATCCGGCGCGGAGAGCGAGCGCGTGAGCGACACCAGCCAGCGCTTCCGCGGCGACCGCGAAGAGATCAAGTGGCGCGCGGCAATCACCGCGCTCAGCCTGCTGCGGCTGCACCTGCTGCGCGACAACTAGCTCGCTCAGGCCACTGCTGTCAAGGTGAAATGCACCTGATTCCGCGCTCCAGTCACATTGTCTGTGACGAGGATAGTGACCGTGTAACTCTGTGTACTCGAACACGAAAGTTTGACATCCAGCTGAAATGACTTTCCAGGGGCGAGAGAGGATTGGCTTGGCAACCCCCCAAGCCAGGTACTTGTCCCATGTGGTTCCCAGTTGAAGTTGCCCGAGACAGTTGGGTTGAGAGACAGCCAGTTCCAAGACACGGCATGTAAGCCGATATTGGTGATTGTCTGCGGCCCTGAAGGCGAAATGGTGGAGTAGCAATACCGGCTTCCCGACTTATACGTCTGCCATGGTGCCGGATTGATTTTTACAGACGGGCGCGGTACCGGCGTGGCTGTTGCCGGAGGCACCGGCGTGTGCGTGGGCCGAGGGGTCGCGGTTGGCGCCTTCGTCGCCGTCGCGGTGGCCGTTGCCGTGGGCGACGGGACTACCACCAATGACGGCCCCCGTCCACCGGTTGCCGAGAGGCCACGCAGGATAGCAAGTCCACTGCCGGCAATCGCCAGCGCCAGCGCGAGTACCGCACCGATCCGCATAAACATCTGCCAGCGCCGCCGCTGCTCGCGGCGCCATGGCAGCGGCGCGACCGGCGCGGTTGGAATGGCCCGCGCGCGCGTCATGAAGATCGCCGATGGCCGCGCGCCATTGGTCGCTCTGCGTCCGCCCGTCACCGCCAGCACTTGATCGGTTGGCCCCTCGAAGGGATCGACCACTCCCGTCTTACGGAAGATCGGCAGCGTCGCCCGAATCACGCCGCCCACGCCCGTGCCACGCCGGCTCGCCTGGCGCACCGTCTGCGCGAACGCGGCGACGCTAGGAAAACGATCCTGCGCGTCGGGGGCCAGGGCGATCATCACGGCGGCATCCAGCTCGGGCCAGATGCGCGGGTTGCGCGTCACCGGCCGCGCAATCGGCGCCGTCAGCGCCAGCGCCGCCACCTCATAGGGCGTCGCCGCCTCATGCGGCGCCCGCCCCGTCAGCAGCTCGTAGAGCACCGCCCCCAGCGCATAGACGTCCGCCCGCTGGTCAATCGGCCCGTTG
>DASUBU010000049.1:0-21791 GCA_035763125.1 Ktedonobacterales bacterium
TCCGTGTTGCCTCAGCGCAGCGCCGCCCGGGCAACTGGCGTCAGCAGCAGAATCAGCCCCGCCACGAACACTGCCAGCATTACGCGGTGGTAGTCGTAGTTGAAGGGCGTCGTGCCCAGCCGGGTGGCCCACAGCCCCAGCAGGAAGCCCGCGATGGCGAAGAGATGCGCCGCCAGCGTGATCGCCCAGGCCCACGCTCTGCGCGCGAAGAGCGCGTAGCCCGCCACCACGAAGACCACACCGGCCAGGCTTTCCACGACGCCCGCCGGGATGATCGGCGGCTCGATGAAGGTCGCGCCGCCTAGCGGGATTCGCGCGCCCACAAGATGCACGATCCCGGCAAAGAGCAGCGCGGCGGCATCGAACACGACCAGAATGCGGACCGCTGCCGTCACGGTGGAGCGCACCGGGCTGCTGGCCTGGATCATCATGTGAGGCTCCTTTCTCATTGCGAACGGCGCTGGCACCGGCAACAGGGCGCCAGCGCGACGACGCCTTAGCCGGATAAACGACCGGAGATCAGCCGGCAGAGCCTTCCAGCGCGCCCGACTGCGTTGCGTGCTGGCCGACGGGCGGCCGAGACTGGTGGCGGGCGATGCGTTGCGCCAGGATCTGCGCGAGCGCGATGGCGGTGAGGCCCACCAGCAGGTGCAGCAACTGGATCAGCCAGTGGGCAGCGCCAGGCAGCAGGCGAGTCTGCGTCAGCCCCAGGATGGGCACGACGAAGCCCCACAGCGCCGCCACCACGACCAGCGCTAGATTCACCCTGGCAATCGCCGCCAGCACGGCCAGCGTCCAGAGCGCCAGCACCAGCGCGATGCCCAGCAGCATATGCACAGGGATCAGGCTGTCCGCGTTGCCGCTCCAGAAGAGCAGGCCCAGCGTGATCAAGATCAGTCCGTCCAGGCCGACGAACACGCGAAGCCCGGTAGCCGCGGTCTTCATTGTTCTCTCCCTTCATAGGTGTGTCGCAGCCGCATGTGTGCGGCTAGAAATCCGCACACGCGGGGATCACCTCGCGCCCGACGATCTCGAGCGTCGGGATGGGGTTGCCGCCGGGGATCGCGCCGATCACCGTCTGGATGCCCATGCCGGCGAGCCAGCGCAGCCGCCCGATCAGCTCGCTCGCCTTCGAGCCGTCCGTGCCGACGTCCAGGCCGAACGGGCACGTCTTCTCGATGGCCTCGTAGTCGCGCCCGGCGGCCTCACACTCTCGCCGCAGCAGCTCCAGCTTCTGCGGCACGTCTGGCGATGGGCGCAGATTGCAGGCGTCGGCGTAGCGCGCGACGAGGCGCAGCGTCTTCGCGCCGCTGCCGCCGATGAGGATGGGCGGATGCGGGCGTGTGAGGCTCTGCGGCGAATTGAGCAGGCGCTCGAGCTGGTAGTGGGCGCCTGAGAACGAGGCATCGCTGCCATGCTCGCCGCTCCACATGCCCAGGCAGACTTGCAGGGCCTCTTCCAGCATCTCGAAGCGCGCTTTGAGCGGCGGGAAGGGGATTCCCAGCCCGCGCGCCTCCGCCTCGTAGTCGCCGGCCCCGATGCCAAGCCACGCGCGGCCGCTGGAGAGCACGTCCAGCGCGGTGACGCTCTTGGCGAGCATGGCGGGATAGCGGTAGGATATCGGACTGACCATGGCGAGCAGCTTGACGCGCTTGGTGTGGGCGGCTAGAAAGCCGAGCGTCGTGTAGCACTCCAGCACCGGCCCCTCAGCCGAGCCGATGTAGGCGCTTTCCCAGACGTGGTCCTGCACGCCCAGACGGTCGAAGCCGCCAGCCTCGGCGGCCTGCGCGATCTCGGCCAGGGTCGTGCCGAAGCGTTCCGGCCCGCCGGCCAGATTGTAGTTGTTGATCTGGAGTCCCAGTTTCATCGGATCACTCCTTTCCACGGGCGTGCATCGGCGCAGCGCCGTTCACGCGCCGCTGGCGAGCCGTCCGCCATCAATGGGGATGGTCGCGCCGGTGATGAAGCTGGCCTGATCGGAGCAGAGCCAGGCGGCGACGGCCGCGACCTCTTCGGGCAGCCCCACGCGGCCCATCGGCACGGTGCGGGCGACCGGCGCGCGGGCCGCGTCGCTCAGCGCGGACAGCCGCTCTGTCAAAATGGGCCCTGGCGCGATGGCGTTGACGCGGATGCGCTGCTGGGCGTAATCCAGTGCCGCGCTCTCGGTCAAGCCGATGACGCCGTGCTTGGCGGCGTCGTAGCCGGCCATGCCGGGCACGCCTCGCATGCCCGCCGTCGAGGACGTATTCACGATGGCTCCGCCACCACCAGCCAGCATCGCGAGAATCTCGTATTTCATTGCAAGGAAGACGCCGCGCAGCGAGCCGCGCACCGCCGCGTCGAAGTTCTCGACGGCGAGATCGGCGAGCGGGGTGGGCATGTGACCTGCGCCCGCGTTGTTGAAGGCGGCGTCCAGGCGGCCGAAGGCGCCCAGCGTCCGCTCGACCAGGCGCTCGACGGCCGCTGGCTCGCCGACATCGGTTGGCACCGCCAGGGCGTGGCCGTCCGCAGAGCGGATCTCCTGTGCCAGCGCGGCAATGGCCTCCTCGGAACGTGCCGCGAGCACGACCGCCGCGCCGGCCGCGGCGAATGCGCGGGCCGCGGCAGCCCCAATCCCGCGGCTGGCGCCCGTGATGAGAGCGACCTTGTTCGCCAGCAGGCCGTCGAGGCGAGGGGCCTGCATGGTCTGCGGTATGCTCACGTATCACCTCCCTGGCGATTGGCATGCTGTGTTCGCCTGCATAACCTGCCGTGGGCGACACTCGTAGTGTGCATGACCGGCGATGGGGGGGCCACGAAGAACACCCACGCATCCACCCACGCATCTGCCTGTGTGACTTATGCGTGGATGGCGCGTGACGAAGAAGGGGCAAGGGGGGCGACCTAGGGGGATGGTCTCACCGAGACCGGAAAGCGAAGCCGCAATGCGGCTATAGGGCCGTAGCTAGCCAGGTACGGGAGGCTTACAGTGTCTGCGGATCGCATAACGCCGCTGTTCGGGCCATCGTTTGCGTCGCTGCTGCGGCGCTATCGTGAGGCGGCCGGGCTGACGCAGGAGCAACTGGCCGCGCGCGCCGGACTGAGCGCGCGCGGCATCAGCGATCTGGAGCGCGGCGTGCGCCAGGCGCCGCGGCGCGAGACGGTGAGCCTGCTGGCCGATGCGCTGGCGCTGGCGCCCCACCAACGGGGCCTGCTGGAAGCCGCCGCGCGTCCCGCGACCGACGTTGCGCGTCCCAAGGCCGTCCCTACGCCGCCGCACAACTTGCCGGCGCAGCTCACGCCGCCCATCGGCCGCGAACGTGAGGCGCGGCTGGCGGTGGAGGCGCTGAGGCATGCTGATACGCGGCTGCTGACCCTCACGGGGCCAGGCGGCGTCGGCAAGACTTGCCTGGCGCTGGCGGTAGCGGAGGAAGCGCTGGACCGCTTCGAGGATGGCGTCTATGCGGTCATGCTGGCGGGGCTGCGCGACCCGGCGCTGGTGATGCAGGCTATCGCGGACGCACTCGGGCTGCGGGCGACCGCCGATGAGCCGCTGGCCGAGCAGGTGCGCGCGTTCCTGCGCGGCCGGCGGATGCTGCTGGTGCTGGACAATTTCGAGCATCTGGTGGCTGCCGCGCCAGCGATTGCCGCGCTGCTGGCGGCTGCTCCGCAACTGAAGGCGCTGGCCACGAGCCGCGAGCGGCTCAAGATTGGCGGGGAGCACGAGCTGCCGGTTGCACCACTGGCGGACGACGCGGCGTCCGAACTCTTCATGCGTCGGGCACAGGCCGCACGCCCCGATCTGCGCTTCTCGGCAGCGGAGCAGGCTACGGTGGAGGCGATCTGCCAGCGTGTGGACCGGCTGCCGCTGGCGATCGAGCTGGCCGCGAGCTGGGTCAAGGTATTGCCGCTGCCGGTCCTGCTGGAGCGGCTCAACAGCCGGCTGGAGCTGCTGACCGGCGGGCGTCGCGACGCGCCCGAGCGCCAGCGCACGCTGCGCGACACCATCGCCTGGAGCGAGCTCCTGCTGGAGCCGGGTGAGCGGCAGCTCTTCCGCAGGCTGGCGGTCTTTGCCGGAGGCTTCACGCTGGACGCGGCGGAGGCGGTCTGCGGTGATCCCGTAGCCGTAGACGCGTCCGGTGGACGCCCAGGTGCGCCCGCGTCGCCGGATGGCGCCATCCTCACAGGGATGGCACGCCTGGTGGAGAAGAGCCTGCTGCATGCGCAGCCGCTGGCGGAAGGCTCGCGCTTCACGATGCTGGAGACCATCCGCGAGTACGCGCTCGAACAACTGGCGGCGAGTGGTGAGGCAGCAGCGCTAGGACGGCGGCAGGCCGAGTATTACGCACGGCTGGCGGCGGAGCTGGGCTGGATCGGCCCTGACCAGGACGCGCGCGACCGGCGGCTCGAACGCGAGCTGCCCAACCTGCGCGCGGCGTTGGCCTGGGCGCGCGAGCGGCGCGATCCGAACACCGGCCTGCGGCTGGCAACGCCGCTGGGCCGCTGGTGGTATAGCCGCGGCGCCTTTGACGAAGGGGAAGGCTGGCTGCGCGAGCTGCTGGCGCTCGACACGTCGGCGGATGCCGAACACAAGGTTCCGGCGGCGCTGCGCGTCTCCGCGCTTTTTGCCCTGATCCTCTTTGCGCTCGACCGGCGCCATTACGACGAAGCGGAGGCGATGGCGCGCGAGGGGCTGGAGCTGGCGCGCCGCGACGGCGACGCGGCCCGCGCGGGGAACATGCTGGCGGAGCTGGGGCACGTCGCTGAGGCACGCGGTGACCTCGACGCCGCGATGGCCTACTTCGAGGAGGCCCTGGCGGAGAGCGCGCGCGGGGGCCAGGGCGCCGCCATTGGCCGGACGCTGAGCAGCCTGGGCAATCTAGCACGCGCGGTGGGCGACCACGTGCGCGCACGGACGTATCTGGAGCAGGCGCTGGCCTGGGCGCGCGAGCGCGAGTTCTCGTTCGCCGTGGCCAGCGCACTGGTCAGCCTGGGCCACGTGGCCGTCGAGCAGGACGACTATCCGCGCGCCAGGGAGCTCTACCGCGAGGGCCTGGAGCTCTATCAGACACAGCGCAATCCCGTCTCGCTCGCCTGGTGTGTCGCGGGCGTCGCGGCGACCTTCGATGCCCAGGGCGGCGACGCCGAGGCCGTCGCGCGGCTCTATGGCATCGTCGTCGGGCTACGCCGGTCGGCCGGTGCCGCCGAGAGTGCCGAATGGCAGCCGTTCGCGCGCGCACACGGAACATCGCGGCGGGCGCTTGGCGAGGACGGCTTCGCCGCCGCTAGCGCGTGGGGCACCGCGCTCACGCCGGAGCGGGCCATTCGCTACGCACTCTCACTACTGGACTCAGCGACGTCGCGCCAGACATAGCAGGCGCCTTTCTGCCCGGCGAGCTCACCCGCCTCGACCTGCCCGCGCTCGCGCAGCCGCTCCAAACCGTCGCGCAGCTCGTCCTCCGGCAGCTTGAGGTGCTTGGCGAGCACAATTGGCAGCACGTAGACCGCGGACGGCAGATAGGCGGACAGGAGCTGATCGAGGGCGTCTGCGCGCGAGAGTCGCTCGGCCGCGGCCACGTGTTGGGGGAAGCGCGTGGCGACCAGCGCGTGGGCCATATCCTCGCCTGCGCCGTCGGGCGGAAACACTTTGGCCAGCAGCAGGCGCGTGTCGAGCTCTTCGACGGCTTTGAGGTAGGCGGCGCGCTGCTCCTTGCCGGTTGGGAAGCCGGACGCGGCACGCAGCGCTCCGGTGGCGAGCGCCCCGCCCGCCTCTTCGAGTGCTCGTGCCACACGATAGGCGTCCTGCGAGATCACCCGCATGTCCACCAGCTCGTCGGGTGTACGCAGGTCGCCGAAGAGCCGCAGCGCCGCGGGCAGTAGCTCCCAGGTGATCCACGTCGGGCGCTTGCGCACGAGCGCGGTGTAGAAGGCGGCTTCCGCGCGGCCGAGTGTCCAGCGCCAGGTATAGACCTCACCGGAGGGGCTGTCCCAGTTGGAATCGGTCTTGGTGTCGGGATTGCCCACAAAGGCGCTGAAGAGGTTGGGGATCTCAGGCGAGACGGGGTAGAGCGTGACCAGGCCGAGCTGGGCGATCAAGGTTCGGGCCTCGTCGGGTCCGCTCATCCGGCGCCGCGGCGTCTGGCGCCAGCGCTCCAGCCGGCGCGCATGCAAGATCTCGAATGCTTCCATCGGTGGACACTCCTCCGCAGTGCTCAGCGCGCGGCAGGCAGCGCCGGCACTTCACCTTCCGTGCCTACGCGCCACCTGCCAGGAGCGTAGCCCGCCGGGACACGGGGAGCCAGCAGGGCAGCGTCCTGGGCTAGCCGCTTCGGCGCCGTTTGCCGTCTTCTCCCCTCGCGCAGAGAGCGCCGCAGCCCGATTTTGGATCCCATTGACAGATACTTTTCGGCTGCCGTACAATATCTTTTAGTGGCGTAAAAACACGCACCCTCATGTGGAGATACTCGATGCAGTCAGAGATACGCGAGCTCTCGATCCGGGCGTTGGACTGCCTGAAATACGCCTACAAGCTGCGTGAGCGTGGCGAGCGCGTGACGACCTCCGCCATGCGCGAGCGACTGGAGGCGCTGGAGCCGAGCGGGACCTTGAGCGACGCAACCGTGACGCAGCTCTTCAAGATGCTGGCGGAGAAGGGCCTGCTGGTCCACACGCCGTATCGCGGCGTTGAGCTGACGGCGCATGGCGAGATGCTGGCGGCCGAGCTGGTGCGCCACCACCGGCTGATCGAGCTCTATCTGGTGCGCGAGCTGGGCTATGGGCTGGACGAGGTGGACGCCGAGGCCGAGCGCCTGGAGCACGTCATCTCCGAGAAGCTAGAGGAGCGGCTGGCGCGCAAGCTGGGCTATCCGACCGAAGATCCGCACGGCGACCCGATTCCCAGCCTCACCGGCGAGGTGGTGGCCGCGCCGACGCAGCCGCTGACCGAGCTGGCGGAGGGTGAGTGGGCGGTGGTGCGGCGGGTCAGCGATGACGACCGCAACCTCCTGCGCTACCTCACGATGCTGGGGCTGGTGCCCGGAGCGCGCGTGCGGTTGATCGAGCGGGCACCGTTCGACGGGCCGGTGCGAGTCGAGATCGCCGCGCCAGACGCGACGGTGGAGCACGCGGTCGGCCCGCAGGTGGCATCCAGCGTTCGGGTTGGCCCAGTGCCGGCGCCGGCGCTGGCGGCGCTGCGCTGACGGCATACACACGGCGAGGGGATTCGCGAACGCTTTTCTTTGGGTGAGTCTAAGCACATGTGATAGGCAGGTGGGTGCGTATGGAGGTCACGGTTCGTCCTTCGGAATCCGGCAAGCGGCCGCGCGTCGCGGCTCCGCCGCGCGGATCGAGTGAAGCGACGGTCGCCGCCGCGCGGGCGGCGCTGGCTCCTGGCCGGCCCCGTAGCCTCAAGCGTATTCTGCCGTTTCTAGGCCCGGCGTTTATCGCGGCCGTGGCCTACATTGATCCGGGCAATTTCGCAACCAACATTGCCGGCGGTGCGCGCTATGGCTATCTGCTGTTGTGGGTGATCCTCGCCAGCAACCTCATGGCGGTATTGATCCAGACGCTCTCCGCCAAGCTGGGCATCGCCACCGGGCGGAACCTGCCGCAGCTCTGCCGCGAGCGCTTCCCCGCGCCGGTCAGCTTCGGGCTGTGGATCGCGGCCGAGATCGCCGCGATGGCGACCGATCTGGCGGAGTTCCTGGGCGCGGCGGTCGGCTTCAATCTGCTGTTTCACCTGCCGCTGTTTCCGGCGGGCCTGCTGACGGCTGTCGCCACCTTTGCCATTCTGGGCTTGCAGCGCTTTGGCTTCCGGCCACTTGAGGCGATCATTACAGCGCTGGTTGCGGTGATTGCGGTGGCCTATCTGGCCGAGCTGATCCTCGCCAAGCCGGATGGCGGGCAGATCGCGTTCCATGCCTTTGTGCCGATGCTCGACGGCCGCGATAGCCTGTTGATTGCGGTAGGCATCCTGGGCGCGACGGTGATGCCGCATGTGGTCTATCTGCACTCGGCGCTAACGCAGAACCGTGTCCCGCCGCGCACGCCGGCGGAGGCGCGCACGATCTTCCGCTTCGAGCGGATTGACATCTGGCTGGCGATGGGCCTGGCGGGGCTAGTCAACGGGGCCATGATGATCATGGCCGCGGCGGTCTTCTTCGGCTCCGGCCATACGGGCGTCGGCAGCCTGGAGACGGCCTATCAGACGCTGACGCCGCTGCTGGGCGCGGGCGCTTCGGTGCTCTTCGGCGTGGCGCTGCTAACCTCGGGACTGTCGTCGTCGTCGGTGGGCACGCTCGCCGGGCAGGTCATCATGGAGGGCTTCATTGGCCGGCGCATCCCGCTCTGGCTGCGGCGGGCCATCACGATGGTGCCCGCCCTGGTGGTGATCGCGATAGGCGCCGACCCAACCTCGACACTGGTGCTGAGCCAGGTGGCACTGAGCTTCGTGCTGCCCTTGGCGATTGTTCCGCTGCTCTACTTCACAGGGCGCCGCGACGTGATGGGCGGACTGGTGAATACCGGCATCACGCGTGTGCTTGGCTGGGTCGTCGCCGGGATCATCATCTCCCTCAACATGGTGCTGCTGGTTGCCACCTTCACCGGGGTGGCGTAGACATCGCGTGCCTGGCCGCACATGGAGGTGGTACGGCGGCGGCACGGCGAGTGCAGTGTTGGGGATAGTTCACCCGCCGAGCAGGATTGCGGAAGTTGGGCCGCCACGGCGTGTGCCGTCAGCACGGCGTTGTCGCCCAAATATGACAAAAGTCGCGGCGCGGCTGGCTGCGTGTGCCGCACGTTCTCGATAGGCGGCCAGCGCCCACAGTCCAAGGGAGGCAACGAGCGGCCGCTAGCGATCACGCGGGCGCGCGGCGCGTGCCCAGAACAGGCGAGAGGTGTAGAGATGCACGACCATGGAGACACAAGCCGGGGCACGCCGGCCGCAGGCGCATCAGAGATTACCGAGGCCATCAGTGCGCATCACCGCGAGCTGAGCGAGCACATCGTAGCCGAGGTGGCGGCCCTCGAAGCGGGCACATCTGACGGAGCGGGACTGGCGAGCTTCCTGACGAACGAGCTGCTGCCGCATGCCGCGGGCGAGGAGCGCTTTCTGTATCCGGCGGTGAGCGTGCTAGTCGCTGAGCATGGCAGCCCGACCGCGACGATGTCCCTCGACCACGAATACATCACGAACGCCACCCGGCGGATTGAGACGCTGGTGGGGCAACTGCGCTCCGCCACGGACGACGCGACACGCGAGCGGCTGCGCCGGCAGCTCGTGCGGGCGGCGGTGCAGCTCGAGGCCGTGGTGGGCCTGCATACAGTCAAAGAGGAGCGTGCGTATCTACCGCTCATTGCGCGCTACATGGATGCCGCACAGCAGCGCCACCTGCTGGAAGAGTTGCACGAGGCCACCGGGAGCGAGACGGCGCCGGCCAGCTCATGAGGTCGTAGGGGCCAATGGGCGAGCGCTGTGAGCCAGGGCGTCGCCTCGTGTGACTCCCTGCCTGCCTTCGGGCGTTCGGACGATCCCTCAGACAAGCAGAGTGCCGCGAACGCGCCAGCGCGTGGTTGCCAGGAAGGCATCTCACCGGCTATGGTGTAGGGGCGAGGCGCAGCTTGCCTCGCCCGGCGCTCAGCCGCACGCTATCGCCGCCAGCGCCTAGAGAGGCCTCTCCCATCACATGACTGACGACGCTTCCTCTTCGCAATCCGCCGAACTGCCCTCAGCCATTGAGCAGGCGGACGCCGATCCATTCCTCAGCTTGCAGAGCGGGGCCACCGAGCTCTATCTGATCCGCCATGGCGACGCGCTGCCCGGCGCCGATGAGATCGCCCACGGCGACTACGACGCCCAATCCCTCAGCGCGCTCGGCCGACGCCAGGCACAAGCCCTTGCCGAGCGCCTGCGTGAGTCCACACCGCTGGCCGCCGTCTACAGCAGCCCGATTGGCCGCGCCCACGAGACCGCCGCCCATGTTGCCGCCGCGCAGGGCCTGGAGGTGGTGATCGAGCCAGAGCTGCGCGAGGTCGGGCTAGGGCTGATCGGGCCAGAGGTCACGGACGGGCTGGCGCAAGAGGAGGTGGCGAAGCTGCTGAAGGCGCGCCTGCGTGAGATCGCCGTCATCGCCGTGACCACTGGCCGCTGGGAAGCCATCCCCGGCTCCGAGCCGTCGCCTGTGCTGCGCGCCCGCTTGCGCTCCGCCATCGCCCACATCGCCGAGGCGCATCCCGGCGGACGCGCGGCGGTCGTCAGCCACGGCGGCGCCATCAATGCGTATCTGGCCTCCGTCCTGGGCCTCGACCGCGACTACTTCTTCCCTGCCGCCAACACCTCTATCTCGGTGGTGCGGGTCAAGGCCGCGCGCGCGATGCTCTTCTCGCTCAATGACATCACACATCTGCGCGCGGCCAACCTGACCGGCTTCGAGTCCAATAGCTGACGGCTATACTCCACGTCTCTATTGCACATCGCGCTCGTGCATGAAGTCCGGCGGGTGCGTCGCCTCGACGGCGGTGAACGGCTCCAGAATCCTGTACGAGTGCTGCGAGCCTTTCGGCACGACATACGAATCGCCTGGCTTGAGCAGAACGGTCTGGCCCTCCAGGGTCAGCTCGGCCCTCCCCGCGATCACGTAGCCCACCGTCTCATAGCCCCGTGCCCGCGCCGGCTTCGGCGCCCCTGGCTGCTCGTTATCCCACAGCCGCATGCCCATGCTGATGCCGGCCGCCAGATAGCGCTGCCCCTCGTGGCCGCGCGGCGCGTTGGCGGCCTCGACCTTCGTCACGCTGGTATCGCCCATCGGGATCCTCCCTCGCGCTCTTGCCTGCTTTTGCTCTGCTCGCTGCCCGCGAACATTCGTGGGGAAGCGGCACGTTCCGTACCAGATGCGGGCTCTCGTCGTTCACTCGCATAGCGGGCGGGCAGAATATGGGCCTTCGATGCGGTGTTGCCAACACGGGCCGGCTGCCGTAATCTGCATGCGGAGTTGTCGGGTTCGCGCGGTTACGGAAGCGCAGTTGGCTGTTTCACACGCGGCGGGTCATTGCAGAGTCGGAGGAGATCATTGATGCGCGTCTACAAAGCACGGTAGCGCACTCGCACGCTGCAGGCGATGTTGTTATTCCTGCTGCTTTTGCTCCCGTTGCTCGGCGCGTGTAGTGCCTCCACCGTCACAGTCGTTGCGACCGCGACGCCGGGGCCTCCCGAGCCGCTCTTCGTCACCACGCTGATCTCCGTCCTCGCGCCCGCACCAGCCCATGCAGGTGACAGCGTCACCGTCGTTACCCGATTTCAGGCTGAGGTCTCCGCGAGCGCGCTGAACCAGCGCCAGCCGGCAGCGACTGACATCCATCTCTACGGCCCGTTTCCGTCGCCGGCCGCGCTCCAGCAGGCCGTCGCCAAATCTACGGCTTCCGAGGGGCCGCCCGGCTGGAAGGATCTATTGAACGCAGGCGGGCCTGGCGATGCTTCCGGCGGCCTCATCACAAGCACCTTCGGCCTGCCGCTGAGTCTGGCGCCCGGCCTCTACGATCTGGTGGTGATCGCCACGCTCCCGGGCGGCCGGGCGGCGGCGCGCAGCGACACGCCGATTCAGATCGTGCGATAGCGTCCGGCCTGTGGCGGTCTGGCGATTGAAACCGCGCCCGGATTGGCCTCGGGGCGTCCACCGGACGCCCCGTACACGACCGCGAAGTCCTCGGAGGCGGACTTGCCTTCAGGTGCGGTACCAGAAGCGATCCCACAGCTCCCAGAAGGTGTCGCCAGTCGCCACCACCTTACGCGGCCCGACGATCTCGACGCCCTGCCGCCCGCGGAAGGCCTCGGTGTGGTCCGGCGCGGCCAGCTCGACGGTGAAGGTGACCGGGCTGCTCGGCCGCCAGGGCTCCGGCCAGTCACGCGTGCTGAGCGCCTGCTGCACGTTGCGCTCGATCAGCGCACAGGCATCGGCGTGGCTCAGGCTGCGGGCTGAGTAGCGGCCCAGACCCTGCTTGACCGGCGCCTCCACCACCTTCGGCCCCAGCAGCTCCGTCACTTCCTTGCAGGTAGCCGTATCGCCGGCGACGAAGACGATCGGCACGTCGAACGTGCCGCAGATCGCCGCCTCGATGCCGCTCTCGCCGACCAAGGTATCGTTGATCCAGGCATTGTACCAGGCTTCGGAGCTTACCGTGTGGCACATCACGCCGTCGGGCGTACCGGCCATCGCGTGCGCGCCCACCAGCAGCGCGGCATCGCAGCCCTGGCGCAGCGGCTCGACGTAGCGGCACCAGGCATGGCCCAGCACGTACTCTGCTCCCGGCTCCAGCCGCTCCGGGAGCAAGCTCTTGAAGCTGTAGCCGCCGCCCGCGCCGTGGCAGTCAATCACCACGATCTCGTCCGCGCCAGCCGCCTTGGCCCCGCGCACGGCCGCGTTGACCTCTCCGGTCATCAGCCGGCGGCCCTCCTCGTACATCGGCTTGCCCGCCGAGACCTGATCCCACGTCTCGATGCCGGCGATACCCTCCATGTCCACCCAGATCACCACACGCACGGCATCTTCCCCTCTCTATTCTCGATTGGTCGTGTGTCTTCTGTCGCGGCTCCACAGACGCGCGGATAGTGTCTCCGCTCCAGGCCCTGCTTGACCGGCACATTCCCAGTGAAGTAGTGCTGCCGGCGTGCGAACCATTCCAAACGCCTGAAGAACGGGGGCGAGGAAGAGTCAGCTCGACGCCAGCGCCACCACCGCCCAATAGAGCGCCGCCGCGCCCGCATCTTCGCCCGCAGCGTCCACCACCACCCGCGCGCTCACCAGCAGATCCTGTCCCGGCGCCTCGTCCAGCGTCGCCGGCTTGTCTGTATCGAACAGCTCCTCGTCGTCTTCGTCGTCGTCGGCGATGTACCACTCGTTGCGGTGCTCCAGCGAGGCCCCAGCGGCAGCGAACGGCGAGAGCAGCACGGCGGCCGCGTCGAGCGCGTCGGCGATGCCCAGGCGGCCGGAGCGATAGCGCAGCGACACGTCCTCCACACGCACAGCCTGCGGCTCGGGGCGGGCATTGCGCTGCAAGGCCGGCAACACCTGCGCCAGCCACTCGCCATCGGCGACGGTCAGCCGCGGCAAGAAGATGCTGGTGCGCACCCGGCGCTCGTTGGTGGTGGCGCGCAGCCAGGGCATGCGCGCATTTCTCCGATGATTCATGGTGCCACCTTTGGCGGTTCGCCCCTGTGATCGCCCACGTCGCTTCCCATGCTGCCCCATGCCGCACGGATAAAGCTCGTGGGCCGCTCTGCTTTGTGGGCCGGCGCCTTCACCAGTGCCAGTGCCGGCACCGGCACTCCGCGCGCTCGTATGCCGAGTTCCCGCACTATCACTATACGTCGCGCATGGTGTGCCAGTCTGCCCTGCCCACACCTTACCCCCCCGACGTGTACACGACATGCTACCACGCGACCGCAACGCTCGCCAGTCTATCCAGCACGTGCCCTGCCAGACGATCGAGATTGCTTGCTCCCGCACGGCCTGCGCGACACGACGTCCTCCAGTACAGGTACGGCGCAGGGCACGAGGGCGCTCGTTGCCGCTATCATTGTGAGACGGAGGATAGGCGGATGATCTCTGGGCACGAGGCGGCACCGGTCGGGATTGATGTCGCGTTGACCCCGGCACTTCTTGGTGAGGAGGCTGCGCCGACGCAGACGACCTACATCGTCGTGGATGTGATCCGTGCCACCACCACGCTCTGCGTCTTCTTCGAGCGCGGCGCCCGCGAGGTGCAGCTCGCGCCAGATGTCGCAGCCGCCCGTGCCCTGCGCGATACGCTCGGCGGTGGCGCGCTGCTGGCCGGCGAGATCGAGGGTGCCATGCCGCCCGGCTTCGATCTGGGCAACTCGCCCGTCGAGGCTGCGCGCGCGGATCTCGCTGGGCGCACCGTGCTCTTCGCTACCAGCAATGGCACGCGCGCGCTGCGCGCCTGTGCCGGCGGGCGCGCCGTCTTCGCTGGCGCGCTGCGCAATGCCTCGGCCGTTGCCGCCGCTGCTCTCACCGCTGCCTCCCCCTGTCCGTGCGCGTTCGTAGGGGCGTCCGGTGAACGCCCAACAGGACTGGGGGGTGAGGCCCCTTCCATCACTCCGCCGCTCCTAGGCCGCACGGCACCGCCAGCCATCGTCGTCGTATGCTCAGGGCGCGGCGCTCTGCCCGCGTTCGACGACACGCTCTGCGCCGGTTACATCGTTCGCCAGTTCATCGCCGCGGCGCGGGCGGAGGGTCGTGGCGTGGATGCGCACGAAGGCGCGCACATCGCGTTGGGTGTGCTCGCCGGGGCAGAGGCGGGCGGCGGCATCCACGCGGCGCTCGCCCGGTCCGATGCCTTCGCGGCGATCGAGCGCATCGGCCTGGCCGGCGACCTGGATTGGTGCGCGGCGACCAACGTGACGAGCGTCGTGCCGCAGGTCATGGGCGCGCAATCCGGCGCGGGCGGACTCGCCGTCAGAGCCATCGAGCAGAGATGAGATGAGATGAGATGAGGTGAGGTGTGGTGAGGCATATGGCGGCGGCTGTTGGCTCGATTGGCGAGCTGTGGCGCTATCCAGTGAAGTCTATGCGCGGCGAGCAGCTCACCGCCGCCTCGCTCGATGCGCGAGGCCTGCATGGTGATCGCGCCTATGCTCTCGTCGCTCCTGAGACGGGCAAGGTGGGCAGCGCCAAACATCCGCGCCTGTGGGGACGGCTGCTCACATGCCGCGCCGAGGGCAGCGCTACTGCGGGCGATGTGCGGATCACGCTGCCGGACGGGCACGTCGTTCTGGCGAGCAGCGATGAAGCCGACGCCGCGCTGTCCGCGGTCCTGGGCCATCCGGTGGCGCTGCGAGACGAGCCGCCGGCGACCCCTGAGATCGAGCGCTATTGGCCCGATGTCGAGGGTCTGGACCTGCGCGACACGCTGACGAGCGGGACAATCGGCAGGGGCGCCCCGCCGGGCACGTTCTTCGACTACGCGCCCGTCCACCTGCTCACCACAGCCGCGCTCGCCTGGCTGCGCGCGCTCTGCCCGGACGCAGTTGTCGCCGTCCAGCGCTTCCGGCCGAACCTGGTGATCGAGCCGCCGATGGGTGCCGAGGGCTGTGTCGAGGATGGCTGGGTCGGGCGAACGCTGCGGATCGGCCAGCATGTGCGCCTGCGCGTGCTCACCCCCACGCCGCGCTGCGTGGTGCCGACGCTGCCGCAAGGCGGCGACCGCACTCACGACGAGCTGCCGCAGCAGATTGAGATCCTGCGCACTATCGCGGCGCATCACCGTCCGCCGATCCCCTTGCGGGGCGGCGCCAAACAGCCCAGCCTGGGGGTCTACGCCGTGGTCGAGCAGGGCGGCGCAATCCAGCTCGGCGATGAGGTCCGGCTGCTGGATGGCGACTAGGCGGCGATGAGATGGTCGGTGGCGCGTCGCACGGCACCTTTGCGGCTATCTGTCCGGCCGTCAGACTCGCGTATCCTCTCCGCGCGTTATACCCTGAGAGACGGAGACTGGCCTCGCATCATGGCGTACACGCAATCATGCAGGCGGCTGCCCGGTGGCGACGTTTGTTTGTCATACTGTTGACATGACATACTGTACGATGCGCCGTTGCGGGCCGATGGAGGCTGGGAAGAGCGGAGACGCATGTTCACGCGAGATGAGCTGATCGCGGCGGCAGGGGCATCCCCACCGGGGACAGGGGCCTCTCCACCGGGGACAGGGGTACAGCCGCTCGGGGGAGAGCTGCCAGCGCATTTCGCGGGCGGCGCGATAGATAGCCGCGCGGTGCGACGCGGTGAGCTATTCGTCGCGCTCAAGGGCGAGCACACCGACGGCCATCTCTACATCCCCCAGGCCATCGAGGCCGGCGCCGCGGCGATCCTCTGCGCCCGCCCGCATGAAGAGGCGCAGGCGCGTGGCATCCCGCAAATTGTGGTGCGCGACCCGCTCGACGTGCTGCAGCGGCTCGCTGGCAATCACCTGCGCCGCCAGCCTTCCACACGCGTCATCGCGGTGACGGGCAGCAACGGCAAGACGGGCACGAAGGAGGCCATCGCCGCACTGTTGGGGCATCTCGCGCCGACGCTGAAGACCGAGGGCAACCTCAACACCGAGACCGGAATGCCGCTGACGCTGCTGCGCCTCGCGCCGGAGCACCAATTCGCCGTGCTGGAGATGGGCGCGCAGTGGGTGGGCGAGATCACGGCACTCTGCCGCATCGCCCCGCCTGACATCGCGGTGGTGACCGTCGTCGGTCCCGAACATCTGGAGTTCTTCGGCAGCCTGGAGAATGTGGCGAAAGGCGAGAGCGAGGCGGTGGCCGCGCTGACCGCCGATGGGGTGGCGATTCTCAACGACGACGACCCGGCCGTGCGCGCGATGGCGAAGCAGACGAAGGCAGGCGTCGTCACCTACGGCCACCGCCCGGCTGCGATGGTACGCGCCCTGCGCGTCTCCGGCGACCCGCTGACAGGCCTGCGCTTCACGCTCTCATACGGCGACCAGCGCGAGCGAGTCCAGCTCCACATCCCTGGCGCGCATGCCATCACCACGGCGCTGGCGGCGGCGGCCGTCGCCCTCACCTGCGGGATGACGCTACCGGCCATCGCGGCGGCGCTCGGCGAGATCCGACCGGCGAAGCGACGCGGCGAGATCAAACCGGCGGTCAACGGCGCGACGCTGGTGGACGACAGCTACAACGCCAACCGGCAATCGGCAATCGCGGCGGTCGAGCTGCTCAAAGGTGCGAAGCTCGCCGCGGGCGGACGGCGCTGGTTTGTCTTCGGCGATATGCTGGAGCTAGGCGCGTACTCGCCAGCGGAGCATGCGGCGGTGGGCGAGGCGGCGGCCGGCGCGGTGGACGAGCTGGTGCTGGTAGGCAGCGATGTACGGGCGGCGGCGCAGGCCGCGCGGGCGGCGGGAATGGCGGCGAGTCGCGTGCATCTCTTCGCCGCGCCGCTCAGCAATCGTGCCGAGCTGGCCGCCGCTCGCGACAAAGCCGCGGCCCTGGTGCGCGACGCGCTGCGGCCGGGCGACGTGGTGCTGGTGAAAGGCTCGCTAGGCGTCGGCATGGACAGCATCGTGACCGCACTTCATGATCACACTACCCCGCAGCATCCACACGCCGACGGCGCCCCGCCCACTCAGAGGCCCCGGCGCGCGGCAGCGCGCGCAGCCCGGCGCGCTTAGAGCTTCCTTCTGTCAAGGCCCCTCGGAACGAGTGAGAGCGCAGCGCAGCCGGCATGATCGAGCTTGTCCGCTGCAGTCCGTTTCCTCCGTTTCCTCTGCGGTCTTGAGTCGCTCTTACCGCTCCATCGGCAGGCGCGCCAGCTCCCATGCCTCAGTGCCGCCCTCGACGTTGAAGACGCGCAGCACGCCCTGCTGGCGGACGAAGCGCGCGGCGACCTGGCTGCGCTGGCCGGAGTGACAGATGAAGAGCACGTTGCGGTCGCGCGGCACCTCACCACAGCGGGCGCGAAACTCACTCATTGGGATGTTGACGGCGCCGGCCGCGCGTCCCTGCTGGAACTCCCACACTTCGCGCACGTCAATCAGCGCTGGCCCCGGCTCCCCGGCATGCTCGACGAGCATCTGATGGGTCTCGCGCGCGCTGAGTTGGGGAATGCCGTCGAGCTCGTTGCCTGCCATCGGTCCTCCGCCATGCCATTATCAGGCTCGTCCATCCGCGCCTGCGCTGCGCTTGCCGCACGCCGTCCATTATAGCGTCTGTAGCGAGGCCCGGAGCCATACGCAGAAGACGGCGATGGCCTGTGCGTCGCCATGCAGCGCCACGATTTCGCCTCGATGCTTGCGGCAGACGAAGCACGCCCGCGCCGGCGCCGTATTCTCGGACGCAGTCATCACGCCCTCCTTGAAGAGTTCCAGACAAGCACGCCTCGACGATTCTCGCTCCTTGGCGATTCACTCATCATCCGTTGGCACGCCGAAATGCCGAAAGATGCGCGCTCGTATGCGGTCCTGGAATGGCGGTGGCATGAGTCGCACAGGCTGGAGGCCAGTATGGCGCTGGATGGCGTCGAGCAGCATGGACTCCTGGCGGTAAAATCCCGGCTCGCTGTCAATGCGGATCACAGAGTCCAGGCTATAAAGCAGATAGCGCTTTCTGTGGTCAATCGTCCGCCCTTCTGGCGCGAGATAGAAGGTCAGCTCGAGCAAGCGGGCATCTTGCCATCGCATGGTGCGTGAATCGCCGTAGCGGGGGTGCCACGAGACGCCGAGATCATCGGCAGTGTAGGTCGGTGAACGGGCAAAGAGGTCGCGCGCTAGCTTGCCGAAGAGCCAGATACCCCACAACATCAGTGTCGCAGCCAGGAGCGAGAGAAAGGCATGGCTGGAGAAGGAGTGCAGCGATTGGTCGCCTGGATTGGTCAGTATTGTGACCGCAAACAATACGAAGAGGCCGCTGAAACCGATGCTGGCGACGAACATGACGGCGAATAGGCTACTGAAGATATGGTCGAATGGCCCGATGCGCTGAGTGACGACAAGACGGCCAGTGCGAGGCGCCCTGAAGAGGACCGGCCGAGTGGAACGTCTGGCCTTGGGGGGCGGCTCGACCCCGTTGATGACATCGAGCCGAAACCGGAGCCGGTCGCGGGCGGGAGCCGCGCCGCGCGCGAGGAGATACGCGCACACAGCCAACATGACGAGTGCGCTGGCTGCAAAGATGAGATCGGGCGTCATGTCGAGGCCGCGCAAGCGATTCCACACGACGGCAACTTGCAGATAGCGAATCGGGAGGAAGACGGCGAAGCTGGCCGAGACGACGGCTCCGACCCAGCGCAGACGCCAGTGCTTGTCGAAGAAGGGCATGCGCAACGCCTCCCTAGTTGGCGCTGCCATCGTAACGCGAGGGGTAGGGCTTACGCAAGTGCGCTCCGTTGACGCGCGTGTCTGTAGGTGACCGGGCGAGTGCCAGGCAAGGCGCATGCTACAATGGGACGCAGACGGTCGGCGCGAGCGAGCAGCGCCCGGCAACGGGCAGATACCAACAGATACCAGACACGACCACAGGAGAGCGTGGGATGAGCAGCCAGGATCAGACGCATACGAACGGACACCAGCGGGCGGGCGAGCCGAAGAGCTCCGCGCCGATTGGCGTCTTTGATTCGGGCGTCGGCGGACTGACGGTGCTCTCCGATCTGCTGCGCGAGCTGCCCGACGAGCGCTACATCTACTTCGGCGATACCGGCAACTGCCCGTATGGCGTGCGCAGCGAGGAGGAGATTCAGCGCCTCTCGCTGGCCGGCGTGCGCTGGCTGCTGGAGCGCGGCGCGAAGGTGATCGTCGTCGCCTGCAATACCGCCTCGGTCTCGGCGCTCGACGTATTGCGCAAGCAGATCGGCGATCCGCTGGACGTGCCGTTCGTCGGTGTGGTGCCTGCGGTGAAGCCGGCGGCCGAGCGCACACGGACGGGCAAAGTGGGCGTGGCAGCGACTGAGGCCTCTGCCAACGGGGACTATCTCAAGCGGCTGGTGGCCGAGCACGCCGAGACGCGCGGGGTGGAGGTGCTGGCGGTTGGCTGCCCGGATCTGGTAACGCTGGCCGAGGAAGGTATCCTGGAAGGTCCACGCGCGGAGGCGGTGATCCTGGGCTACATCGCGCCGCTGCTGGCAGCCGGGATTGACGAGCTGGTGCTGGGCTGCACGCATTTCCCGGCGATGCGGTCGGCATTCGAGCGCGTGGCGGGTCCAGCCGTCGAGGTGATTGATTCGGGGGCGGCGATTGCCCGGCGGACGCGCTGGGTGCTGGAGCAGCGTGGCGAGCTGACGGCGCCAGAAGGCACGCCAGCCGAGAAACCGCGGGCACCGGACCCGACACGCGACGAGTTCTGGTGCAGTGGCGACGTCGAGCGGTTCGCGCAGGTGGCGCGCGCCATCCTGGGCCACGCGGTGCAGGCACGCCACGCCGAAGGTCTGTGCGCCGAGACGACCCATGCCGCCACGCGCGAGTAGCTGCCGCGCCCGCGCCATCGGATCGTACGCATCCGCCGGCGACACGTAGAGCGTTCCCCTCGGATTCACCTCTGCACGTCGGGCCGGGACCAGCGCCGATCACCACGATCTCGGCGACGGCCGGTACGCGTCCGCGCTGGCATAGCCTGCGCCAGCGGCCGCTATCCGACAACCGGGGTTCTCACCGGGCCGCCGCCCACCGGTACGTACCGCCAGAGCACCCCGCCGTCGCTTGCGCGCAGCGCCAAGAGCGTGCCACCAGCCGGAGCGAAGACCACGCCATCGGCGACGGTTGGCGTTCTTGCGTCCTGACCGGCATCGGTGGGTGTGCGCCAGAGCTCGCGGCCGTCCGAGGCGCGAACCGCGTAGGTGCAATTCTGCGTCACACGCTTGCCGTTGTGGTCGCTCAGCACGCCGAAGAGGTCGGTGGTGTAGACGACGCCGCCAGCCACCGCCGCTCCAGTCATCGCCTCATTCTGCGACGCAGCCTGGGCTGGGATGAAGCGCCACACCTGGTCGAGCGTGCTGGAGGGTAGCGAGAGCGCCGTCATCCCGGCGCCCCACTGGACATAGACGACATCGCCGGCCACGACGGGCGGATAGGCGATGCTCCAGGGATCGTTCTCGACGCTGGTGCGCAAGAGATGCGTGCCGTCGGCGGCGGAAATGAGATACAGATTGGCCTCCCATGCCGCGCTGTGGCTGCTGTCGCCTCGTGTGAGCAGGCGCTTGCCCAGCACCAGCAGCTTGTCTCCGTCGGCGGTGATGGCCACCGAATCGTTGTAGCTGCTCGGATCGGTGCCCTCCTGCTGGGCGCCGGGCACAATCGGCGTGCTCCAGAGGATGTGGCCGTCGGAGCGACGCACGGCGATCAGGTGCGAGATGGTCGCGACGACCACCCGATCTCCCACCACCACCGGGCCGGCGATACCGGGATCTGGAAGACTCGTGCCCCACAGCGGCTTGCCGTCGGAGGCGCGAATGGCGGCAACCGCCAGCGAGCTATCGGCTTGCGTGAAGGTATCCTGGGGGTTGGGGATGGCGTAGAGCGTACCATCGGCCAGTGTGAGATGACCCACGCAGCCGAAGAGTGTCGGGACACGCCACAGCCGCTTACCGTCGGAGGCGCGCAGCGCGAAGATCCCACTATACTGTTGGGCCGCGGCGAGCGTATTCGGGTCCGCGGTGACGCAGACGTAGAGCGTGCCATGGTCTAGCAGCACAGAGGAGACGGCTGCCATGGCCTGGATCGGAGTGTGGTCAATGCCGGCGGGGAAGGTCCAGCGTACCTGGCCATCGGACGCGCGCAGAGCGTAGAGCCCAACGTCGGTGGGGATATAGACGGTGCGCTGGGCGAGCGATGGAGAGAGCGTGGCGGTGGCGCTCGGAACGACGCCGGTGCGGCCGCTCCCACGGCTCGCGAAGATGAAGGCGGCCAGCACGGCCACCAGCAGCACGGCGGCGAGCGCCGGCACGCCCGCGAGCCAGCGCGGCATACCGGACGACCGAGGGGACCATACTGTGGGATGTGCGGGAGCGAATGCCCCACGGCCTGGCGCCGCATCCTCAGCAGCAGCGGCGGCGATGATCTGCTCCGCACTGAGCGGTGGCGCGCCCGCCGGCATCGCGTCAGCATGCAGCACGCGGCGTAGGCTGGCGGCAATCCTCGTGTCGAGGTCCGCATCGGCGCGGCAGGTGGCGCAGCCGGCGAGATGCTCACGCACGGCGACCTCTTCGGCGGGATCGAGCGCGCCGGTATCGCGCAGGGCCAGCAGCGGCGCGAGTGCGGCGCAGGCAGGGCTGCGCGCCGGACTATTCGTGGACATGGGCGGATGGCTC
>DASUBU010000050.1:0-4490 GCA_035763125.1 Ktedonobacterales bacterium
ACGTGTTACGCACCCGTCCGCCACTCGGCAGAAGCCGCCGGCATCCCGAAAGATACCTGCCGCACTCCCCCGCGTTCGACTTGCATGTGTTACGCACGCCGCCAGCGTTCGTCCTGAGCCAGGATCAAACTCGCCATACAGTGCTGTCTCTATCCCAGGCGCTCGTCCGACCTTCGCCGGGCCAAGACGCCTGAAGCGTTCAGCTCTGTCGTCGAGTCGTGTCGTACGACTCAAAGTGCTTCGGGGTTCTCGCGCTCCGCGGCGCCCACGACCATTTCGATCGCGGCACTCCGCCTTGCGCTCCGCATGTCAAGCATGCACTTCCCGTTGCTGCGCTGTACTGCTTCCCACTCTTCAGTTGTCAATGTACTGTCTGTCTCGCGCGGCGTCCGTCATGCGTTCGCCTCGCGTCACGTCGCCCCTTTTTGAGGGCACCGACTGAGTGTACCACAGCCATATAGCCGTGTCAAGAGCCGGATCGCCACTTTCTCCACGAGCGCCGACGTTTCGCGCCCGGGATACCCCTCCTCGCCCTTCGCTCGCCTCTTCCAGACGGCACAACCCTGCAGTCGTGTACGTGAAAGTTCGAGAGAAGTGAGGGGGGAAGGCTGCAAGAGGCTTTGGTGGCCAGAGTGACCCCGGCACCGCGTCGCTCTCTCGTGGCGACCTCATGAGTATCTCATATCCATCGCCATGTGTCAAGCGTCTTGCCAGGCTCTTCGCCAGCCCGTATACACCTCTCATAGCCTCCAAACGCGCCGCCCACCCGCTACGTCACACCCATGACCATCCTCTTACTCTCGCCCTATTCTCGATCTATCGCGCTCACTCACCTGTCGGCAGAACATCGCCACTCGCGCACTCACGATGTGCCGCTCCACGTCCTGCGCCACCGCATGATACGACCGCTCCAGCACCAGCACCTCCTTCTCGCGCGCGCCCAGCAGCCCATACGCTTCCAGCCCGTCGCGCAGCGGCACCACATGGTCGTGCTTCGCCGCCACCACCAGCGCCGGGCAGCTCACTCTCGGCAACGCCGCGCGCACGTCTGGCAACGCGCGGAACAGGCTGTAGATCGCCTCCGTCGCCGTCCACCGGTACACATGCCGGTGGACACGTGCCCCGGCTCTGCGATCCCGGATGTCCTCAATTCCCCCTGGCAAGTACGGCGTGACGTGCCGCATCGCCCCAAACATGCCCTCCGCCACCGGATACATACGCGTGGGCGGACACAATGCCGCCACGCCCACCAGCGCCGGCTCCTCCCGATACTCCGCCGCCACAGCCAGGCACGCTGCGGCACCCATCGAATGTCCCACCAGCATCAGCCGCTCGCCCGCGCTGAGCGTCTCGCGCGCGGCCCGCCGCACCTCGCCCAGCCAGTCTGGCCACCTGCTCCGGCGAAAGTCACGCACCGTTGTCCCGTGCCCCGGCAACAGAAGTGAGCGTGTCGCAAAACCTTCTCGCCGCAGTGCCCGCTCAACTTCTTCCAGATCGGCCGGCTCTCCGTTCAGCCCGTGCGTCAGCACGCAACGCACCTGTCCTGATCTCTGCCCAACCCGCCTGCTCCCCACGCTTCCTGCGTCGTCTGCGTACCGCTGCCACCAGGGCCGCGATTCACGCCCTCCTGCGTCAGACTCCGCAACCGATCCGATCTCTAGCGCCCCGCGCATAGGTCCCCGTCCTTCTCGCCAGTAGGGATAGCCAGCTAATTGGAGGTAGCGGCGATCCACGTGCCTCAGCTATCCCAGCTCGCAAACCTGGGACCAGCAACTGGCTGCCAGAGCTGCGCCATCCCTGCCGCGGCTCCCGTCACCTTCTATACGCGCCGCGCCCACCCACGGTTCGCACGCTCGAGGGCCGTCCGCAGCCTCCCCGCTGCTCTCACTACCTCTGCACGATGGCTATACACCAGATACCCCAGCGCCGGCCCAAACGCGATCAGCGCCCGCAGCCCATACACCGGTGCCGCATAGAGCGGAATGAACGCATACAGCGTCAGCACGCCACCCGCCAGCAGCAGCGCCGCTGGTAGCAGCTCCTCCCGGGCCACCAGAGCCGCAAGTGCTAGCGCCCACGTCGCGTACCACGGCCAGAACCAGCCTGACGCCACCGCGGCATACCAGAACAACACCCACCCCCAGCCAACCAGCAGGCTCCCGAGGTCCCGCGTTCGTAGCGCCGCCCGCACCCACACCAGGGCAAAGATCCCCAGGCCGAGCAGTTTCAGCCCCGCCTGCACCACACTCGCCGCCGCGGTCGGGCGCACGCCCAGCGCCCCAGCCACTGCCCGCAGCGGCCACTGCGCCAACTCAAGCAGCGAATTGTCGAGCTGCTGTGCAGGCGGCGAGTAGGCCAGTGCCCCTAGCGTTTCCGTCCCTGCCCAGAATGGCAACGCCGTCAGCGTCATCACCCCCACCACCACTCCCACCCGCCACAGAACGGCCCACACCACTGCGCGGATGCCCGCTCGCTCGTACCACTGCCTCACGTTGGTGCGGGCGTGTTGCGCACGCCCCTCCTGCCACACACGCCCAGCTCGTTCTGCCAGAACCCTGCGCGCCACCCATATCAGGTACAACGGCACCAGCGCCAGCCAGACATACTTCACGCTGATGGATAGTCCGAAGCACAGCAGCGCGGGACCTTCCCATCCGCGCGCCAGGCAATAGATCCCCGCCAGTGCCAGCGTCAGCATCAGTGCGTCGTTGTGCGCGCTCGCACAGAACTCCAGCAGGCAGAGCGGATTCCAGGCATAGAGCAGTGTCCCCAGCAGGCGGCGCCGCGGCGCCAGCAGCCCCAGGATCGCCCAGATCAGCGCGGAGTTCGCCAGGTGCGCCGCGAAACCCACCAGCTTATAGAGCAGCACGTACGTCGCGAGCTGCCCGCCCAGTGCCTCAGCCACGTGCGTCAGTCCCGCCGAGAGCAGCAGCCAGCCCGGCCCATAGACCGAGCGCGTCCCCTGCCAAAACACCAGCCGCAGGAACGGGTCATCCGGAAAGCTCGACGGCGCCGCCACCAGCGGATTCGCCCCGTGCAGTGCGCTGATACGCCCGTAGAGGATGTAGCTGAAGACATCGTCCGACGGCAGCGATGGCAGCAGCAGCAGCGTCAGTCCAAGCACAGCCGCCCCACCCAGCGCCAGCCATAGATGCGTCTGCCGCCCGCCAGGCCGCCTCCGGCAAAGTGGCACCACCAGCGCCGCCGCCGCGCTCGCCCCCACCATCAGCCCCGCGAAGAGCGCCAGCGCCGGCCACCCCCGCTCCGGTGGCACACTCTCTGCCGCCAGCCGCCCAAAGATCAGCCGTGCCGGCGCAAGGAGCCAGGGCCACATGTGCACCAGCGGCGAGATCGTCTGCGAGATGCCACCCACTGGAGCCGCGGCCATAAGCGCTAGAAAGAATGCCTCGATCGCCGCAGCCACCAGCACCAGATCGCGCAGCGCCGGTCCGCTCCACGCCGCTTCCGGCTCCTCCGCGGGCGCGCCCGCCGCCCCGGCCGTCATCTGCGCTCCGCTGGGCTGGCTCGCCACGCTAGCGGCCCTCGCGCCCGTTGCTCGGCGGCAGCGGCGGCCATCCGCCGCCCAGATCGGGCCACTCATCGGGCAGGCCCTGCTGCTCTGCTGCTCTTCCCGGCCCCTCAGGCGTACCCGGACGCGGCATGCGGCCAAACGATGCCGGCGATCCCTCGGCAACCCCGCGCCCCTGCGCGTCGGGAAGCGGAGTCGCCGCGGGATTCTGCCCATAAGGCTGTTGCGGCGGCGACTGTGGCGGCGCTCGCGGAGGAATCTGCCCCTGCCCTGCTCCACGCCCGCCATCCGCGGGACCTGTAGGGCCCAGCGGCCCCGGCGCACCTCCTGGCGGGAAACGCTCCCCGCCGCGCATCCACGGCGGCGCAGGCGCTCCTGACCAGGCTGGACCGGCAGGCGGCTGACCCTGCCCAGTCGTCGGCGCCACCGGTGGCTGTGCCAGATATCCCAGCGGCTGCGGTTGCGGTCCCGGTCCCGGTCGCCACTCGCCACCACCTACCGACGCGCGAGCGGCCCCACCGATGGCACGCGCCTCAGCCTCGGGCTTCGCCGCGCGCATGCGCACCCAGATCGCCACGGCGCACGCGAGCATAGTGCCGAACTCGACCAGCCCCAGCACCACCCGATCCAGCGCGCCGACGCTCCGCAGGCCCAGGTATTGTGAAAGGGTCGCCGCCACCACCACGAAGCCAAACGTCAGCACCGGCCAGCGCCACAGCCCAGCCAGCCGGTCGTGCATCGTCGTGAACTCCCAAACCAGCAGCAGGATGAACGGCTCCAGATAGTAGTAGGGCCAGTTGGTCTTCGAGAGCATCGGTACCGACAGCGCTGCAATCGCTATCACCGCCCAGGCGTCTCGGCCATACGCCGAGACCTTCAGCCGCCACCCCGCCAGGAACGCCGTTCCCAGCACGAAGAGCAGCACGCTCGGCATATCCAGCCGCTCCGCCACCGCGTTCAG
>DASUBU010000051.1:0-12447 GCA_035763125.1 Ktedonobacterales bacterium
GCCGTCCTCCGTCCGCTCCGCCATCGTCGCCGCTCCCCCCGCAACGTCCTCGTCGTGCATGTGCCACCTGCCCCATTGCAGAGGCACGCCCCGCATTGTACCATGCCGGCCCTTCAAACTCATCCGCTGAGAGGAGGCGGCGGAGGGATGGCCGCACGCGCAGTCATAGGCGCCTGCGCAGCATGTCCCCACGGAGCCGAGCGTGCGCCGGCAGGCTCCCCCGCGCGCAGGCGGCGCCAGCCTGAGCGTGCGCAGCTTACCCCTATGAGATCCCGCTGCCGAAACGTACCTGTACCTCGGGACAGTCCGCATCGCTAATGTTGACTAAATCAGTTGACTTTTCGCGTCGCTTTACCCTACCATTGATGCCAGCAAGGGAAGCGCCGTTGGGGTCTGCTCCCGAGCCGTCGCGGTGGCGGCGATGCATGCCGGCCGCTGCCCAGCACTTCTCCCTCCATCTAGAAGGAGCACTGCCATCATGTCGGATCCGCAAGCGCCTTCGACTACCGAAACCTCGGCCCAGTCCACGTCCGAGCCGCGGCCGCCCTTTATCGAGCGGCTGGGCGACAGCTTGCAGAAGCTGGTCGGCACGCTGGCCGGCAACACGGCGAAGCCGCCGCGCCTGTGGAAGAGCCTGCTCTCCGGCACCTGGCTGCGCCACCCGCTGCATCCGCTGATCACCGACGTGCCGGTGGGCGCGTGGCTGCTGACCGCGCTGCTCGACATCCTCTGGCTGATCTCGCCGAGCGGCAATGCCTGGGCCGCGCGCGGCGCCCAGGTGACGGTGCTGATTGGCGTGCTGGCGGGGCTGGCGGCGGTCGTCACCGGCTCAGCCGACTGGAGCGATACCTACGGTCGCGAGCGCACCGTCGGCCTCTATCACGGGCTGCTGCAGACGCTGGCGACGGTGCTCTACATTATCTCGACGGTGCTGCGCTTCTCCGCGCCGACCGGCGACACGGTCCTCGCCGCGATTCTGGGCTTCGCCGGCCTGGTGGTGCTGGCCATCGGCGCGTATCTCGGCGGCGACCTGGTCTTCGACAAGGGCACGCAGGTCAATCACACGGCCTGGGAGCATGGCGGCGACGACTACGAGGCCGTGATGCCGGTGGCCGAGGCCACCGCGAACAAGCTCTACCGTGTGACGGTCGGCGGTGTGCCGGTGGTGCTGGTCAAGCTGGGCGACTCATACGCTGCCCTTGCCGCCACCTGCACCCACGCGGGGGGTCCGCTGGACGAGGGCGAGCTGCAAGGGACGCGTGTGCAATGTCCCTGGCACGGCTCGCGCTTCGACCTACGCACGGGCGCCGCGGTGACGGGTCCGGCGAGCATGGGCCAGCCGCGCTATGATGTACGTGTGCGCGATGGGCAGATCGAGCTCAAGCGCCGTTAGCGGAGTTCACCACAGAGGACACAGAAGGCGCAGAGGAAAAGGGAGACAGTGAAAGGGACTGAGAGATAGGCAGGAGGCGGGGCGTGGGAGGCATGGAGCCAGCCCCAGCCGCCCTGCCCTGCTCTGCTCCTCAGGCCGATAGCGAAAGGGACGGAAGGACATGCGAATATTCCTCGACACAGCGGACATCAATGACATCCGCGAGGCGGCGCGCTGGGGCATCTTGAGCGGCGTGACCACCAACCCGACGCTGATGATGAAGTCGTCCGGCAAGAGCCATGAGGCGACGATCAAGGAGATCGCCGAGCTGGTGGACGGCCCGATCAGCGCCGAGACGGTCAGCCTGGATACGGCGGGCATGGTAGAGGAGGGACGCCGCTTTGCGCGCTGGCACCCCAACGTGGTGGTCAAGGTGCCCTCGACGCCCAACGGCTGGGCAGCGGTGAAGCAGCTCAAGGCCGAGGGCATCCGCACCAACGTGACGCTCTGCTTCTCGGCCAATCAGGCGCTCTTCGCGGCGCTGGCCGGCGCGTACATCATCAGCCCGTTCGTCGGCCGCCTCGACGATATCTCCGAGGACGGCATGCAGGTGGTGCGGGATACCGTCGAGATCTACCGCCAGCACAAGCTGCCGACGCTCGTGCTGGCCGCCAGCATCCGCCATCCGCTGCACATCATCGCGGCGGCCAAAGCCGGCGCCGATATCGCCACCGTGCCGTACAAGGTGCTCGTGCAGTCCGCGCAGCATCCGCTGACGGATAAGGGCATCGAGGCGTTCCTGGCCGACTGGAAGAAGTATCAGGACGAGCAGACTGGCCGCCAGGGCTAGCACGGCAGCTCGCGATAGATCGCGCAGCTCTACCGTCCGCTCACGCGTAGCTCCGCCTTACCGCATCGGCAGCGAGGGCCAGCAGTACAGGCAGTTGTGATAGAGCGCCTGGTCCACGTAGCCATCGTTATGCGGCATGCCGCCGACGGTGCGGTAGGTGGAGATGGACGTTCCGGCGCCGCAGCCGTCGCAGCGGTAAGTCAGCGCGTCCCAGCTCTCGTTGGTGTCGTTGAGCGAGCCGCCATGCGTGTAGCGCGGGTCCACGTAGAGCAGCTTGTGGCCGCCGTCCATGTGCATTGCCGACGTGTCGCCGACCACGAAATCCGCGTCTGCCGGGTAGTTGCCCATCGTTGTCCAGTCGGTGCCATTGGTCGCTTGGGGATCGCGCCCGCTGCTCGTGGCGTTGATGGCGTTGATGAAGCTGCTCCCCGACTGCATCTGCTCGGCCTGCCACGTCGAGCCTGCGAAGGCGTAGATGACGCCGTTGTGCATGGTGCTGATGGTGTAGACGTCCTGCACGAGCAGCTTGGGCGGGAACAGGCCCTGGCCGATGGTGGAGTTGTTCTGCTCGGCGTACAGCATCCAGCGCACGATCAGGCCACCCATGCTGTGCGCCACGACCTGCACGTTCTGGCCGTGCTTCGAGTAGTTCTGGTAGATGAACCAGGCGAGATGATAGGCCAGATGCCGCAGGTCGGTATTGCGGTTGTGCGAGAGATGGCCGGAGGTGCCGTACTCGTGCGTGCTGCAAACCGGACTGCATGGTGACGTCGCGTAATACGTCGAGTGACTGCCGTACTGGTCAATCCAGTCGTTGGAGGCGACGTTCTTGTCACAGCTATAGAAGCCGACCGCCCGTTTCGGTCCGGTCCAGCCATCCTCGACGAGGTCGCCCTTCAGGGCATTCCACATCGCCTCGTCCACCGAGGGGCACCCCAGGCTGTTGTTGTACCCATGCACGAAGATGATGGGCGTGGTGGCCTTGTCTGGAGAGGTCCAGGCATGTGCGACGGGGGCGAACGACGCGTAGAGCGCAGCCACGAGCGGAATAGTGAGCAGCGACAAGAGCCGGGTACGCGAGACATGACGGCGGCGCATGTGATAGCCTCCCCTTCTCCTCATCCCCCATCCCATCGGGCGTGAACCGCTTCACACCAACCCGGCCACAGACCTCTTCTTACACAAACGGGCGCTGTGAGCAAGTGTACCGATTGGCCGCATGGTTGTCAATCGCTGCCTGGTCCCGGGGCACCATTCCGCGGGCATCCGCATGTGGGACGCGACCCAAAGGAATTATCCCCCGGTAGCAGGCGAAGGCGCGATCAAGCGGCGGCAGGAACGGGCAAACACTGTGATGCACTTGAGATGAACTGATGTCTAGCCGGCGCGTAGTACCATACAGGCAGGACAGCGCAGCGGGTGCGCTCGTCCATCAGCAGTGAGAGAGGCTGGCGATGAGCGCGATGCAGGTAGACCCCAAATTGCTTCTCGCGCTCATCCCGCTGGTCCTCATTGACCTGGGCATGGTGATCTACTGCGTCGTGGATCTCTACAGACCGGACCGGCGCGTCAGAGGGGGCAACAAGCTCGTCTGGCTGCTCGTGATCCTGCTGGTGAGCACTTTCGGCTGGGTCATCTATCTGCTCGTCGGGCGCGAGGAGTATTGAGCATGACCGGCGCGCCCACCCCGGCCATCTCGTGCCGGAGCCTCACTAAGCGCTATAGCGATGTGCTGGCCCTCGATCATCTGACGCTCGACGTGCCCGCCGGCTCGATCTTTGGCTTCCTTGGCCCCAACGGCGCCGGCAAGACGACCACGCTGCGCCTGCTCACGGGGCTGGCCTTCGCTACCGAGGGCAGCGCCACCGTTGCGGGCATGGATATCGCCACCAGCGGCACGCGCCTGCGCGGGCGCATCGGCTTCCTCGATCAGTCGCCGCAGTATTATGGCTGGATGCGCGGGCGCGAGCTGCTGGCGTTCGTGGGCGAGCTGTTTGGGCTGCGTGGCGCCACGCTGCGCGGCCGCGTAGATGAGGTGCTGGCGCTGGTCGGGCTGACCGACGCGGCCAACCGCCGCATCGGCGCGTATTCCGGTGGAATGCGCCAGCGGCTAGGGCTGGCGCAAGCCCTCATCAACCGGCCGGAGGTGCTGTTTCTGGACGAGCCGGTCAATTCGCTGGATCCGGCGGGCCGGCACGATATCCTCGACGTGATCGCCGGCCTGCGCGGGCAGGCCACGGTGTTCATGTCGTCGCACATCCTGGCCGACGTCGAGCGAGTCTGCGACACGGTCGCCATCATCAACCAGGGCCGGCTGATCGTCTCGTCCTCGGTGGCCGAGCTGCAAGAGCGGTATGCGCAGCCCATCTTCACGCTGGAGCCGGAGCCGGGCCAGGAGGCGCGCGTGCAGCTCATGATCGGCGTGCTGCGTGAGGCGCCGTGGGCCGGCGAGGTCGTGCGGGACCATGGCGCCATCCGTGTCGTGGCACGCGATCCCGCCACGGCGAGTCGCGACATCCTGGGACTACTCGCGGCCCACGAGATCGAGCTGCAGCGCTTCGAGCGCGGGCGGCCGAGTCTGGAGGACATCTTCCTGCGGCTTGTCGGCTCGCAGCAGCCAGAGAAAGCGACACCACCGTGATGGATGGCTTCGGAGTCTTTCTGCGCAAAGAATTGCGCGAGGCGGTGCGGAGCAGGCGGCTGCTGGTCGTCTCGGTGATCTTTCTCGTGCTCGGCATCATTTCGCCCGTGACGGCGAAATACACGCCCGAGCTGCTCAAAGCCATCGGCGCGGGCCAGGCGGGCGTGCAGATCATCGTGCCGCCGCCCACCGTGGCGGACGCCATCGCGCAGTATCTCAAGAACGTAGCGGGGACCGGCATCTTTGTCGCCATCCTGCTGCCGATGGGCATGGTCGCGCGCGAGAAGGAGCGCGGCACGGCCGCCTTCGTGCTGACGAAGCCGCTCTCGCGCGAGGCCTTCCTGGCGGCGAAGCTGGTCGCGCTGCTCGCCGTGCTCGCGGCCGGCGTGGCGCTGGCGGCCGTTGCGACGTACGTCTACACTGCTATCCTCTTCGAGCCGCTTGCGCCGGGCGGGTTCATCGCCTGCACGCTGCTGGTGCTGCTCTCGTTGGTGGTGTACGGCCTGCTGACGTTCCTCGGCAGCACGCTTGCCCGCTCGCAACTGCCTGCGGTGGGGCTTGGGCTGGCGGCGTGGGCTGCCCTCTCGCTGATTGGGATCATCCCGCGTGTCGCGCAGCTCACGCCGTCCGGTTTGCTGGAGTCTGCGAGCGCGCTGGCGCGCGGCACGGCGCCCGCGCACCTGGCGGCATCGCTGCTCGGGAACGCCGCCATCTGCGCGCTGGTGGTCGTGCTCGCCTGGCTGGCGTTCCGCCGCCAGGAGCTGACCAGCGCGACCGAGTAGCCCGCCCAACTCCCCCGAAGAGGTCCGCGCGACCCGTGCCCGGCGCGGCTCTTGCCCCGCCGCGGTATATTGTATACAGAATACGGAAAGTGAGAGCGAGGAGGCGGAACGATGCCGGTTCCGGAGCGCGCTGAGGCTGTCGAGCGGGTCTGCCTGCGCGATGCGGCCTACGACCGGCTGCGCGCGTGGATTCTGGACGGCACGCTGGCGCCCGGCGAGCCGCTGCGCGACGAAGCGCTGGCCGAGGCGCTGGGCATGAGCCGCACGCCCGTGCGCGAGGCGCTGGCGCGGCTGGCTGAAGAGGATCTCGTCGTCACCGCGCCCAATCGTCGCACCCACGTCAGTCCTGTGACGCTG
Source organism: Ktedonobacterales bacterium (assembly GCA_035763125.1). GTDB lineage: Bacteria > Chloroflexota > Ktedonobacteria > Ktedonobacterales > JADMIN01 > SMAG-U1939. The sequence goes on from DASUBU010000051.1 coordinate 6,003, forward strand.
GCCCAGGCGCGCGAGATCTATCCGATGGTCGCCGCGCTCGAAGCGCTGGCGCTGGCGCTCGCGTTGCCGCGGATGACCGCCGAGGCGCTGGATCGCATGCGGGCGGCCAACGCCCGGCTGGCCGAGGCCCTGCGCGCGTGCGACGCCCGTGCCGCGCTGGATGCGGATCGCGCGCTGCACGGCGAGATCATCGCTGCCAGCGGCAATCGCGAGCTGCAAGCGACACTGGAGCAGCTCGAATGCAAAGTTCAGCGCATCGAGCGCGCCTTTTGGGGCGCCACCGACCGCACGCCCTCACTTAGCGATCACGCCGAGCTGATCTCCTGTCTGGAGGCACGCGATGCCAAGCGCGCGCAGCGAGCGCTGACGCGCAATTGGGAGCGCGGCCTGGCCTGGATCACACCGAAGCCCACCCGCGACGAAGCAACTCCCTAGGCCGCCGAGGGGTTGTACTGGGTATCGGAGCACATCGTGACGGAGAGGTGGGTGGAGAGCGTGCGCGCGAAGGAATATGGCGTTCTTGGATTGCTGGCGCTGATCTGGGGCGCCTCGTTCCTATTCATCAAGATCGCCCTCGAAGATGCCTCACCGGCGACGGTGGTGCTGGGACGGCTCGCCTTCTCAGTGGCGACACTGTTGGCCATCATCGCGGTGCGGCCGGCGCTCGGCGCGGGCTGGCGGCGCTACTGGCGCTTCGGCCTGCTGATTGGCACCGTCAACAGCGTGCTGCCGTATCTGCTGATCACCTGGGGCGAGACACGCATCGCCAGCGGCGTGGCCTCGATCCTCAACGCCACGACGCCGCTCTTCACGGTTGTGCTGGCGCATTTCTGGATGACCGCCGGCCATGAGGCGCTGACGTGGCGCCGCAGTGCGGGTGTGCTGCTCGGCTTTCTGGGTGTCGGCGTGCTGATCGGCCCCTCAGCGCTGAGCTTTGGCGGCGGCGATGTGAATGTCGCGCTGGGCGAGCTGGCAGTGCTGATCGCCGCGGTCGCCTATGGCGTCGGGGCGATGCTCTCCAAAGGCTATGCGGGCTCCGCGCCGCTGGTCGGCCCGTTCACGATGCAGAGCGCCGCACTGGTGGTGATGCTGCCGGTGGCACTGCTGTGGGCCCCGCCAACGCATCTGCCCTCGCTCGCCGCGCTCGGCTCGATGGCCGCGTTGGGGATTCTGGGCACCGCGGTGGCCTATCTGCTCTACTTCTATCTCATCAACCATGTCGGCCCGACCCGCACCGCGCTGGTGACGTATCTGCTGCCCTGCACGGCGCTGCTGTGGGGCGCGCTCTTCCTGGGCGAGCAGGTGCATTGGTACGCGCTGGCTGGTCTGGCGCTGGTGCTGCTCGGCACGATGCTGACCAACGGCACACTAAATAGTCTGCTGAGGCGCCGCCGCACATCGGCTGCGATGATGCTGCCCGGCGGCGAGCCTGCCGAGTACCCTGAGCTGACGGATAACATAGGGCAGGTGGGACGTCGGTCCGCCTGAGTGTTTCTGAAGACGGGAGGCAAGCGATGAAGCCTGCACTGCTGGTGATTGACGTACAGAACGAGTACTTCGCGCCGCATGGCAAGTGGGCGCTGCCGGAGGGCGAGCACGCGCTGGAGCGCATCCAGGCGCTGCTGGCGGGGGCGCGGGCAGCGGGAATCCCGGTCTTTCACATCGTCCACGAGAGCCTCGACCCCGCGGGGCCGGTCTTCGCGCCGGGGAGCGTGGGTGCTGAGATGCATCCGGCGATCGTGCCGCAGCCGGGTGAGCGCCGTCTGACGAAGCACGTCCCGGGTGCCTTCACGGGCACGCCGCTTGAGGCGTACCTGCGCCGCGCGGGCGTGGACACCGTCATCGTCAGCGGCTACATGACGCACCTCTGCTGCGATACCACCAGCCGCCAGGCGCGCGAGCGTGGCTTCGACGTGTTCTTTGCTGCGGATGCCACGGCCACGCGCGACCTTGCCCGCGATGGCGCTACGGTCCCTCACGCGGCGATCCAGGAGGCGACGCTGGCGATCATGGCGACGTCTTTCGCCAGGGTGCTGCCGGTGGAGGCCATCCTGGCGAAGGTCAGCGCTCCAGCAGCCGTCGCTGAGAGCTAACCACAGAGAACACAGAGAGCGCAGGGGCAGGCAGAGAAAGAACGGCCGCCTGCACCCACACGTCACGCATGTCGTGGCACTGTAGGCGCGTCCACCGGACGCCCCCAGACGATGGGCACCTGCTGCCCGCCTGTCTCTCACCACGGCGCGAACGTTTCCGCCGGCTTCTTCGGAAAGGATCACTACGATGGCGGAGACAAGTTTGCGCGTGGCGACGGGTGCTGGTACGCGCGCGACGGCGGCGAGTACCGCGAGTATCTCGACCACTTCCGCGAGCCGCCTGCGTGTCTATGGTGCGCTGGCATTCGGCGTCGTCTGCATCGGCCTCTCGGCAATCTTCACGAAATGGACACATCTGCCGGGCACCGTCTCGGGTTTCTATCGCGTCCTCATCGCCGAATTGGCGCTGCTGCCGGTCTTCGCGGGCTCAGTACGGCGCGGTGGCCTGCGGCTGAACCGCACAGCATGGCTCGTCGCACTGGCGGCGGGGATATTCTTCGCGCTTGATCTCGGCCTGTGGAACTCGTCGCTCGGCATCACCTCTGCCGCCAACGCTACCCTGCTAGGCAACGACGCGCCGATCTTCGTCGGGCTGATCGCCTTCGTCGTCTTCCGCGAGCGGCTCGGCGGCATCTACTGGCTCGGTCTGGCTGTGGCACTGGTGGGTATGGGCATCATCGTCGGCGGCGACACGTTGGCCCACGCCAGCCGCCTGGGGCTGGGCGACGCGCTGGCGCTGGTCGCTGGCGGAGCCTATGCGCTTTATCTCGTTCTGACGCAGCGCGTGCGGGCCTCCATGAACACCGTCGTCTCGCTGTGGATTCCGGGGGTGGCGGCCACCGTCCTGCTCCTGGCGTTCAATCTGGTGGCCGGCCACGCGCTGTGGGGCTTCGCGCCGGGAACGTGGCTCGCGCTGCTGGCTCTCGCCCTGATCTCGCAGGTGGCGGGTTGGCTGGCGATCACCTACGCGCTCGGGCATCTCTCGGCCTCCGTCGTCTCGCCGACACTGCTCGCGCAGCCGGTGCTGACGGCGCTCTTCGCGGTGCCGCTGCTCGGTGAGGGCCTCTCGCCGCGTCAGATGCTCGGCGGCCTCGTCGCGCTGGCCGGCATCTATCTCGTCAATCGCGGCGCGATGCGCAAGTAGAGCGGGGCTCCTACAACTGAGCGATGGATGAGTGCTCGCCTGGCGCTCCGGCCGCGTCCGGCGTCGTGCCGTGTCACGTCGTCGTGCCTGAAAGCGTGCCCACCGCTGTGCCGGCGCCGTCCCCGCCAGCCTCGTCGAGTCCGTATCCGCTCTCGATCAGGTCCACAAGGCGCTGGACGAAGCGCGCCATCGGCGCCCCATCCACCACATTGTGATCCGCGCTGACCGTCAGGCACAGAACCTGCCGCGCGTCGAGCTGCCCATCCACTAGAGCAGGCCGCTCGCCGATGCCGCCGACGACGATGGTGAGCGTGTAGTCCGACACGGGGGTAATGCCCCACGCGGCGCCCCTGCCAAACATCCCCACCGACGTTAACAGGAGCGTTCCGCCGATGCGCTGCTTGAGCCGCGGGAAGCGATTGAAGGCCCACCAGAAGGCGGCGCGCAGCAGTCGCGGCAGGTGGGGATACAGCCGCCGGCCGCGCATCGCCCAGACGCCGCCGATGCCCGCCGTCTGGGCCGCACGGATGTCTCGATGAATCTCACGCAACGTCTTGCGGTTTGCACCACGCACGACGTGGGGTGTGGCCTGCTTGCCCGTCTGTCTCCCCTCGTGCTCGATATTCATGCAGACGTCCACGTCGTCGAAGAAGATGAGATGCCGCCTGCCCTGCCGATAGGCCTGCATGTCCCGATGCTCCGACACCGCACGGGCCGTGCAGGCGATGATGAACGCCGTGAACGAGCGTGTCTCGCCGGTGCGGCGCTTGTGCTCGCTCAGCAGTTCGCGGGCGCGCGTAACGTCTACCTCCACCAGTGCGTGCATCATCGGTTTTCCACGCGCGGCGCGCAGCGAATCTACCACCGGCACCCGCAGCCACGGGAACTGCACGACCTCGTATCCCTGGCTTCTCTCCGCGCTCACGGTGGGCCTCCTTTCCTGGTCCGGCCTCCAGCCTGCCACCGCCCTGCCGCTTCACGGTGATACGGCGGCTTCACTGCATAGTCTCGACTGGTCTCGTCTCGACTGGTCTCGTCTCGACTGGTCTCGCCGGCAGCACGGCCGCCTCACAAACCGTCCGCTGGCGGCCCAGTGTGTACGGAAATGACGGCGCTGCATACGGCGAGCCATCTGATCGTCGAGCATGCTCGGCGCATGGCTCCAGATGTGCTCAGGGGTGATTACAAGCGCCGAACTCGGATCTGGTGAGTTTCGCCGTCTTGCTAGGCTACCAGTCCGAGGTACGCCGGTAGCTCACCGAGTCTCCCTATGGCCGGCGCCCCTGCTTCCTTGAATTGTTCAACCCTCACAAAGCCCGTCGCTACCCCAACAAATTGCAAGGAAGCGCCTGTTGCAGCTTGGTGATCCATTAGGGCATCACCCACATAGAGGACCTGCGAGCGCTGAATAGCCGACGCTCCGAGGCGTGCCAAAGCCGGGTCAAAGACTCTACCGTCAGGCTTATGGTATGCCGTCGCATCTGCTCCCTGGACAAACAAGAAGGCATCCGAAGGAACGCGCGCGAGTGCTAAATCCTTGCGGGCATAGTCCGTTGTGAGGGAGGTCACAACCCCTGTCACAATATGATGGCGTGCCAGTGTGCCTAAGACGTCGAGGGTGTCTTCTTGGATTGCTTTGGGGAACTGAGCTTCGAGTGCGCGGTTGGCCGCCAGCATATTTTTGACGGTATCCGCATGATTATAGAGGTGACCAATCATCACCTCGAACGGCATCCCCCAATAACGGGCGAGGACCTCATCGGTCAGCTCGATGCCATAGTGAGCGGCGACGGCTTTGTGGTGCGCCCATTTGATCTCTGCGGTTTTGAGCAACGTATCATCGAGGTCGAAAATGACCGCTTGTATCGCCCTCATGCCCCTACCATAGCAAGATAGCAGGATGGTATGCAAGTCTGGACTTGTTGAGTGTCAGAAACGGTACGAGAAGTGGGCGCGAATCCGAGATCGCGCTCAGCTGTGGGGCCATCCCGAGAGCCGAATAGAAGCCTCCTCATGGACTCTCCTAGAAACCTGTGCCAAACTATCGAGCCACACCACTTGCTCTTTATTCCTGAAATCGCTTGTGGTCTACTACGCAGGCGCCGCTCTCGAAGGCGCCGATGCGGGATGGATGAGGGACACGCTTCCAGAAGGCTGGTGTGGTGATGGCGACGGGCAACGCTACCGGCACGCGGCAGGCAACGACGATCTGGGCGCTGTGGCGCAATCGCAACTATCTGCTGCTCTGGAGCGGTCAGGCGGTCTCGGTGATCGGTACGCAGCTCTCGCAGCTGGCATTCCCGCTGCTCGTCCTGGCGCTGACCGGGTCGGCGGCGCAGGCCGGCTTCCTGGGCGCGGCACGCACCATCCCCTATATGCTGCTCGGGCTGCCAGCAGGCGCCCTGGTGGATCGCTGGAATCGCAAGCGGCTGATGATGCTGTGCGACGCAGGCCGTGCGGTGCTTCTGGCAAGCATCCCCCTGGCGCTGGCACTGGGACGGCTCTCGCTGGCGCAGCTCTACGCCGTCGCGCTGGGCGAGGGTGCGTTCAACGTCTTCTTCAGCCTGGCGAATACGGCTGGCCTGGTGCGCGTGGTGCCCAAGGAGCAACTACCTGTGGCGCTGGCCGCCGACGAGGTGACCCAGAGCAGCGGCTATACGCTCGGTCCGGCGCTAGGCGGTGTGCTCTTCAGCCTCAGCCGCGCGCTGCCCTTCCTGGGAGATGCCATCTCGTACGCCATCTCGGTCGCCACGCTGGGCCTCATCTCGGTCAAGCTCAACGAGGAGCGGCCGCCAGGACGTGGCAAGCTGCGGGCCGAGATCGGCGAGGGGCTGCGCTGGCTCTGGCGTCAGCCGCTCTTGCGCTTCTTGGCAGCGCTAGTGGGCGGTGGGCTGCTGGTCGAGAGCGGTTACCTGCTGGTGGTGATTGTGCTGGTGCAGCGGATGGGTGGCTCAGATGCGGCGGTCGGCCTGGTGCTGGCCGTGGGCGGCGTGGGGAGCGTCATCGGCGGATTGGCGGCGGCGCCCATGGTGCGGCGCTTCACCTTCGGTCAGATCACACTTGCCGTGCACTGGCTCTGGGCGCTGACGGTGCTGCTCTACGCGGTGGCGCCCACCCCGGCGGTTGTCGGCATCATCACGGCGGTGGCGTTTGGCACATCCCCCGTCTTCCTCGTCGCCCAGTTCAGCTACCGGCTCTCGCTGATCCC
>DASUBU010000052.1:0-6019 GCA_035763125.1 Ktedonobacterales bacterium
GAAGAGCAGCTCGCCCCAGGTCTGGCGCAGCGCCCAGGATCCCTTCGGCAGCGGCCAGGGCCGGTGCGCGCGCTGGCGCAGAATCGCTCCCGCGCTAGTGCCTCCGGCGGACGGCGCGGTTTCACTCGACGGCGCCTCACCGGTCCCTGTCCCAGCGCTCACATGCCCCTCCTTCTCTGCCTCTATCCGGATTGTACTGCCGCCGCCAACATGTCGCCGGAACGCTTTCGGGACGGCCCGCGGGATATGCTCGGCTCACACACGCGCCGATTCGTCGGGCGGCAGATGTCTGCGTCGTGGCCGCGGAAGGGCGTGTGCAACGTGGCCCTACGAGTGAGCCGCCTGCCATCAGCTTGCGGCGGCTTGCGCGGCTTGCGCGTGTGGCATACTCTTCCCCGGAGCCGATACGGAGCGTTCATGGAGAATTGTGCATGACCACCGCGCCACCAGCAGTTGCCGCCGCCGTCCGGACCCAGCGCGTCGCAACCGAGAGGCGGCTGCACGGATGGCCGCTCGCGCTCGCGCGCCTGGCGGTCACGTTCGTGGCGCTGACAGCGGTCGCCTTCTTCATGGCTGGCGTTCCCGCGCGCATCGCACAGCTCCAGGCGCTCTGCGCTGCTGGCGGCGACTGTGCCCCCGGCCAGCTCAGCGCCGCTGACGCGGCGGCGCTCGGCACACACGGCCTCTCCCTCGCCATCTACGCGCCACTGCTGGTCGCCATCGAGATCGCTTTTGCCCTCGTCTACCTGCTGGTCGCGCTCATCATCTTCCTCCGCCGCGCCGACGGTCGCATGGCGCTCTTTGTCTCTCTCATGCTCGCGTTGTGGGGCACCACGTTCACCGCCACCATGGCCGCTCTTCCGGTACTCCACCCCACCTGGTTTCCGGCCATCGCGGCCCTGCGGTTCCTCGGCGCGGCGGCGCTGACGCTGTTCTTCTACCTCTTCCCAGACGGCCACTTCGTTCCACGCTGGGCGCGCTGGCTGGCGCTGGTCTGGGTCGTGGCGCAGGTCCCGCAGTACTTCGCGCCGCAGTCCGCATTCAATCCCCTGCGCTGGGAACCCGGGCGCTACGTCGCAGTCAGCGCAGGCTTTCTGGCGGTGATGGTCGCTGTGCAGATCTATCGCTATCACGCCGTTTCAGGTCCGGCGCAGCGCCGGCAGACGAAGTGGGTGGTGCTGGGTATCGGCGTCGCGCTGGCCGGCTACTCCGGCATGCTGCTGCTCGATCTGCTCGCGCCAGGCCTCGCACACCCCGGCACTGGGGGCTATGTCGCGCGTGCCGCCGCCACCGACGCGCTGCTTGCCGCCATCCCCATCTCGATCGCGATTGCCATCCTGCGTGCGCGGCTCTACGACATTGACCGCCTCATCAACCGCGCATTGGTCTACGGTTCGCTGACGGCCATCCTCGCCGCGCTCTACGCCGCCAGCGTCGTCGTGCTGCAGCTTGCCGTCGGCATGCGCGCGGGCGAGCAATCTCCAGTCACGCTGGCCGCCTCCACGCTCATCATCGCGGCTGTCTTCCAGCCGCTACGCCGGCGCCTCCAGCGCGGTATTGACCGCCGCTTCTACCGACGCCGCTACGACGCCGCCCGCGCCATCGAGGTCTTCGGCCACAGCGTGCGCGGCGAGATCGAGCTGGGCCACCTTAGCGAGCAGCTGCTGGCCGTGGTCGGGCGCACGATGGAGCCAGAGCATATCTCGCTCTGGCTCTCCGCCCCGCCCGCCGAAGCGCGTGTCTCGGCAGGCGCGCCGCCTCTGTTCTCGCACGCACAGGCGGGCGAAATGGGCCTCGCCGCTACGGCTGCCACAGGTGAGGCAGACTTCGCCACGACATCCACCGCGCCCACCGCGCCACACAGTTCGTAGGAGGGCCGGTGGACGTCCTGGCGCACGCGCCGCACGGCGCACGCCGCTCCATCCAGCCAATCGTGTGCATGCTTCCAGTCACTTATCCGGCTACTTCGGCTGTAACGCATCGTGCAGGTCTGCGAGTTTTGGTGCTTGCCGTCTGGTAACGGATGTCGTAACGTTTGCGGGACGCCGCTCCGATTACGCTAAGGATGCGCAGGGGGCGAGGCGCGACGCACACAGCTCACGACCGCACCGCGCAAGAACACGGAGACCGTATGGCAACCCTGAAACACACCGCCCGGCGGTTCTGGCCGCGGCGCCACGCCGACGATTCGCTCTCTATTGCCAAGCCGCCGGCGCGGCTCCGGCGCGTCGAGCCGCAGATCGAGATCCCACCCAACGACCCGATTGTCGCCTACTTCCTGAGCGCGCCGGGCGCGATCGAGCTCGATAAGCTCCATCTTGATTCGCCCGCCCTGCGCGATCTGCGCGCCGCTGGCGTCGCGCTCGCCATTCCGTTGGTCAGTCAGGGCGAGCTGGTGGGCCTGCTCAATCTCGGCCCACGCCTCAGCGAACAAGATTACTCCCCCGATGACCGCCGCCTGCTCAACACGCTTGCCACCCAGGCCGCGCCGGCCGTCCGCGTCGCGCAGCTCGTTCGCCAGCAGCAGGCCGAGGCCCGCGCCCGCGAGCGCATCGAGCAAGAGCTGCGGATCGCCCGCATCATCCAGCAGACGCTGCTGCCCAAGGAGCTGCCTCAGATTGCTGGCTGGGGGGTCTCGGCGTACTACCAACCGGCGCGAGCGGTGGGCGGCGACTTCTACGACTTCCTGCCGTTCGAGGATGGACGTCTCGGCCTGGTGATCGGCGACGTGACCGATAAGGGCGTGCCTGCCGCGCTGGTGATGGCGACGACGCGCAGCATTCTGCGCACCGCCGCCCAGCATGGCGATTCCCCCGGCATGGTGCTGGAGCGCGCCAACGACCTGCTCTGCCCAGACATCCCGCCCAAGATGTTCGTCACCTGCCTGTACGCCATCCTCGATCCGAGCTCCGGCCGGCTGCACTATGCCAACGCTGGTCATGACCTGCCCTACCATAGCCACGACAGCGTCGCCGCTGAGCTGCGCGCCACCGGCATGCCGCTGGGCCTGATGCCTGGCATGCGCTATGAAGAGAAGGAGACCGTGCTCGCCCCCGGCGATGTGCTCCTGCTCTATAGCGACGGCCTGGTGGAGGCGCACAGCCCCACACGCGACATGTACGGCTTCCCGCGCCTGATGGCGCAGGTCGGCACGCACGCTGGAACCGGCGCGCTCATTGAGTTCCTGCTCAACGACCTGACCGCCTTCACTGGCCCAGGCTGGGAGCAGGAGGATGACGTCACGCTGGTGACGGTGAGTCGCACGGAAAGCGAGCCAAGCCCCATGACCAATTCCACCGGCTACATCTCGCTCGCCGACGAGCCGGTCCCCGAGGGCTGGCGCCTGCTCGACCGCTGGACAGTGCCAAGTGCGCCGGGCAATGAGCGCAAGGCGCTCGCCCGCGTCGCCGAGGCGGTCATTGATCAGGGCTTGACGGTCAAGCGCATCGAGCAGCTGAAGACGGCTGTCGCCGAGGCGACGATGAACGCCATGGAACATGGCAATCACTACCAGCCCGATCTGCCCGTCGAGCTGATGGTGCTGGCCTCCGATGACGCCATCGCCGTCCACATCCGCGACCAGGGCGGCGGCCGTCCTCTGCCGCAGACCGTCGAGCCGGATCTCGAGGCCAAGCTGGCCGAGCGCCAGACGGCGCGTGGCTGGGGCCTCTTCCTGATCAAGCATCTGGTGGACGAGATGCGCGTCACCACCGAGCCCACACATCATACCGTCGAGCTGATTGTGTATCGAGAGGAGGCTGAGCGTGGCAACTCGCCCGCTTGAGGCACGCGTCCGCCAATCCTTGCCGCGTGTCGCCATCATCGAGCTGAGCGGCGAGGTCAACGGCTTCGCCGAGGAGACGCTCAACGCCGCCTACGCCGAGGCCGAGCGCGACAATCCCGACGTCATCCTGCTCAACTTCTCCGACGTGGATTACATCAACAGCACTGGTATCGCCCTGATCGTCACGCTGCTGGCCCACGCCCGCAAGGCGCACCGCCGGCTGCTGGCCTGCGGCTTGAGCGATCACTACGTCGAGATCTTCACCATCACCCGCCTTGCCGACTTCATGCGGGTCTTCCCAGACGAAGCGACGGCGCTAGCCGCCAGCAAGCCCAATTGAGCGCACGCCATAAGCAGTGAGCAGTGAACGCACGCGAAGAGGAGAGGAGAGCGTATTCCCATGCCCGAGGCCAACGTCACCATGGCGGTCCGCCACGTGGACCCCAAGATCAGCATCATAGACATCCGCGGCGAGGTGACCGCCTTCGCCGAGAATGCGCTGATGGCCGCCTACGCCGAGGCCAGCGAGCCGGCCGCGCGCGCCATCATCCTCAACTTCAGCGACCTGGAGTATATGAACAGCGGTGGCATCGGCCTGGTGGTCACGCTGATGATCCGCATGAACCGCCAGAAGCAGCACATGCTCGCCTATGGCCTGAGTGACCACTATAAGCACATCTTCGAGCTGACTCGTCTGAGCGACGCCATCGGCACCCATGACTCGGAGATGGGCGCGGTCGCCGCCGCCGCCCGCCTCACGTAGCAGTCCTGTCATCCCGCCTCAGCCGGGGGCAACATGCGCTTCCCACGTTCCCCGCTCCTGTACAGAGGTGCCGTAGCGAGGTACGCCTCGCCCAGCATGCCAGAGAGGAATCGAGATGAGCACGCCCACACCCCAGCCCCGCGACGCCGCCTATTGGGCGCGCCAGGGCACGCAGCTCAAGGTCTCGGCGGTCCCCGCCGGCGCTGTCAATCTCAACGTTGATGGCCGCAACGTCGTCGGTCCCATGCAGGGCTTCGGCCAGATGTGGCAGAAGACCTATCGCGTCCGTTTGGAGGGCAGCACGGCCACGCCCCTCGAGGTCATCCAAGCGTGGAAGGCCGATTTCTCCTCGTTCTGGCCGCGCGGCAACCGCTTCTATGCGCCGTTGACCGGCATCGCCCCCGGCGAGGTGGCGCTGCTCAACATCAGAGCTGGCGGCATGCCGCTCTCTACGGGCGTGATGGTGCTGTACGCCGACGACGAGTCATTCACGCTGATGACGCCGGAGGGGCACGTCTTCGCCGGCTGGATCACCTTCAGCTCGTTCGAGGATGACGGCAGCACCAACGCCCAGGCGCAAGTGCTGATGCGCGCCAACGACCCGATCTATGAGATTGGCCTGCGCTTCCTCGGCGGCCACCGCCAGGAAGACGTCTTCTGGAAGCACACGCTCTCCGCCGTGGCCACGCGCTTCGGCGTCACCGACCAGCCCGTCATCATCCAGACGGTCTGCGTGGATCCGCGCATCCAGTGGTCGCACGCCAACAACATCTGGAAAAACGCTGCCGTGCGCACTGTCATCACGATGCCCACGCGCTGGTTCCGCCGCGGAAGCCGAGCCTAGCCATGCCGCTGTCGTTGACCGACGCCAGCAAAGGGGCCGCTGCCGTCATGCCCGATCGCTCCCGCTACGACGCCGTCGTCATCGGCGCCGGACCCAACGGCCTTGCCGCGGCCATCACACTCGCGCGCGCCGGCTGCTCCGTCGTCGTCTTTGAAGCGGCCGACACCATCGGCGGCGGCACGCGCACCAAGGAGCTGACACTGCCGGGCTTCCACCACGACATCTGCTCCACCATCCACCCACTCGCGCTCGCTTCGCCGTTCTTCCAGTCAGTTCCACTGGGGGAGCTCGGCGTCGAATGGGTCCAGCCGCAGATCCCGCTGGCCCATCCCCTGCCCGATGGTAGCGCCGCTGCGGCCTACCGCTCGCTGGAGGCAACCGGCGCGACGCTCGGCCCCGACGCAGAGGCCTGGCGCCACCTCTTCGGCCCGCTGGTCGCTCACTGGGAGGCCTTCGCGCAGGGGTTGCTCGCTCCACTACGGCCGCTCTGGCAGGCGCGGCACCCGTTCGTCAGCGCGGAGATGGCGCTCTTCGGGCTGAAGGGCTTCCAGTCGGTTGCCGGACTCGCCAGGCGCAGCTTCCGCGGCAAGGGCGCGCCGGCGCTGCTGGCCGGGATGGCGGCCCACTC
>DASUBU010000053.1:0-7218 GCA_035763125.1 Ktedonobacterales bacterium
GACTACACAGCAGCGACGCACGCGCGTCTGCTGGATGCGCTGGACTGCGCCCTGCCCGACGCCGACCTCGTCGTGCTCTCCGACTACTGCTATGGCGCCGCGACCGAGCCGTTGGTGGCGCGACTACGCGAGCGCTGCGCCGCGCGCGGCCTGCCCTACCTGGTGGATTCCAAGCAGTTGCAGCGCTACCCGCGGCTTGGCGCGACGGTGATCACGCCGAATCTGCTTGAGGCGCAGCTGCTGGCCGAGCGCGCAAACTTCGCCTCGCAGCTCGCGCACCGTCCGCGGCAAGCGGGCGGAGCACGCAAGGCCGAGGTGCGACGATCTGACGCGGAGCATAAAGAGACGGCGGAGCGTGTGCTGCGCGAGGCCCGGCGGCTGGCGCGGGCGACGCTGGCAGCGGTCGAGACGCGCTGGCTCGCCCTGACACTGGCCGAGCACGGCGCGCTGCTGATGGAGCGTGGCGGCGACGACGATGGTGTGCACCTGCCCACACATCCAGTAGCGCATGCGAACGTGGCTGGCGCCGGCGACTCCTTCATCTCGGCGATGGGGCTGGCGCTGGCCGCTGGCGCGGCGCCGCTCGAAGCGGCCCAGATTGGCATCGAGGCGGCGAGCGTGGCGGTGACGAAGTGCTGGACGGCGACGGTGCAGCATCAAGAGCTGCTGCAGCGTGTCAGCCTGCGCGACCATACGGCTCACTCCGCCGCACGGCTTCCGGCGACGGAGGCCGCGGCCCGCCAGGCGCTCTCGGCCCTGCTGGCGAGGCTCGCGCGCGACCGGCAGGCCGGACGCACCATCGTCTTCACCAACGGCGTCTTCGACATCCTGCATGCCGGACACGTCGAATTCCTGCGCGCGGCCAAGGCGCTGGGCGACGTGCTGGTCGTGGGTATCAACACCGATCGCAGCGCCCGCCAGCTGAAAGGCGAGCGGCGACCGATCAATAGCGAGGCAGATCGCCTGGCGCTGGTGGCGGCGCTCAATGTCGTAGACCACGTGCTGCTCTTCGACGAGGAGACACCCACAAATCTGATCCGCGCGCTGCGACCGCACATGCACGTCAAAGGCGCCGACTACGAGCATGCCGAGCTACCTGAGGCGGCAGCGGTCCACGATGTCGGCGGGCGTGTGGTGCTGCTCCCGCTCCTGGGTGACCTCAGCACGACGCGCGTGATCGAGCGCATCGCCAATCTCTCCACTGGCCGCAGTGGGGCCTCCGAAGTGGAGGTGGGCGCATGACAGATGCACCGTGGCGGGCCGCGCGACGCGTGCTGCTGATCCGTCTGGATAACCTCGGCGACGTGCTGGTGACGACTCCCGCCTTCCATGCTGTGCGCCGCGCACTGCCCTCCGCGCATCTGACACTGCTGACGAGCGAAGTGGGCGCGCAGGTGGGCCAGCTCAATCCCGAGCTCGACGACGTGATCGTCTATGCGGCGCCGTGGATGGACCCCTGGCATATACTGCCCCAGGACAGCGCCCGTGAGCTGGCGATGGTGGAGACGCTACGCGCCGGCCACTATGACGCCGCGATCATCTTCACGTCATTCCGTCAGAGTCCGCTGCCGGCGGCGTATCTCTGCTATCTGGCAGATATTCCGCTGCGCGCGGCGGCCTCAGTTGACGGTCCCGGCTCGCTGCTGACTACGCGCCACAAGCACCCAGAGCGCATGATGCACGAGGTCGAGCGTGGGCTGGATCTGGTTGGCGCGCTGGACATTGCGCTGCCTGAAGACGAGCGCGATTTGGTGTTGCGCGTGCCAGCGAATGCGCGTGAATCGCTCGGACGCAAACTGGCGGCGATGTCCAGCCGCAACCATCGTCCCCTGGTGATCGTGCATCCAGGGTGCAGCATGCCGGCGCGAACGTATCCCTGGGAGCAGTTCGCCACCGTGATCGAGCTGCTGGTGCGGGAGCTGGGGGCGACCGTCGCGCTGACCGGCGCGGAGGCCGAGCGCGAGCTGGTAGAGCGCATCATCGGGCGGCTCAGCGAGCGGGCGCGCGCCAGGGTGGTGTCGTTGGCGGGCGCGCTGGCCTTCGACGAGCTGTGCGCGCTGATCGAGGCAGCCGACCTCACCATCACCAACAATACGGGCCCGATGCACATCAGTGCGGCCGTCAAGACGCCGGTGGTGGCGCTCTTCGCGCTGACCAACCCGCCCGAGCAGTGGGGGCCGTGGCGGGTCCCACACCGGCAGCTTTATGTCGAGGTGCCCTGCCGGATCTGCTACAGCCGGGTCTGCCCCTACACGCACGATTGTCTGCGGCTGGTGACACCGGCGATGGTAGTCGCCGCCGCTCGCGAGTTATTGGCAGAGGGCCTGGATGGAGCGGACGATCTGGACGGCGCGCGAGGAAACGTGCGCAGCACGCTCCTTCGAGTAAGCGATGCTGCGTGCCGCGCGGCGGGAGGTGCGCGATGAGCAATCCCTGGCTGGCCGCCCGCAACATCCTGGCGGCGCGGCTGGACAACATCGGCGACGTGCTGATGCTGGGTCCGGCGCTGCGCGCGGTGAAGGAGACGACACCCGGCGCACGCATCACGCTGCTGGCCAGTCCTGGCGGCGCGACTGCCGCACCTCTGTTGCCGTGGGTAGACGATGTCATCACGTGGCGCGCGATCTGGCAAGATGTCGGCAACCGCATGCCCTTCGACGCGGCCCGCGAGTGCGAGCTGATCGCGCTGCTGGCCGAGCGCAGCTTCGACGCCGCACTGATCTTCACGTCATTCAGCCAGACGCCGCACGTGCCGGGCTACGTCTGCTATCTGTCGGGCATTCCGCTACGCGCGGGCGAGTCGAAGGAGTTCGGCGGTAGCACGCTGACGACCGAGCTGCGTGGCTGCCCCGATGAGACCCATCAGGCCGAGCGCAATCTGCGGCTGGTGGAGGCACTCGGCTTCCAGGGGCGTGACCGCGACCTCGCGGTGCGCGTGTCGGCGGCCGCCCGGCGGCGGGTGCCTGCGCTGCTGCGCAGGGCGGGGGTGGTCCAGGATCAACCATTCCTGCTGCTGCATCCAGGCGCCAGCGCCCAGGCGCGGCGCTACCCAGCCGAACGCTTCGGCGAGGTGGCGCGCGCCCTCACTGAGGCCAGTTGGCAAGTGCTGGTGACGGCTGTGGAGCGCGAGGCGGCGCTGGTGGCGGCGGTCCACGGGCGAGCGCCCAATGTGCGCGTGCTGGTCGGCGGCACCACGCTGGCGGAATACGCCGCGCTGGTCGAGCGGGCGGCGCTGGTGCTCTGCAATGACTCGATGCCGCTGCACCTGGCCGATGCGCTGCGCACGCCGCTAGTGGTGCTCTACTCCGGAACCGAGTGGGACGAGCAGTGGCGTCCACGCGCCGTCTCACATCGCTTGCTGCGCCGCCCAACAGCCTGTCAGCCGTGCTATCTCTTCGAGTGCCCCATCGGCCTGCCATGCCTCGATATCCCGCCTGAGGAGGTGGTCGCAGCAGCCGAGGAGCTGCTGGCCGAGCGAGAGGCCGCGCAGGAGGCGGCAGGCGTGATGCACGGGGGTGCGCGATGAGCCCGGCAAGCCCACAAGGGTCGCTGCGGCACCTGCCAGTTAGCCCGCCTGTCGAGCGCATCGCCATTCTGCGCGCGCTGCAGCTTGGCGACCTGCTGCTGACGGTGCCGGCCCTGCGCGCCATTCGCGCCCGCTTTCCGGCGGCTGAGATCACGCTGATTGGCCTGCCCTGGGCAGCCGAGCTCGCTCAGCGCCTCAGCCGCTACGTGGATCGCTTCGTCGAGTTTCCGGGCTATCCGGGCATCGCAGAGGCGTCCTACGACGAGGAGCGCACCGCGCGCTTCTTCGCCAGGCAGTGCGCCTACGGCTACGACCTGGCGATCCAGATGCACGGCAACGGCACGGCGAGCAACGGTTTCTGCCGCGCACTCGGCGCGCGCATGACTGTTGGCTGCTATGACGACACGCCGCCGGACGGCCTGACCCTGGGCGCGCCCTATCCACGCGACGCGCACGAGATCGAGCGCAACCTTGCCATCGCCCGACTGCTGGGCTGCCGGCCTCCCTCGCTTGATCTGGAGTTCCCCTTGCGGTCGGCGGACACGGCAGAAGCGGCGCGGCTGCTGCGGCGGCTGGCGCGCGCCCCGCGCCCTTGGATTGGGCTGCACCCCGGCGCACGTGCTTCATCACGCCGCTGGCCAGCGGAGTCCTTCGCGCGTGCCGGCGTACTGCTCGCCCGGCGCTTCGGCGCCACCCTCATTCTGACGGGCGGAACCGACGAGCGCGAGACTGCGAGCTCCGTCGCCGCGCTCCTTCGTACCCGTACCGGCGTGTTGCGCACCCCCCCGCCAGTGGACGCGCACGCTTGTGCCCCCCCATCTCCCAGGCGGGAAAGGGAGTCGCGGGGTGAGGTCCTCCTCAACCTTGCCGGACGCACCTCACTTGGCGGGCTAGCGGCGGTCATCGCGCGGCTAGACCTCTACATCAGCAATGATACCGGCCCCGCGCACCTCGCCGATGCGGTGGGGACGCCCAGCATCACGCTGTTCGGCCCGGCCGACCATCGCCGCTGGGCGCCGCTCGATGCGCGCCTTCATCCGATCCTGCGCGAGCCGGTGAGCTGTAGTCCGTGTGCGTTCGCCGTCTGCCCCATTGACCATCGCTGCCTGCGCCGCATCGGGCCAGAGCAGGTAATCGAGCAGGCCGCACGCCTCCTAGAAACGAGTGTTGCCGCATGCGACGCCTGAACATCCTCATCTGGCACATCCATGGAAGCTATCTGAACGCCCTCTGCCGCGTCCCGCACAACTGGTATCTGCCAGTCAAGCCGGGCAAGCCGGAGGGCTACGGCGGCCGTGGCGCGACGTTCGACTGGGCAGAGTGGGTGCGCGAGGTGCCGGCAGAGCAAGTGCGCCACCTCGAACTCGATCTCGTAATCTATCAGACGCCCAGGAATTACACCGTGGACGCCGATGAGCTACTCACGCCCGCGCAACGTCGCTTGCCGGCGATCTACCTGGAGCACAATACTCCGAAGCCGAGCGCTGTAGACACCCGGCATCTGGTGGACGACCCGGGGATGCTGCTGGTGCACGTCACGCACTACAACCGCTTGATGTGGGACAACGGCCGCACGCCAGCGATGGTCATCGAGCATAGCGTGGCCGTGGATCCGGCGGCAGCCTATACAGGCGAGTTGGGGCGTGGCGTCACGATCGCCAACGGCATGCGACAGCGCCCGCGCATCGCCGGCTACGACATCTTCGAGCGTGTGCGGCAGGTGGTGCCGCTCGACGCGCTGGGCATGCGGACCGAGGAGTTCGGCGGCAAGGGCGACGTGCCCTACCGCGAGCTGCACCGGCGCGCCGCGCAATACCGCTTCCTCTTCAGCCCAATGCGCTATACGAGTCTGCCGCTGGCAGTGATCGAGGCAATGACGATCGGGATGCCGGTGGTCGCGCTCGCCACGACCGAGCTGCCGACGGTCGTCCAGAACGGCGAGACCGGCTACATTTCCTGCGATGTGGACGAGCTAATTGAGCGCATGCAGTGCCTGCTGGCCAACCCGGCCGAGGCGTGTCGTCTGGGCCGTAACGCACAGGCGATGGCACGCGAGCGCTTCGGCCTTCCGCGCTTCATTCGCGACTGGAACGCCGCGTTCGCGCTCGTCACGGGCGCGGCTCCATCTCGCTGATCGCCATGCGGCGTGCCTGTCATGAACGGAAGGGAAGGAGCCCAGATGGACCAACCGCGCACACCTCGGCAGTGCGTCGCGCTGCTTAGCGAGCACGCCAGTCCCCTGGCGCTGCGTGGCAGCGTGGACGCCGGAGGCCAGAACACCTATGTTGACGAGGTTAGCCGTCGTCTCGCGCATCAGGGTTGGTCGGTGGACGTCTTTACGCGTCGCGACGATGCCAACACGCCGGAGGTGGTGTCCATGGCCCCTGGCGTACGTGTGGTCCACATCCCGGCCGGCCCGGCACACTACGTCTTCAAGGATGAGTTGTGGCCGTTGATGCCAGCTTTCCGCGATGGCATCACGCGTTTCGCATTGCGCGAGGGGCTGCGCTACGACGTGTTGCACGGCAACTTCTGGATGTCGGGCTGGGTCGCGGCAGAGCTACGGCGGCAGTGGAGCATTCCGGCGGTGCAGATCTTCCACGCCACAGGCCTCACCAAACGGCGTCACCAGGGCCCGGCAGACACCAGTCCCGACGGCCGCGTTGCCGTCGAGCGCGCGGTGATCGCGGGTGTGGACCGCATCATCGCGCAGTGCCCGGAGGAGCAGCGCGAGCTGGTCGAAGACTACGGCGCCGACCGTGCCAGGATTGCGGTCATCCCCTCAGGCGTTGACACGCGCATGTACCGGCCGGTCGCGCGTGACGAGGCCCGGCGGCGGATCGGCCTGGAAACCTTGGGTCCTGTAGTCGTCTACGTGGGTCGCATGGTTCCGCGCAAGGATGTCCGCAACGTTGTGCGCGCGCTGGCGCATTATGTCGCTACGTGTGAGTCTGGCCGTGATGAACCGGTAGTGTTGCTGCTGGTGGGAGGCGAGACGCGCGAACCTGATCCGCGGGCGACGCCTGAGATCGGCGAGCTGCAACGGCTGGCGGCTGATCTGGGTGTGTCGGACCGGCTCTGTTTTGCCGGCAAACGGCAGGCCGAGGAGATTCGCTATTACTATGCAGCTGGTGATGTGGCTGTCACGACGCCGTGGTACGAGCCGTTTGGGCTGACTCCGCTGGAGGGGCAGGCGTGCGGCCGCCCGGTGATCGGCTCGGCGGTCGGAGGCATCACCTCTACCATCGCGGATGGCGTCACTGGGCTGTTGGTGCCGCCGCGCGATCCTGCGGCGTTGGCTGCAGCGCTGCAGCGCCTGCTCTGCGATCCCGTCCTCTGCGAGCGAATGGGCCGGGCGGCACGAGCACGCGTCGAGCGAGAGTTCACCTGGCCGCGGGCCGCCGCGCGCACGGCCGCGCTCTACAACGAGCTGCTGGCAACACGAGGCCCAATCCCGCAACACGCGCAGCGGCAACGTGGGAGCCAGCCCCGGCTCGCGGACGCACGTGAGGACTCTCTGCCGGTGGGGCCGCGCGTGACGGCCACATCAGCTGATGCAATTGGAGCCCAAGGATGGCAGTGATAGATGTGGTGATCCCAACGTATCGCCGCAAGACCGGCCTGGCGGTGGTACTGGCGAGTCTGCTTGGCCAGACTTTCCACGATTTCAGCGTGATCGTCTCGGACCAGAC
>DASUBU010000054.1:0-43294 GCA_035763125.1 Ktedonobacterales bacterium
GGGACTGATCCTGTCCGGCTACGTGGCGTTCTCTCTCAACCAGGGCTGGCGGGCGTCGTTTGTGGTGATGGGCGCGGGCACGCTGGTAGTCGCTGCGGCGCTGTGGCTGCTGGTGCGCGAGAGGCCTCCGCACGAGGAGGACGGGGGACGTGAGACACCGGCGGGCGTGCGAAGCACGCCCCTACGATCTGAGGCGGAAAGGGTTGGGGGCAAGCTGCTCTCGCGCGATCTGATGCTGGTCTACGCGGCGGGGTTCTGCTCGCTCTATGGCTTCTTCGTGGTCATCACCTGGCTGCCGTACTACTTGCATGTCGCACGGGGGGTGCCGGTGGCGCAGACGGGCATCATCGCGTCATTTGTGCCGTGGGCATCGCTGCCGGGCGCGCTGCTGCTGAGTCACTTGTCGGATCGCTGGCGGCGGCGGCGCGCGCTGGCGCTTGCGATGCTGCCGGCGGCGGCGTTGGCGTTCGTCGCGATTCCACTGGCCGGCTCGACACTCGCCCTCTATGCCGCGCTGGTGGCATACGGGTTCGTCGGCAAGCTCGCGCTGGACCCGATCTTGGTGGCTTACGTGGCCGACCGCGTGCCCAAGACGGCCTACAGCCGGGCGTATGCGCTGCTCAACTTTTCGGGGATGCTCTCTTCAATTCTCGCGCCGATTGTGACGGGCGCGCTGGCCGACCGTACGGGCAGCCTGGATGCAGGCTTCTATCTGGCAACGGGCCTGCTGCTGGTAGGCACGCTCTGCATGGCGCTGACGCGGCCCGAGCACCCCCGCAGTGGTGACAGAAATTAGCCCGCTGCCAGCCGCCGTAAGCCGGTGCTGGCAGGGCCAGCGGCGGATCGCCGTCAGGAGTTGGTCACGAGGAGTTGCGGGTCGCCACTCTGGTGATGAAGAACTACCATCTCGCCACGAGCATCACGGATGCGGGCTGGTCCGGGTTTCTCACCGTACTTGATTTCAAGGCGACAGGTGCCGGGAAGCGTGTGGCAGCAGTTGATCCCGCGTTCACGAGCCATCTATGCTCAGGCTGGGCCGTCGTGGTTCAGAAAAGCTCATCGGTCCGCCGGTATCTCTGCCCGGACTGCGGAGCGAGCCTGCATCGGAACCACAATGCCGTCGTGAACATTCAAGGGCGCGGGCAGCGCTTGCGAGGACTCGCGGGGTAGCCTTCCGGGATGAATCGAGACCCCACGGGGCTTTAGCTCCTGCG
This sequence comes from Ktedonobacterales bacterium, assembly GCA_035763125.1. GTDB lineage: Bacteria > Chloroflexota > Ktedonobacteria > Ktedonobacterales > JADMIN01 > SMAG-U1939. The sequence goes on from DASUBU010000054.1 coordinate 1,215, forward strand.
GAGTGTCAGTCGAAGCGGCAGGCGGCGAATATCCCTTCATGCGTCGCGTCGGAAAAGCCAACAAGAGAGCAGCCTCCTAGTCACGCGAATGCTGCTTGGTGCGCTTGGTATGATGGTGCAGGCTCGCGGATATCAAGCGTAGGGCCGCCAGTTGGCGAAGCGAGTGGCGCGACGGTGGGGGAGTGGAGAGAGTGGAGCGGGCGGCTGGGAACCGAATGCGGTTGCGTCCTGTGCCGCGACAGATGCTCGTGGAGATCGGAGTGCTGGCGCTGGCGGCGGCAGGGACGCTCTGGCTGACGCTGTCGGTGTGGCGCTCCGCCGACTTCGACGTGCTCGAGTACGCCGGGTACGCACGCGCGTACTGGCTGGGGCAGCCGCACTTCGCTGCGCTCCCCCAGGAGTATCCGCCCGCAGCACTGCTGGTCTTTGGGCTGGCGGTGCTGCCTGCCGGATCGGACGTGCGCGTGGTCTTCGGGGTCTGGATGGGCCTGCTATTCGTTGTTGGCTTCGCAGGCTTTCGCTGCCGCGCCGGGGTGAGTGCCGCGGCGCGCTACGCGATGTATCTGCTCCTCGGCGCGCAGGGGACGCTGCTCGCGCGCTTCGATCTGGTGCCGGCGCTGGCGACGGTGGGAGCGTTGTGGGCGATCCAGCGGCGACGCTTCGCGCTGGCATATCTGCTATTGGGTGTGGGTATTCTCCTGAAGTTCTATCCGGTAGTCCTGGTACCGCTGGCCGTGCTCGAGCACTTGCACGTGATACGGCAAGCGGGCAATATAGTTGAAGGTGGTCTGGTGGCGAGTCCGGGTACCGCGAGCGGCTCAGGTGGCGGCGGCACACGACAAGTCGCACACGTTGGGCGAGCGCTTGTACTGACGGGCGCGGGCATCGGCTTCCTGTGTGCTGCTGGAATCACCGGGATGTCGCTGCTACGCGGCCCCGGCAGCGCGCTCGCGTCTGTGCGGTATGCCATCGAGCGGCCTATCCAGGTCGAGTCGTTCCAGGCGACGCTGCTCTGGCTCGGGACCTTCCTCGGCATACCTGCTGAGCATTCGTATGCGTTCGGCGCGGATAGCTACACCGGCGTGCTGAGCGGGGCAGTGGGCATGGCGGCAGTGGCGGCGCTAGGGGCCAGTTGCGCGTTTATCTACTGGCGGCTGGGCACTGGCAACCTAGAGATCGGCCGTGCCTTCCTCGTGTGCCTCTGTGTGGTGGCTCTTACCTCAAAGGTCTTCAGCACGCAGTATTTGATCTGGATCCTGCCCATCGCAGCTGAGGTCGGTGGGGATGTCGTGTTCTGGCTGTTGGTGTGCGCGCTGAGCTTCGTGGACTATCCGCTCCTCTACCCTTTCAATCAGCCAGGCTACACGAGTATGGAGACGACGGTCTTCCTGGCGCTGCTTGCGGCGCGCAATCTCGCGCTGGTCGTCTTGACGGTGCGGGTGCTGTCCCGCAATGACAAGGACGCTCCCGCCGACGCACGTACAGGCGAGCGCAGGGAGCCGCTGGCAGTTGTCGCGGGGGATAGACGCTCGGCCGGAATGTAGGCGGTGGCGGGCGCGCGGTACACACCGTAGCTCAGGTTTCGCGCTCTGCCCCGCGATCTCGCGACCAGCGCGCTTTCGGCACGCATCTTGCCGCCGCACGCCGCCAAAGCGGTGGGGCAGCATCAGCACGCACGAAAGGATTAGCGGCAATGGCAGGTATTGGCGGCTTCATTCGCGATCATGTTGGCTTCGCGCCGAGTCCGATCAGCCGGCGCAGCGCCCACCTGGCATCACGAACCCGCGACGCCGAGGTGCACGTCTCCGTCTGCCCGTATTGCGCGGTTGGCTGTAGCCAGCGCGTGTATGTGCGGGACGGGCGGGTGATTGATATCGAGGGCAACCCGGAGAGTCCGATCAGCGCTGGACACCTCTGCCCCAAGGGCGCCTCGACCTACCAGCTCGTCAACAATCCCTACCGGCCGACGACGGTGCTCTACCGTGCGCCGGGCAGCAACCGCTGGGAAGAGCGCCCGCTCGATTGGGCGATGGAGCGCATCGCCGAGCTGATGAAGCGCGACCGCGACGCCGACTTCAAGGATTACAACGCCGATGGCGTGCGGGTGAACCGCTGGGAGTCGGTCGCCAGCATCGGCGGCGCCACGCTCGACAACGAAGAGAACTACCTGATTCTCAAGCTGCTGCGCAACTTAGGCGTCGTCCACATCACCAATCAGGCCCGTATCTGACACAGCTCCACCGTGCCCGGTCTGGGCACCTCATTTGGCCGCGGCGGCGCGACCACCGCGCAGTGGGATCTGGTCAACAGCGACTGCATCGTGATCCAGGGCTCGAATATGGCGGAATGTCATCCGGTTGGCTTCCGCTTCGTGATGGAGGCGCGCGAGCGCGGCGCCAAGATCATCCACGTGGACCCACGCTACACGCGCACCTCGGCCAACGCGGATATCTACGCGCCGATCCGTCCCGGCTCGGACATCGTCTTCCTGGGCGGGCTGATCAACTACGTGCTGACCCACGACAAGTGGTTCCACGAATACGTGCTGGCCTACACCAACGCCTCGACAATCATCAACCGCGACTTCCAGGACACTGAGGATCTGGGCGGTGTCTTTTCCGGCTTCGATCCCGAGCAGCGCAGGTACGACTTCTCGACATGGACGTACGCCGGCAAGCGAGTACCTGCGGCCTTTGCCGAGCATCCGGGCGTCAGCGGCGAGGCCTACGGCGATCGGCTGGCCGTGACGCCGGGGGGACCACCTGAGCGGGACGAGACGCTGCAAGATCCGCATTGCGTCTTCCAGATCCTCAAGCGCCACTATGCCCGCTACACGCCAGAACTGGTGGAACAGGTCTGCGGCACACCGCGTGAGGTCTTCCTCCAGATCGCCGAGGGCGTCACCGCCAACTCCGGCCGCGACCGCACAACCGCCTTCTGCTACGCTGTCGGCTGGACACAACACACCGTCGGCGTGCAGGTGATCCGCACTACCGCTATCCTGCAGCTCCTGTTGGGCAACATCGGCCGGCCCGGGGGCGGAATCATGGCGCTGCGCGGGCACGCGGCCATCCAGGGCTCGACCGACATCCCGACGCTGTTCAACCTGCTGCCGGGTTATCTCCAGGTTCCGCTGGAGACCACCCCGACCTTCGACGACTACCTCCGGACGTACCAGGCTGAGACGGGCTGGTGGCACAATTTCCCCAAGTATGCGGTAAGCCTGCTGAAAGCCTTCTATGGCGAGCACGCGACGCGCGAGAACGAGTGGGGCTACCAGCACCTGCCGAAGCTGGAGAACAAGGACGTGTACTCGTACTATCCGATGTTCTTCAAGATGGCGGACGGCGGCATCAAGGGCCTCTTCGTGTTGGGCGAGAACTTCGCCGTGGGCGGGCCGGGAGCCAAGCTGGAGCGCCAGGCGATGCGTAAGCTGCAGTGGTGCGTGGTGCGCGACCCGTTCCTGATCGAGACGGCCGAGTTCTGGAAGCTGGACGGCGCGGACCCGGCAAGTGTCGAGACCGAGGTGTTCTTCATGCCGGCGGCCTGGGCGGCCGAGAAGGACGGCAGTCTGACGAACACGCAGCGCATCTTGCAGTGGCACGACAAGGCGCTGGACCCGCCGGGCGACGCGCGCTCGGAGACATGGTTCACGGTGCACCTGGGGCACCGGCTGCGCGCACTTTACGCCGGCAGCACGGCTGAGCGCGACCACGGCTTGCTGCATATGACGTGGGACTACCCATTGAAAGGCCCGCGCCAGGAGCCAAGCGCGCAGGCGGTGGCCGAGGAGATCAGCGGCTACCGCGTGGCGGACGGCAGCCAGGTGCCAGGCTATCACGAGCTGCACGACGACGGCAGCACGGCCTGCGGCTGCTGGCTCTATAGCGGCTACACACCTGGCAAGGGCGCCAACCTCGCCGCTAGCCGCATACCCGATCCACCGGGCGTGTGGACCAACAACAGCCAATGGGGCTTCGCTTGGCCCGCCAACCGGCGCATCCTCTACAATCGCGCCTCGGCTGATCCCGATGGCAAGCCGTGGTCGGAGCGGAAGCGGCTGGTCTGGTGGGATGCCACCGCCAACGACGGCAAGGGCGCCTGGACCGGCTACGACGTGCCGGACTTCGAGCGGCAGAAGGCGCCCGGCACCCCTGCCGATCCCAACGGCGCGGGGATGGCCGCGCTCTCGGGGGCGGACCCATTCATCATGCAGGCCGATGGGCGCGGCTGGCTCTTCGTGCCGCACGGCCTGAAGGATGGACCGCTGCCCACGCACTTCGAGCCGTTCGAGTCCGCGATTGCCAATCCGCTCTACCCTGAGCACCGCAGCAATCCGTGCCTGGTGTCGTTCGAGCGACGCGACAACCCGTACAACGACGATCCATATGAGGGTCCGCCCAATCCCAGCTACCCGTATATCATCACGACCTATCGCATCACCGAGCACCATACCAGTGGTGCGATGTCGCGCTGGAATAGCTGGTTGGCCGAGCTGCAACCGGAGCTGTTCGCCGAGATTGATCCTGAGCTGGCGCGCGAGAAGGACATCGCAACCGGCGACTGGGTGACGCTCTCGACGGCGAGGGCGCAGGTCCAGGCGCGGGCGCTGGTGACGGAGCGTATGCGGCCGGTGCGCATTGGCGGCGAGGTGAGGCACGTTATCGGCCTGCCGTATCATTGGGGCCCATCGGGCATTGTCACCGGCGACATCGCCAACGACCTGATCGCCGTGGGCCTCGATCCCAACGTGATGATCCATGAGGCCAAGGCCTTCACCTGCGACCTGCGCAAGGGAGCGAAGACCCCGCGCGCCGCAGCGGCCGGAGTCGAGCGCGAGCGCGCTGAGCCGCACATCGCGCCGGTGGATGGCGGCACGATTGGCCGCACGCACAGCGAGGGCGCCGAGATGAAGCACGTCGCGCCGCCGGAATCTACGACGGCCGAGGCGGTTGGCGCGGCGCCGACGCCGACGGCATAGGGCGCGTCCGCCGAACACCATGGCAGAAGGAGGCCGGCGATGGCGAAGGGCTTCTTTACCGACACGACACTCTGCATCGGCTGCAAAGCCTGCGAAGTGGCGTGCAAGCAGTGGAACCAACTGCCGGCGGACAGCTACCGGCTGAGCGGGATGAGCTATGACAACACCGTGGCGCTCGGCGCGACGACCTGGCGGCATGTGGCGTTCATCGAGCAGTTCGACGGCGACGGGCGCTATCTGGGCACGGATGAGATGGGCGACGATTGGGGCGAGGCACGCGGAGATGTCGGCGCGGGGGCCAAGGCGGGAGCAAGCGCAATCGGAGAGCGCATGGCACGCGGGCCGGCTGGCGCGACGGACGTGGTGGACGACGTGACGGGCGGCTTCCTCGGCGCGAACCGCTGGCTGATGATGAGCGACGTCTGCAAGCACTGCACGAACGCCGGCTGCCTGGAGGCGTGCCCGACGGGGGCGATCATCCGCAACGAGTTTGGCGATGTGTACGTGCAGCCCGACATCTGCAACGGCTGCGGCTACTGCGTCTGGGCCTGCCCGTTTGGGGTGATCAGCATCAACGAGGACGACGGCCGCGCCTGGAAATGCACACTGTGCTACGACCGGCAGCGCGATGGCCTCGTGCCGGCCTGCGCCAAGGCGTGTCCCACCCAATCAATCCAGTTTGGCGAGGTGGAGGAGCTGCGACAGCGGGCCGCGGAGCGCGTTGGCGCACTGCACGCCCGCGGCATCACCTCGGCCTACCTCTATGGCGCGGACGAGCATACCAGCGTCGGCAATCTGAACGCGTTCTTTCTGCTGGCGGACGAGCCGCAGGTCTACAACCTACCCGAGAAGCCGCATGTGCCACAGGCGCAGGTCATCCCGGCGTATGTGGCGACCGTGCTCACAGGCATCGTGCTTGGCGTGGCCACGCTGCTCTCGCTAGGCCGCGGGCGCGAGCGCCGGTGAAGCGGAGCCTGGGCCGCCCCACCAGCGCATCGTCGTAAGACAGACGCGTGCATGAGACATCGAGGCAGAGCATGACGGAAGAATACGACCGGCCACCGACCGAAATCTTACTGCCTGCGCTGCGCAACGGGCAGCTCGAGCGGGTCGAGGAGCGCGCGGAAGCGGCGCCTCGCACCTACTACAACGTGCCTACGATCAAGCGGCCTCCCTGGAGATGGTTCATTCCAGCGTACCTCTTCCTGGGTGGCATCGCCAGCGGTGTGGCGTTCATTGGTGCGCTGGCCGAACTCTTCGGCGGCAGGAGGCATCGCTCCACGGTGCGCGACGCGCGCTATCTGGCGGTCGTCCTGGCGGCGATCTGCCCGATCTTGCTTCTCCTCGATTTGGGCCGGCCGCGGCGCTTTCACCACATGCTACGCGTGGTCAAGCTCAGCTCACCGCTGAACCTGGGAACGTGGATTCTGACCACGTTCGGCGTCCTCTCTGGCGCGCAGGCCGCGCGGCAGGCCGCCGAAGACAACTTCATCCTCAAACGCAGGAGCTGGCTCGGCCGGGTGGCGACGCTGCTGCCCTCTGGGCCGATCACCGTGCTGCATGGTCTCTTTGGCATGGCGCTCGGCGGTTACACGGGCACGCTGCTCGCGGCGACGGTGGTGCCCCTGTGGGCCTCGGCCGGGGTGTTGCTGGGGCCGCTCTTCCTGGCGGCCTCGGCCACGTCCGGCGCGGCGGCGCTGGTGCTGGTTGGCGTACTTTCCGGCCGTCAGCGTCGGGAGGCACGCGGAGAGATCCAGGTGGTCGCCAACGTCGCGTCCGCAGTGCAGTTTGGGCTGGCCGCCGCACACGAGGTGTTTACGCCGGAGCGGGTGAGCCGGCCGCTGCGCCGGGGGTTGTGGGGCTGGCTCTTCCGCTTCGGTGCGGTGGGCAGCGGGCTCTTCGTGCCGGGGGCGCTCCGCTGGGTTGCCTGGATGAGTGGTCCCAAGACGGAGCGCAGGCTCTCGACGCTGGCATCGGTATTGACGCTGCTGGGCACGCTGGCCGAGCGCATCGCCATCGTGGAGGCAGGCAAGCGCTCTGCCGACGACCCAATCGCCTATCAGCTCATGACGCGCGCGCAGCCAGGTGAAGCGCGCCCGACGCCAGCGCAGCAAGGGGCGCGAGCCCCACAGCGCGCGGGGCACGCAGCGGGCATCGCCGCGCGCGATACGGTCAAGATCGGCGGGCAGTCCGGCTCGTCCTGAGGATGCTTGTGGGATGGGGAAGCGCATGCACCGCGACGAAAACGAGTGTCCGGCGAATTGCACTCAGCGATGCGGCCTGCTATGCCACGTATCGCCAACAACTGCCTGCTGGCGTGGCTGGGCGTGAAAGTGGCGATATGCGAGGCGCGTGGCGCAGGTCTCCAGGCGTGGTATGCGAGGCGGCGCTCGCGCTGTGCAGGATACTCGGCGGCTGTGGCGCTTCGCAGCACACCACAGGAGGGCACGCAGCGGCAACCAGCACTGCGGTGGCAGCGATCACAACCACAACCACAACCACGCCCTCGCCCACCGTAACACCTTCCCGGGCGGAGTTCGTCGAGGTAAGGGGGCGCCCGCCACTCAGTTCCACGCCTACCTAGCCTCGGTATGCCGCCATGGGTGGCCTGGAAGCGACCATCGCCGGCGCCAAAGGCGGAGGTCGGCGCGGCCGGTACGACATATCTCATCGGTGCGATGGTTGGCGCGCTCTTCTTCGGCCACCTGACTGACCGCCTGGGCCGTGAGCGGCTCTTCATGATCACGCTGTGCCTGTACCTCATCGCAACGGTGGCGACCACCTTCTCACCGAATTTCATCTGGTTCGCGGTGTGCCGTACCCTGACAGGCGCGGGCATCGGCGGCGAGTACGCGGCTATCAACTCCGCGGTGGACGAGCTCATCCCAGCGCGGGTGCGCGGCTGGGCAGACCTGGCGATCAACGGCAGTTGGGGGCTGCGCATGGCGGGAGGTGCGGCTGCTACTGGGGCCCGCAGAATTTCTCGCGCGCGCTGCGATACGCCCTGAACCGGCGGATGATCCGCCAGGTCGGGCGCGACACCTTTGCTCCGCCTGAGACGGCGCCTAGCGAGAAGAAGGAGGAAAGCGAACCAGAGCGCCACTAGGTTGACGCAGGCGGCCCGCAAGTGCGGGCCGCTGGGCTGCATCAGATCGCATTGAAGGTGAAAAGCAGTTGCGCCCATGCTCAGCGATCACCTAGCGCATCTTGGGCAAGCAGCTCAGCGGGACCTTCGGCGGACGGTGTCCCCTAGCACGGTGATATGCTTATGTCTATCTCTTGATACTTACCGAAATGAAGTGCCTCAGCGCCTTGACTGCACAAGGACGCCCGGTTATACTTGGGCCAATGGCTAGCGGTTGAAGTTTTGCACTTCTCGCTGCCTTGCCACTGCGAACGCTTGATGGTTGGTGTCCCTCGTAAGTGTGCGTTTCGGCGCTCCCTTGCACGCGCGCTCTGCTGGGCACAGCGGGCATGCAGTCTCCGTTTGTTGGATCAGACGGGTTGTGGTCGGCGTTCGGTCTGGCAGGTGTGAATCTCGCAACAGGAATCAATTTCCCCTCAGGCGGATTCTCCCCCGCAGTTTTGCGCTGCCTGCTTCCTGTTATACAATTCCAGCGGCGGCTCGCCCCGAAGGTCTTGGCGATCGTCCGTGTGTTTGCGCGGGAATGTCCGCTGGCGAGGCTAGCGCTCACCGCAAGGAGCGGCCCAACGTGGTCGTGCCGCGCGGACGTGGACATCAACTGCCGCGGCGCACGCGCGCGACAATCATCATCACGCCGCCGCCACCATCCACGCCCATAGGACAACGAGGTCCGTGGGTCCTTCGAAATCCGCCGGCGCCCGCGTGAAGCCCCCGATGCTCGTCGCACCCGCCGTGTAGCCGTGCGAGCGTGCCTATCCGGGCTGCTTCGGTTTGCCTTCTTCCCTTGTTGCGGCTCGAGCCGCGCACTAAGAGCTCAGGGCGGACGGCAGGCGGCACGGATCAGGTCGCGGGGGCCGTTTCCCCAATTGGCCTGCTCGCATCCCTCGCATCCCTCGCATCCCTCGCATCCCTCGCATCCCTCGCATCATCCATTCGTACCGCGCCCACATGCGCGTACCCACGAACAGCAAGGAACCCGCGCCAGCAACGTACGTGCGAGACGATCACACCAGCAGGGGGCACCACATGCAGTCCAACGAGCCGATCTCCGAGTCCGCCGAAGCCACCGTCGCCACCGAATCCGAGTCTGCGTCCGAGTCCGCGTCCGCACCGTTGAACGACGAGAGCACCGAATCCGCCGCGGATATGCTTGAGACGCCGCCTGAGGCGGTGGCGTCAGCCGAGACCATAGAGGACCAGTCCAGCGAGTTATCCGCTGACTCCATACCCAGCGATTCCGGCTCCGCCGAGGTTTCCGCGGCCGAGCCCGCTGCCGAAGAGACCGCTAGCGAGGCACCGGCCATGGAGGAAGCGGGGATCTCCGAGATACATTCACCCGATGACATGAGCGCCGACGCCAGCGCTGTTGACGAGCCGCTCGTCACTACCGAAGCGTCTGAATCTGAAGGAGCACCAGCTGAAGCAAATCAGTTCGATCAGATGATTGCCAGCGTGCGCGGCAAGCTGAGCGAGCTGACAGAACACTTCGAGTCGTTCATATCATCCCTGCGGGGCGGCGCGCAGACGAGTGATGCGCCTGCCAACGCGACCGAAGGCGCCGCTGAGGAGCCATCGGCTGAGGAGACCGCCACGGAAGCTGTCGCCGAGGCACCAGTCGCGGCGGAGGCGCCAGTGGCCGAGGCGCCAGAGACGGCCGCGCCCTCAGCGGAGGAGCCGGCACTGGCCGCCGCGGAGGAGATGCCGTCCGCCGAGGTGGCCTCTGCTGATGAGGTCGAGACGATCGAGGCAGCATCCGGGCCAGTCGCCGAGGAAGCAGCTGAGCCAGCAGCGGACGAATCCGTGGAGGTGAGCGCCGAGGCGCCAGCTGCAGATCAGCCTGCCGCGATCGCGGCAATGCAGACCGAGACGGCTGAGGCTGGCGCAGCGGCGGAGGAGGCGCCGGACGCCGAGGAACCTGCCGCCACTGAAGTCGAGGCAATTGTGGAGCCTGCTGAGCCAGTCGCCGAAGAAGCCGCCGCGCCGGAGGCAGCGGTTGTCGCGGAGTCCGATATGGAATCCACGGCCGAGGCAGATGCCGAGCCGGCAGAGACGCTCGCCGAAGTGTCCGCGGATGGGACCGCCGAGGCGGCTGAGGAGCAGGCTGCCGAGGTAATTGACGAGCAGGCGGCTGATATCAGCGCCGAGGCTGCTGGCACGCCAGTGGTCGCGGAAGGCCAGGCCGACGTCGCCGATTAGCCGCCCGTGCAACGGATAGGTGCCGGCGCCGGGGGACTTCTCTCCGGCGGGGGGCGAGAGGGTGGAGGCTTCGTCGCAGGCAGTCTCATCCGATGCCAAGTCAGGCGGCAGCAGCACGCGAGGGGGAGCACGATGATGTGCTCCCTCGTCGTGTACGCGCCTTGTGGACACAGTGCACCAGGCTTGCCACCGCGGGCCGGACTGGCGCATGCTATGGGGGTGGGACCGGTGTGTTGACCGAGCGAGAAAGCGTGGTGACGACAATGGCTGACGACCGCGGCGAGCACTCCGCGTTTCCGGCGTTCCGCCAGCGTCTCGACGCCATTCTGCGGCAGCGGGATCCGGCCGCATTGCGCGCGTTTCTGGTGGCTGAGGGACAGTGGCAGCCAGAACAGCAGGCGGATGACGAAGCCGCGATGTGGATGATGATCGCCGGCAGTCCTACGCTGGCCGAGATGCACTCTGAGGCCGAGCGCTGGCTGGCGAGCCACGGCCACGAAGCGGAGGCACAGGCGATCCTGGGGCGGCGCCGTCCTGCTGGGCAGAGGGCAGGAGCACCCCACACCGGAGGCGCCAGGCGGCAGCACGGCCACCCTCTCGGCGCGAGACACGGCGCACGCGATGGGCACGGCCGGCACGGCGGGCATGGACAGCCGCCGCCGCCGAAGCGCAGGTAACTCGATACGCGTCCGGCCAAAGAGCGCAGGCGCGCGAGCGGCATGAAGATTGGCGCCAGTGGCTGCGGACCGTCACGGCGCGGCAATCCAATGCCGCGGCGTATTCCTCGAAAGCCAGCACATTCGTCACGGCATTACTGCGAACCCATCCGGCAGCCATCGGCGTAGCAGGGCCGCCCGGAGACGCGGATTCCGAGACCATCGCAAGGCCGTCAAGACTCAAGTAGTTGGCTCCCAGAGCTCAAGATGCTGTGCTGATTCGGTCGCCACAAGGCGATAGTGTGCCGTGAGAACAGCGTAGATCGCGGGAATGGGTGGCTGGAGCGCCATACCGCCTTCTTGCCAGATGACCGCCCCGAAGGCATGCGTTGCGAGCTGGCCCTCGAGCTGCGCAATCAGCGCAGGCGTGACGTTGATTGGCAGCAGGTACAGGTTGGATATGGAAGGCGGTCGTCCCGCGAGGAAGTAGTATTCCGGCTCGGAAGGCGCCACGAGTATTGATTCGCTTGCCGTGGTATGAGACGCGATCCATTGTGCCGCCACGACTTGACGGTGGAGCAGATTGCCGTTGGCTTGCAGACGATCAGGGATGGTGCCGTGCCAGCCGACCCACGTCACCAACAGCGCGAGCAGCAGCGGCGCCGCCAACCGGCTTGCCAACGACGAACGAGTTGGCGGCCGCCAGGCGTCGAGGAGGCCAAATACGCCAAGCGCCGTGAGCAGCGCGGCGAACGGCACCACCTGCACCCAATAGTGCTGAAATGCATGCGTGCTGAGTGGGATGAGACCGAGTCCACCGATGAGCCACAGCGCGACGGATGCCATGCTCGGTGCGCTACGCGTGCGCTCGGCGATGCCGCTCCAGCGTGCTAGCCCCACGAGGCCGACGATGATCGGCGTTATCCACAGGAGTGGCAAGGCGTCGCGCGCGATCACCAACTTGACGACGCGCGTTGGGTCTGGAGGATAGTGCAGCAGGTTGGAGATCACGATGTCATCCCAGAGCGCATTCAGACCGCCTGCGACCGCCCACACAGCGAATACGAGCAGCCAGGGTGCCACCAAGCCGATGAGAAAGGCCGCCCCGCGCCGCAACAATTGGTGGTCCATTCGCCACGACCATTCCTTGCGGGCTGGCCCCAGCACCATGAGCGCGACGCCTGGCACGGCCAATATGGCGGTCTGCTTGAAGAGTGTGCTCAGGGCGAGCAACAGCCCCGCGGCGAGGGCCGCGCGCACGCCAGGCCGATACGCGGCCACGACCAGCGCTCCAATCGTTGCGGCGACCGCGAAGGGCTCCGTCACGAAATAGCCACCCTCGATGACAGGCAGCGCAGCCAGCCAGAGTCCCGCGGCCAGCACGCCGACCTCCAGCCGCCACCACCGCCGCCCCAGCAGCACGATTCCTGTGGCTGTCCAGAGATTGACCAGCACGACCCCACTGCGAATAAGGATCGCTTGTGTGACTGGCGCAAGCGCGAGGGGGCGGGTCACGGCGAGGAACGCTGCCAGCAGGTAATAGATTGCCGGGGCCTTCTGGTCAACCACGTCGCGGTAGGGAAGACGGCCGTGCAGCACCCCTTGCGCGATGATCAGGAACGTGCCCTCGTCGTGGCTGAGCGGCATCGTGAGCAGGGTGAGGCTGTTGGCGATAAGGAAGATGGCGCCGGCAGCCACGAACCACATGAGCGGATCGCGCAGCAATCCGTACAATTGCCTGCCGCGCGCCCCCACAGACGCATGGACATCTGTGCCCGCCGCTGCCTGTTCGGCGACTCGCATTCCGTTCCCCCTCGCTGTGTGCGACGAACCATCCAATGTGCGGTGCGAGTATAGCAGCATGTGGAGGACGCAGTCAGACTTCTGCGCCGATCAGGTGGCGACAGCCAAGGGCGGACAGAAGAGGCTCGCACGCATAGAGTGATGCGCTGCACGCTGCGCGGCGGTGGCGCGTGATATGCTTGGGGGGTGAGTGCGCGCGAAGGAAACGGACGATGGCAGCAGAGACGTACGCGGTGCTGGGTGGCGGCGTGCTGGGCCTGACGGCGGCCCTGCGCCTGGCAGAGCGCGGACATCGGGTGACGGTCTTCGAGCGTGAGGCTGAGCCGGGTGGGTTAGCCGCGGGCTTCCGCGTCGTGCCAACTGATGGTGCCGAGGCGGGCGCGGATGGCGTGTGGCTGGAGAAGTTTTACCACCACCTCTTTCGGTCGGATAGGGCCATCGTCGGGCTCATCCACGAGCTGGGGCTGGGCGAGGCGCTGGAATGGCGACGCCCGCTGACGGTGACGCTGCGCGATGGGAACGTCTATCAGCTCGATTCGCCGCTCTCGCTGCTGCGCTTCAAGCCGCTTTCACTTCCGGCACGCCTGCGGCTGGGGATGGTGCTGGCGTTTCTGCGTGCGCTGCCCACGCCGGCACCCCTGGAAGGCAAGACCGCCGCCGCCTGGCTGCGCCGCACAATGGGCCGCACAGGCTTCGAGACGGTCTTCGGGCCGCTGCTGAAGGGCAAGTTCGGCGCGCTGGCCGAGGAGATCGCGCTGCCGTGGTTCTGGGCGCGCATCCACGATCGCAGCGCCGAGCTGGGCTATGTGCGCGGCGGGTTCCAGCGGTTCTACAACCGACTAGCTGAGCGGGTGCGCGAGCGCGGCGGCGAGATCCGACTGGCAACGCAGGTGCAGGAGGTCGAGCGCGGACCCGATGGCGGCTGGAGCGTGTGCGTGGCGCCAGTTGCGGACGCGGGCGCGGCAGAGACTTTGCACTTTGACTTGGTCATCTCGACGCTGCCGACGCGGCTGACATGCCGGCTCGTGCCTGCGCTGCCGGACGAGTACTGCAAACACTACGCGTGGGGGACGGCCTACGGCGCACACTGCCTGATCCTGGCGCTCGACCGCCACGTGACGCCAGATAGCTACTGGATGAATATCAACGATCCAGGCTACCCGTTCATGGTCTTCGTGGAGCACACCAACTACATCCCGCATGAGGACTACGGTGGCCGCACGCTGGTCTACCTCGGTAACTACCGGGCGATGGACGATCCACTCTTTGCGATGAGCAAGCAGCAAGTGCTCGATGCCTTTCTGCCGCACCTCAGGCGCATCAATCCCGCATTCGAGCCGAGCTGGGTGACGGCGAGCTGGCTGTTCGCCGCGCCCTTCGCTCAGCCGATCGTGACGACCGACTATCGCCAGCACATCCCGCCCTTCGACACGCCGCTGCCGGGCCTCTTCGTCGCCAATATGTTCCAGGTCTATCCGCACGACCGCGGGCAGAACTACTCGGTGGAGCTGGCTGAGCGGCTGGTACGGCATCTAGCTGAGGCCTAACGGGGCCACCGTGGCTTGGCGTATGTCGGTCAGGCGAGCCCGGCGGCACGTGCGATGGCGAGGCGGCGGCGCTCCACGCGCAGTTGCGCGGCGTCTATCATCTGATCGTCCAGCACGATGGCGCCAGTGCCGTGCTCGGTATCGGCGCGCTCGTAGGCTGCCATGATGCGCCGCGCCTGCGCAATCTCCTCGGCTGTGGGCGTGAAGACGGCGTTTATGACCGGCACCTGCGACGGATGGATCGCCCACTTGCCGTCGAAGCCCATCCGCGCGGCCATCTCAGCGTCGCGGCGGCAGGCGTCAAGGTCGCGCACGGCCAAGGTGACGCCGTCCACGCAGGTGAGGCCAGCGGCACGCGCGGCTGCGATGGTCTTGGCCTTGGCGTAGTTGTAGTAGAAGAACTGCTCGCCACCAAGCTCTCTGGCGCCGATATCGGCGGCGTAGTCTACTATGCCGAAGACCAGGCCGGTCATGCGCGGCGCAGCCTTGGCAATCTGCTCGGCGTGCAGCACGCCCTCGGCAGACTCGATCAGCGCCTCGATGCCGATGCGCCCGACCGGCAGGCCAACCGTCTCCTCGATCTGCGCCAGCAGCCTGTCTACGAAGTGGATCTCCGCGGGGCCGTTGACCTTGGGCATCACGACGCCATCCAGATGGGCACCCGCTGCCTCGACTACCGTAATCAGGTCGCGGTAGCAGTAGCGCGTGTTGACTCCGTTGGCCCGGAAGGTGCGCTGCTTGCCGCCGAAATCGAGCGAGCGCAGGGCCTCGATCACCGTCGTGCGAGCTGCCTCTTTCTGCGAGACAGCGCAGGCGTCCTCGAGATCGAACATTACTTGGTCGGCCTCGGTGGCCGCGGCTTTCGTCATCATCTTCAATGAGTGGCCAGGGCAAGCCAGCTCAGTGCGCCGCACCAGCAGCTCACGCGCGCGACCGCCGCTCGCCGGTTGCTCCGTCATCGCCTCGCCTGCCTCTCAGTGGCACGTAGCCACAGCACGTTGATCGGCCGTATTCTTGCGCCCTATGCTACCATGCCGCGCCCGGATCTGCCGAGCCAGACGGAGGACAAGGACGCGTGTCCGACGTGCCGGTGTCTATAATGTGCGCAAGTGGTGTGCGTCGTGCAAGCGTATCCCTTCTGATGCCGCAGACACCAGCACTACCGCGAGCAGGAGCACGATAAGCAAGATGAGTGTTCGCCCTTCACAGCGCCGTGTTCACGATGCCAGCCAATCTCCCGCGACTGCCGGCGCCCTCGCCACCGTACCTGGCGCCAGCACGTTGTGGGCAATGCTCGCCGCGCTGCGCCCGCAACAATGGTCCAAGAATGGGTTGGTGTTGCTGGCGCTGGTCTTCTCTCACCGGCTGACCGATCCCGCGGCGCTGGGGCGCGTGCTGCTCGCGACGCTGGCCTTCTGTTTCGCGGCGAGCGCGGTCTACGTGCTCAACGACGTAGCAGATCGCCGGCGGGACCGCCTGCACCCCACCAAGCGCATGCGTCCGATTGCCTCGGGCCAGGTGAGTGTGCCGGCCGCGCTCGGCCTCGCGGCCGCCTGCGCGACGCTGGCCGTTGCGGTCACGCTATGGCTGGCACTCGCGGGGCTGCACGGCCTGCTGGACCCATTTGCGAGGTGGGGCGGCGCGCCGGTTCTGCTCTTCCTGACGCTGGCGGGCTACCTCAGCCTCAACATCGCCTATTCGTTCTGGCTGAAGCACGAAGTGCTGTGGGATGTGTTTATCATCGCCGCCGGCTTCGTGCTGCGCGCGCTCTTTGGCGCCTTCGCCATTCCGGTGCCAATCTCGCCGTGGTTCTACCTGTGCACGACGTTTCTGGCGCTGCTGCTGGCCCTGGGCAAACGGCGGGCTGAGCTGCTGGCGGTGGCGGACGGCGATACGGGTCAGCGCGACATTCTGCGCCGCTATACCGTGCAGCTTCTCGATCAGCTCCTGGTGGTGGCCGTCACCTGCACGCTCATCACATACAGCCTCTACACCTTC
The DNA here is from genome assembly GCA_035763125.1 of Ktedonobacterales bacterium. Taxonomy (GTDB): domain Bacteria; phylum Chloroflexota; class Ktedonobacteria; order Ktedonobacterales; family JADMIN01; genus SMAG-U1939. Next base: position 17,541 of record DASUBU010000054.1, read on the forward strand.
CAGGCCGAGGGCACCAGCCATACGTTGATGGTCACGATTCCCTTCGTGGTCTTTGGTGTGTTTCGCTATCTCTATCTGCTTTACGTGCGCGGCGATGGCGAACGGCCGGATGAGCTGCTCTGGCGCGACCGGCAGATTCTGGGTAGCGTGATGGCGTGTGCGGTCGTGGCGATGGTGCTGATCTACATAGTGCCACGGTAGCCGTGCTCCTGCCCCCACGCAGGCGGCACTACGCGGTGAGCAGGCCAATGCCGAGGGCGATGACGCCCAGGGTCAGCGATACAATACCCACATAGAGCAGCGCGATCAACTGGCTCGGCTTGTTGACCTCGTGTCCGGCGGCAGATAGGAAGAAGCCAGCGGGCATGAGGATGGCTGCGAGCCAGATACCATTGCGGGCGGCAAAGGCGAGCACGCCGGTAAGGCGCGTCGAATCCATGAGGATCTGGCCGACCAAGGCCAGAACGATTAGGACGCCGGCGTGGGCGTGCCCGGCACGATAGAACGCCTGCTGAAAGGGTGTCGCGGGCTCAAAGCGGCGCACAACACGCAACATGAACCACCCACCATATTCGACGGCGACAATGGTAAGCAAGAGTATCCCGGCGACGCTGCGAGACTCAGCCGACAACACCAGTGATGACGTGAACGTGGACATGCGTGAGACCTCCCTGGCGTGGATGCATTCATGCTGGGCATTTGGGATTGGGAAGACAGCCCACGCTCAAACGTCGGTCTCCACTATGCTCGCAGGTGGCGTGCCGTCCTCCTCCTCGTCGAACAGGCGCAGCTGAACCAGCCCATTGTGATGACGGCTCGCGGCGCCGCTGAGGATGAGGCCGCTCAGGCCCACGCCAAGCAGTCGCAGGGGCCGCTCTGCGCCAAGTAGAGGTGCGATCTGCGCCCGCAGCAGAGCTACCGCCGCCTCGCCAATCGTCTCCGCCGCGCGGGTGGGCCGCCCCAGCGAGCACTGGCGCGTGGTGAGGGTGAAATCGTACCACTTGATCTTGAGGGTCACGGTTCGAGCGAAAGCGCCTTCTTGCTCGGCGTCGCGTGCCACACGCTCGGCCAGCCGCCGCAGCTCGGCCTCAGCACGCTCAGCGTCAGCAATGTCGCGCTCGTAGGTGCGCTCGCGTGAGATGCTTTTGGGCGGGCCGTGCTCGCCCTCGACCGGCCGATCATCCTGCCCGCGCGCCACTCGCCATAGCCACTCGCCCGTGCGGCCGAAGAGCCCGTGCAGCTCGGCGGGACCACGAGCGGAAAGCTCGCCGACGGTGGTGAGGCCGTGGCGTGCCAGGCGCTCGCGCGTGTGCGGTCCCACGCCGGGCAGCCGGCCGACGGGAAGCGGGCGCAGAAATGCTTCCTCGCAACCTGGCCGCACGATCAAGCAGCCATCCGGCTTGGAGGTATCGCTCGCCAGCTTGGCGAGCAGCTTATTGCGGGCGACGCCGACGGAGATCACCAGGCCGGTCTCCGCCCGCACGCGGCGCTTCAGTTCCAGCGCGATGTCTTCGGCCCGCCGGCAGCCCGGCAGTCCCGGCGGCAGCTCGCCGTACGCCTCGTCCACCGAAACCTGCTCCAGCGTCTCGACATGCTCGGCCAGGATCGCCATCACGCGCTGCGACAGCTCGCGGTAGCGCGGGAAGCGAGGACGCAGAAAGACCGCCTGCGGGCAGAGGCGGCGCGCCAGCGCGGCGGCCATGGCGCTGTGGACGCCGAAGCGCCGCGCGAGGTAGTTGGCGGTGCTGACTACGCCGCGCCCCTCGGGATTGCCGCCGACGATGACGGGACGTCCCGCCAGCGAGGGATCGTCCAGCTCTTCGACGGCCGCGAAAAAGCAATCGAGATCGGCATGCAGCACGCGCCGGAAGCCGCCTGCAGGGATAGGCACACGCGCCGGCATCGGACGTGAAACCGGGGACATCGCGACCATGGGCTCCCCTCCGCTCGCCCTCCGAGCGCGCCTTCCCTCTGGCAGCACGATCAGGGGACCGGCCGCCGCCATCATTGTAGCACGTTTGTTCTACATACCGCGAGTCAAAAGCCTGCCGGTCCAGGCATCTTTGCTAGCCTGCTTGGGCATGCTATAATGGAATGCGCCATTGCGACTGACTTATTCGTAGTACCGTTTGAGCGTGCATTTCTCGCCCGCCACTTCAGAGATGACGGCACGCCCGTGGACGGCGAGCCGTCCAGTTCCTGCCGCGCGGCGGTGCCTCACATACCGTGGAGAGTAGCTGGCATGAGCATCTTGACCCGTATCCTCGGCGATCCGAATGAGAAGGAGCTGAGAAAGATTCGGCCGATCGTCGAGCAGATCAACGGCCTCGAAGATGAGATGCGCGCGCACTCCGACGACGAGCTGCGGGCGCTGACCGGCGACTTCAAGCAGGAGCTGGAAAACGGCGCGTCGCTGGACGACATCCTGCCCGACGCCTTCGCCGCGGTGCGCGAGGCTAGCCGGCGTGTGCGGGGCATGCGCCACTTCGACGTGCAGCTCATCGGCGGCTACGTGCTCCATCAGGGCAAGATCGCCGAGATGCGCACCGGCGAGGGAAAGACGCTGGTCGCCACACTGCCGTCCTACCTGAACGCGCTGAGCGGGCGTGGCGTTCACGTCGTCACGGTCAACGACTATCTGGCCCAACGCGACCGCGATTGGATGGGCAAGATTCACGAATTCCTGGGCCTGAGCGTCGGCGTGATCCTCACCACCCAGCAGCCCTATGGATCCGACCGCAAGTCCGGCTACGCCGCCGATATCACCTACGGCACCAACAACGAGTTCGGCTTCGACTATCTGCGCGACCATATGGTGCAGGACCGCTCGATGTGCATGCAGCGCGAGCTCAACTTCGGCATCGTGGACGAGGTGGACAACATCCTGATTGACGAGGCCCGGACACCGCTTATCATCTCTGGCCAGGCCGAGGAATCCGCCGAGCTCTACAAGACCTTCGCCAAGCTGGTGCCGCGCCTCAAGGCCGAGGACGACTACACGATTGACGAGAAGACCAGGACCGTGGCGATCACCGAGGCCGGCATTGACAAGGTCGAACGCATGCTGGGCGTCAAGAACATTTACGACGACATGGAGCTGACGCGGCATCTGGAGAACGCGCTCAAGGCGCACGCGCTCTTTCATCGCGAGAAGGAATACATCATTCGCAACGGCGAGGTGCTGATTGTGGATGAGTTCACCGGCCGCGTGCTGGCGGGCCGGCGCTATAGCGAGGGTCTGCACCAGGCGATCGAGGCGAAGGAGGGCGTCGAGATCCAACGCGAGAACCGCACGCTCGCCACGATCACCTTCCAGAATTACTTCCGACTCTACAAGAAGCTCGCCGGCATGACCGGCACGGCGATGACCGAGGCCGAGGAATTCAACAAGATCTACAAGCTCGACGTGGTCCAGATCCCCACCAACAAGCCGGTGCGTCGCGACGATCACTCGGATTTCATCTACCGCACGGAGCAGGGCAAGTTCGAAGCGGTGGTGAAAGAGATCAATGAGCGCCACGAGGCGGGGCAGCCGGTGCTGGTGGGCACCACGTCGGTGGAGGTGTCGGAGTATCTCTCCGAGATGCTCAATCGCAACGGCCTCGATCATAACGTGCTCAATGCCAAGCAGCACGCGCGCGAGGCGGTGGTGATCGCGCAGGCAGGACGCAGCGGCGCCATCACCGTGGCCACCAACATGGCAGGCCGCGGCACCGACATCGTGTTGGGCGGCAACCCTGAGGGCTTCGTCGAGGAGTTCCTGCGCGCGCGCGATATTGATCCCGAATTCGCGACACCTGAGGACCGCGAGGAGGCGCTCGAAGAGGCCAAGCGGCGCTGCGAGACGGACCGGCAGCGGGTGCTGGAGGCCGGTGGCCTCTACATCATCGGCACCGAGCGGCATGAGGCACGCCGCATTGACAACCAGCTCCGCGGGCGCTCGGGACGCCAGGGCGACCCCGGCGAGTCGCGCTTCTTCCTCTCGCTCGAAGACGAGCTGATGCGCCGCTTTGGCACCGACCGGGCGGCGGGACTGATGCAGAAGATGGGCATGGATGACGACATGCCTCTGGAGGCCGCACTCGTCAGCCGGTTGATTGACCAAGCGCAGACCAAAGTCGAGACATACAACTTCGATATCCGCAAGAATGTCGTGGACTACGACGACGTGATCGCCAAGCAGCGCGAGATCATCTACGCCGACCGCCAGGCGATTCTCGACCGCGAGGACATGCACGAGCGCTGTTTGGACATGATCGCTAACGAGGTGCGGCGGGTGGTGGAGGCGCACACAGGCACCGGCATGCCGGAGAACTGGGATCTCGACGGTGTCGTCAAGCAGTTCGACGCGTGGGCCATTCCGATCCCCGACGAGGTCTTCCCCGAGCAGATCAACCGCCTGCGCCGCGAGACGCTCATCAACGAGCTGATCGCCGTCGCGCACGAGGCGTATGCGCGCAAAGAGGAGGCGGTGGTCGCCGCCGCCAAGGAGCACGACTTCGTCGAGTCTGGTGAGTTCTACATGCGCCAGTTCGAGCGCATGGCGATGTTGCAGGTGGTTGATCACCTTTGGCAGGATCACATTGACCATCTGGATGTGATGCGCAGTGGCATTGGGCTGCGCGGGCTGGCCCAGCGCGATCCGCTCAACGAGTTCAAGACCGAAGGCTACCGCGCCTTCGAGGAGCTCAAGCTGGAGATCGAGCGGCACGTGGTGGATCTGCTCTTCCGGGCGAGCGTGCCGGTGGCCGTCAAGGAGCCCGAACCGCAGGCCGCGCCGAAGAACCTGCGCACCAACGCCGACGCCATCGCCAAGCTCTCCGGCCAGGCCAAGGACTCGGGCGCATCCAGCGCGCGAGCGGCTCTGCCGCCGGCTGGAGCGGCTGCGAATGGCAACGGGCGCGGCCCCGCCGGAAAGTCTGGCACGAACGGTAACGGCCGACATCCAGGCAAATCTGGCAAGTCCGGCTCAACGGCCAAGGGAAACCAGCCGGGAGCCTCGAACGTCCGCCAGCCGGGAGGGGTGCAGCGGCAGCCGGTGCGGGAGGCCAGCGCGAGTGCGGTCGGATCATCGGGCGCCAACGCGAAGGTCGGCCGCAACGATCCCTGCCCCTGTGGCAGCGGCAAGAAGTACAAGGTCTGCCACGGCCGCTAACGTGGCAGGCTCACTCGCCGTAGACGTACGTTAGCACGCCGTCCTCGATGCGCGTGGGCAGGACGAGCAGACGGGAATCCGGCCGGCCAGGGCCGGCTATGTGGCGCACGTCGGCGGAGCTGTATTCGGCCTGATGCCAGGCGCAAACCAACCTGTCGCCGCGGCGCTCCAGCGGGCCGCCGAGGTGCATGCAAACATTCATGATAGCTCTCGGGCGCCCGTCTACCTTCATCGCCAGCACCTCACGCCCGAAGAACTCGACCGGCTTGACGCCGTCCTCGGGAATCTCGTCAACCTTGCACAATGGCACTCGCATGACTGGCTCCTCCTCTCGCCACGGCACCACCGCCGCGCGGAACAATATGTTGCACTTGCAACTATTGCTACAGCATAGCTCGTGAGTAGTTGCAAATGCAACTTCGCTCGGGTATAGTAGAGTCATGACACAGAAGCGACGCGCATCCAGCACATCGGGATCGCTGGACTCCGAGACGCCGGGCGGGCAAGCAGGACGCCTCAGCGACCGACAGCTCGCGGCATGGCGCGCGCTGCTGAACGTCCACTCGGCGGTGGTCGAGCGGATCGAGCACGATCTGGCGCAGGCGGAGCGCATTCCGCTGGGCGCGTATGACGTCTTGATCGCGCTCTATGAGGCGCCGGAGCGCAAGCTGCGCATGCAGGAGCTGGCGCGGGCCATTCTGCTAAACAAGAGTACCCTGAGCCGGCGCGTGGATCGGCTGGAGGCGCAGGGCTTGCTGGCGCGCGAGGCCTGCGGCGCGGATAAGCGCGGCGCGTATGCCGTGCTGACTGAGGCAGGGCTGGCGGCGATGCGGACGGCCTGGCCCATCTATGCGCGTGGCATCCACGAGTACTTTGCGCGGCACCTCAACGACGATGACGTCACGGTCATCTCCGCGGCGCTGAAGCGTGTTCTTCAGGGCAGCGAGAGCGGCATGCGGTAGATTCCACATCGCCGGCCGCCAGCGCGATGATGTAGTCTCTTCAGCGCCGGTAGGCGTTAGGCGTCCGAGGTGCGTGCGGCTGGCGGGGTGCGGTGGCGCTTCTTGGGCGGGGCAGCCACGAGCACCGTGAAGAGGTGATCGAGTGCGGCGGCGGGATCGTCGCAGAGGCCGCTATGCACCTCGGAGACCTGGACCATGGTGCTGCGTGGCGCTGTGAGCCAGTGGAAGCGCTCGGCCTGGGCCATCCGAGCGATGGGACCAGCCTGGGGGTCTCCCACGGCGATGCGTGGAATGACTTCGACGTGCGCGCGTAGCTCGCCCAGGGTTGCGGCATCCACATCGGGCGCGAGCGCACGGAGACGAGCAGGGTCGAGCGCCACGCGAGCGGCCAGGAAGCCCTGCTCGCGACAGAGCAAGATCACGCCGGCATTGAGGAACTCGCCGCGCTCGACGTGTGGCACCGCCCGCACGACGGCGTAGTCAAACGAGCTGCGCGCGGGCACGCAACGCCTCCTCCACGAACTCACTCGAAGCCGCCAGACGCCGCGTGAGATAGCCCACGTACGCCGCGCGCAACGAGTCCGCATCTTGCTCTACGCTGGGGCCGGCGAGCCACTCGTCGGGAATCAGCGCGACGATGGCGGAAAGCGTCTCCGGAGAGAGCTTGCCGCGCAGCTCGGCGTCGGCCTCCGCCAGGCGCGAGGCGTAAGGCAGCAGGACGTGGTCGGCGATGCCCGGGAAGGCGGCAAGGGCACGCGCGGGATAGTCGCCCGCGCCGTGGTGGAAGTAGAGCGCGGCGCCATGGTCAATGAGCCAGAGCCGGCGGTGCCATTCGAGAAGATTGGTATTGCGGGCGGTGCGGTCCACGTTGGTAACGTAGGCGTCGAACCAGACAACACGCGAGGCGAGATCGGGGTCTACGCGCGAGGCCGCAGCCGGATCGAAGGCCAGCGCGCCGGGCAGGAAGTCCATGCCGAGGTTGAGGCCCGCGCTCGCCTGGATAAGCTGGCGGATCTCGTAATCGGGCTCGGAGCGGCCGAGGGCAGGGTCAAGCTCCATCAGCACCAGCTCAGGCACGAGCAGGCCGAGCACGCGGCCGATCTCGCCCGCCACCAGCTCGGCCACCAGCGCTTTCGGTCCCTGCCCCGCGCCGCGGAATTTCAGCACATAGAGGCCATCGTCGTCAGCCTCGACCAGCGCCGGCAGCGAGCCACCTTCGCGCAGCGGCAAGACGTAGCGCGTGGCGAGCACCCGCCGCAGCGCGCGTGCCGCCTCTGGTCCCGCCTCAGGCTTGGGCATTGCCAGTCTCCTTTCTCACGCCGCATCCTACCACGCCCTAGCCACCAGACAGCAAAGACCCCCTCTCCAGCGGATGGCGGAGAGGGGGCTGAGAGACAGGGAACCTTAGAGGCTGCCCCAGTTGGCGTAAGGCGTAGGCGTGACGCTGGGACTGTTGTAGAGGATCACGATCGTCTCGTGCGCTTTGATCTGCAAGTCGGTGGGGTTGTTGGTCCACTTGGTCAGCTTGCCGTTAGCGTCGAAGACCTCGAAGACCAGCTGATGCTGGGCATCGGCCTTGAAGTCGCCCATCTGGGTGGCGCTGAGCGGCTGTCCCCAGACGTCGAAGAAGGCGCCGAGCGTGTAGACCGCAGTGGGATCGGGTGACTCGACGTGGATAACGTTGTCCTGCCCCTCATGCACGTGCAGCGGATAGATGCAGTTGCTTGCGGCAGGGATGCCCGTTCCCCCAGGGACCGTGTACTGCTGGCCGTTGACGTAGACCAGCAGATAGGCGTGGATATGCTGGGCGGCTTGCTCGTTTGCGTCGCATGTCATGCCGTCAATGGTCTGCCCGGCGGCCGGCTGTGTCTGGGTGCCTGTGCCGTGGACGATCACCGGGCCGCTGCTCTTGGCGCCGCCACTTGCCCCACGCGCCACGCTAAAGATCACGACACCTATCAAGATGACGACCAGCGCGGTGGCCGCGTAGATGGCGTAGCGCTGCATGCGCTGGCGGCGGAGCCGGCGCTGAGTCTCGAGCTGGCGCTGCCGGACGCGCGCCTCGTACTGCGCCCGGCGGGTGTCGCGCCGCTGGTCGCGCTTGGTCTTCGTTCCCCCTGGACCGCTCATGCACCTATCCTGCTGTGGGCGGGCAGCGCCTCCGTGCGCGGCATCCAACCGCTCGGAATCCCTAAGCTGCCCAACTTCTCGGCTCACAATCGCGGTTAGTATATGCCTTCCTCCTAGGCCTGTCAACGAATTGTCTCCAACAGGCAGGCAGCCACATATCGCACGGTTGGTGCAGTATCAGATGCCGCTTGTTTCGCAGCGCTGGACCTCGGTAGGCTGAAGGATGGGTGTGTAGTGGTAAACGATTCGTCGAACTGATGATTGATCGTCAAGAAGCCTCGTCGTCAGACCCGGAGCGCGCGGTGACAACAGCAGCGGCGCCGTTGCCCGTGGCGCCCTGCTGTTGAGCGAGGTAGGCCAGCAGATAGCGGTCGAGCGCGCCGTCGAGCACGTCTTTGACACGTCCCTCGCGATGGCCGGTGCGCGGGTCGCGGACGTACTGTGTCTTGGCGACGTGGTAGACGCGCACCACCGTCTCGTCGGCCGGCTCGACGGAGGTAGCGGCGGAGGCCAGGCGCGCGGCGATCAGCTCGGCGGCGACGGCAGCCGGCTCGGTGGCACGCACACGCACCCGGATGGCCGAGCGTGGCTCGTACGCCTCGACGGTGCGGATCACGCGGTCGCGCACCCGTGTCTCGTCGTGCACGGTGAGCTCCAGCGCATCACGGCGGAAGGGGAAATCGGCCTCGCGCGGGACCGGCAACAGCGTGAGCCGCGCGAGGCGCACCTTGGGCCGCGCGCGTGTGCGATCGCGTGCGTCGGGATCTTCAAACTGGTGCTTATGCAGGCCAAGCTCGCCGCGTAGGATACCGCGCAGATTGGCTCCGCGCAGCCGCAGGATAGGATCGGCGCCAGGCTCGCTGACCAGCTCAACTTCGTGACCCTTGCGCTCGGCCCAGCGGCGATAGACCTCGGCGAGCTGCGCCGGCCAGTCGCCGGGTTCGCGGGCGTTTGGCGACTCGTAGGGCGTGACGCTGAGAAAGACGACATCGCCAGCCAGCGCGTCGCCCTCACCCGCCAGCAGCTCCAGCTCGGCCAGCGCGACATCGCGCTCCAACTGATCATAGTTGGCCGAAAGTCGCGGCAAACCGGCGGTATCGCCGTGGCGCCGAATCTGCTCAGCCGTCTCGACCAGCCGCTCGGCGCGGCTGCGCAGATTGCCAAAGTGATCGGTGAGGCGCTCGACGTGGTAGATGGCTGACATGATCTGCTTGGCGCGGTCGTTGTCGTCCCAGAAGCTGGGTTTGCCCTGCTCTTCGAGCAGCTCAATGGCGTGCGCCTCCAGCGCCTGATAGCGCGGGCTGGCAATTTGCTCCTCCACGCGAATTCGCAACGCCTCGATCACAGCGGTCAGGGCGCGCAGGTCCATGGTGCGGGCCTTACCGCTCGCCGCGTCGGTGATGACCAGCCGCTCGTGCAGCTCGCGCAGCGTCGTCTCCGCCGGCTCAGGCTCGCCGGCGGCTGTGACCGGAATAATCGCGGCGTCAATGCGGCCGTCGGTGACCACCAGCTCGAGCAATTGCTCGCCAGCGGCGGGCTGCGCGGCGATACGCCGAGCCAGCGGGAGCAGCACGAGCTGCTTGATCGCGCGCTGCAACGGGCGCGCGCCGAAGGTCTCGCTGAAGCCGGCGGCGACCAGCACGTCGAGCACTTCGTCGCGGAAGTCGAGCAGGATGTTACGGCGCAAGACGCCCTCGCGCAGCAGCGCCTTGCCCAGCTCGCGGCGCGCGATACGGCGCGCGTCGTCGCGGCCAAGCGGCTTGAAGACGACGATGGTATCCAGGCGGTTGATGAACTCCGGGCGGAAATACTCCTCGACGGCGCGCTTGACTTGACGGCTACGCTCCTCGACCGGCTCGCCGCGATCGAGGAAGCCGAGGCTGCGTGTACCGCCGGGCAGCTCGGTGCCGATATTGGAGGTCATGATGATGATCGTGTTGCGCAGGTCTACCGAGCGGCCGGAGGCGTCGGTCAACCGGGCATCATCGAAGACTTGCAAGAAGAGATCGAAGATGTACGGGCTGGCCTTCTCGATCTCGTCGAGCAGCAGCACGGAGAAGCTCTGCCGGCGCTGCTTCTCGGTGAGCTGAGCCAGCAGATCCTGGACGCTCAACGGCGACTTGAATTCGCTCATGTCGAGCCGGATGAGCTTATCTTTGCCGCCGAAGAGGTACTCGGCCAGCGTCTTGGCAAGCTCGGTCTTGCCGACGCCGGTGGGGCCGACGAAGAAAAGCACGCCGAGCGGGCGCCCCGGATCGTTGAGCTCGGCCTTGACCAGCGTGACGACATCGGCGACGGTATTGACAGCATCCTCCTGGCCGATGACGCGCTCGTTGAAGTAAGCGCAAATCTCCTCCTGGCTGAGCGGGACGGTGTCGGAGATGATCTTCTCCGGCAGGCCGGTGAGGCGCGAGAAGGTGGCACTGACGCCATCGGCGGCCACCACGCGATCGCCGGTTGCGGCGGCCGGTGCGGAAGGGGCCAGCGCGGGGGGCGCGAGCTGGCCGAGGTGCTGCGCCGCTTCGGCGAGCAGCTGTGTGGCCTTGCCAGGGAAGGCGAGGTACGGCTGGAAGCGGCGCGTCAGCTCGTAGGCGCGCTCGAGCGCGGCGGTCTCGATGCGCACCTTGTGGCTGCGCTGCAGATCGCGCGCGACAGCGGTCAGGATGGCCTTGGTGGCGTCGCGGGTAGGCTCTTCTACCTGAATGATGTCGAAGAGCTTCATCAGCGATTGATCGTCGGCCAATGCACGAGCGCCATAACCTCCGCCGCCGTAGGTCTCAGGCGTGGCCTCGCCGATCACGACGATCTCCTGCCGCTCGATGAATGGCCGCAGGAACGTCGAGAAGCCGTCTGCCTTGTCGGAGGCGCGGCCAGCGTCGCGCAGGGCCCAGATGTCCTCGATGTAGAGGAAGACGTTGCGGGCGGTCTTGGCGCCTTCGACCAGCTCGCCCAGGCGCGTCTGCCATTCGCCGAGGTACTTGGTGCCCACCAGCACCGCGCCGGTCGAGATCGAGACGACGCGCATGCCCTCAAGTCCGGCTGGCGCCTGCTTGCGGATCATGCGGGTCGTCAGCTCGTGGATGATGGCGGTCTTGCCGACGTTGGCGTTGCCCAGCAGCAGCACGCTCTTGCGTACGGCCAGGCTCTCGCAGACCTTGGCCAGCTCATCCTCCCGGCCGTAGGCACGCGCGAGCGAGCCGCTCAGGGCGCGTGCCGAGAGGTCGGCGGCGCCCATCGAGACGAGCTGTTCCAGCGCGCTGTTGTCATCCGAGCGAGAATCGCGCTTCACGCCTCCACCTTTCCCACTGCCGGTTCCCGCGCCTGCTCGGCACATCACGAGCGCCAAGTGACAAGCGCTCCCATCCACCCTACAGTACGGACGACTTGCCGTCTGGTTTTCTCACCAGTGTACTGCGGAAGGGGATGGACGGCAACAGGCGTCAGCGCGCAGTGGCAACGAGCACCGGCAGCGATGACAAGCAGAGATGTTCAGTGGGCCCAGAAATAGAAATTCGAATCCGCCTCCAACGGCGTCGTCTGACCACTGGCGAGGTCGTAGAGCGCCGGGCCGGTGTTGACGATCACCAGCGCCTGGCCGTCGCCCCGCCAACTTTCGAGACTGCCGCTGATGGTCGCCGGGATGCCTCCGAAGCGCACCAACTTGAGCTGAACGCCGCCGCTGGATGTCGAGTAGGTGGACCCGGAGACGACGCCAGCGGTTCCATCGGGCGAGAAGATGGGCGTCACAAGATGAACGGCGAGCTGTGTGCCAAACGGCTGGCTGGCCCCAGAGCCATCGGGATTGGCATAGTATACGGGGGTGTCTTTGGGGGCGCTGGTGTCGCTGGGAGCCGAGCCGGGGCCAGGACTGTGATACAGAATGTGGCTGCCATCTGCCGAGACGTCCCACGGCGCTACCCAGCCACACATGTTCGTGACCTGGCAGGGGCCGAAGGTGTAGAGGCCGAGCGAGACGAGCTGCGTGTCGGCACCGGTGGCGAGGTCGAAGCGGTGTAGATAGCCGGTCTTGCCGGCGCTGTCATAGCCGACATAGAAGAGGTAGCGGCCGTTTGCCACGATGCGCACGTTGAGGCCGCTGTTGCTGAAGGAGCCGAAGAGCACCCAGCCGGGAATGGCCCCGATGGCCGTCTGTTTGCCCGATAGTACGTCCACACGCACGAGAGTTGTTGGTCCTGACTGCAAGAAGCCCTGGGGATTTTGGGTGACAGTGGTGTTGGCGCCCAGGAAGGCGCTGTCGTCGAGCCAGCCGAAGAAGATCGGCACCGTCTGACCCACGCGCGGGTTCATGCCGAAATCCACTGCGAAGCTGGTTGGGGCGGTCGTGCTAGCGTGCATGTCAATGATCGAGGCCTTATCAGGCGTAGTGAAGTCGCCGCTGGACACAGCCAGATAGCGATTAGACGGCGACCAGGCAATGGGTACTGCTCGTGTGTGAGTGAGCTGCCGCGGGGCGTCGCAGCCGGTGACGGCGTAGAGGTTGCCGTCGGTGCGCTGATAGGCGTAGGTCATGCTGGAGCCTGGCGGATTAGCACATACGAAGGCGCCCGGCACAGGCTGCGTGGCGGTTGGCTCGACCGTCGGAACCGCCGAGGGTGTCACGGTGGGCAGGACGGTGGCCTGGGCCGTGGGCGTGCGGGCGACTGTGGGTCGCGAGAGGCGCGCGGCATAGACAGCCACGAAGCCAGCGACGATGAGTGTGGCGGCGAGCACGGCGGCGACACCCGCCAGTACGCGAGGGCGGCGCGGTGCGTTGGGACGTGGCGACCAGGCAGTTGACCGGCGCGGCAACGTCTCGATGACCGTTGTCTCCTCGGTGAGGTCCGCGCTGGGCGGAGCGAGACGCGATGGCGACCGCAGCAGGCTGTAGAGGCGACGGTACATCGCGAGGGCCTCCTGGCATTCCTGACAGGTCGCCAGATGCGCCTCGACCCCGATGCGCTCGCCATCGCTCACACCGCCGCTATGGTAATCGGAGACACGCCGCAGCCAGTCATGCTTCGAGGTGACGGGGCTCATCGTGAACCTCCCCTGGCCGGGCGTGTCTGGTCGGCCTCCTCATGCTGCGCATGGAGCGCGCGGAAACGCTCTTTGGCACGGAAGATGATCTTGCGCACGTTGGCCTCGGAGAGTCCAAGCTGCGTGGCAATCTCGCGGATCTCGAAGCCGCCGGTGGTCTGGAGCAGCAGCACCGAGCGCCAGCGCGGGGGCAGCTCAGCAAGTGTCTTCCAGACGGCGTCGCGCTCGGCAACACTCACCGAGAAGTCGTGGTCTGGCAGATCAGGCAGCTCTGGTCGCACCCAACGGTCCGAGCTGCTTGCGCCGGCCTCTGGCTCGATCACCGTGAGTGGCAGCCAGGTGAAGCGCTTGCGACGGCGCAGCGCCGAAAGCGCGACGTTGGTGGCGATGCGGTAGAGCCACGCGCGGGGGCTGGCGATGGCATCTGGCTCCTCGGCCGCGGCGAAGGCGTGCAGGAACGTCTCCTGGACGAGATCGGCAGCCCATTCGCGGTCGCGTGTCATGCCGAAAAGGTAGTCGAGCAGCGGCAGGCGATACTGCGCGAACCACTGCTCGTAGACGGACTGGCGGCGAGCGTTGGCAGCCTGCGCGGTGCCTGCGCGGCTCGTCGAGCCGGAGGCTCCGTCAGTGCGACCGAGCGCGAGCTGCCCCGGCAGCCAGAGCCGGGCCATGCGCTCCCAGCCCGGCACGCTCGCACAAGCCGAGCGCCAGCCGCTACGCCGCTCCGTCAGCCGAATCTGAAGCATCCGCCACCGCCCCTGTCACGTCTCGCAATCGCCGCGCGCACGCCATCTATGGAGTATGTGACCCACGAGCGGCACAAGGTGGGACATCCACACGTGTGACGCTGCTCACAGACGTCAAGTAACGATGTACAATGCAGGTATGTTCCTGCTCTTCCACGGTCCCGACGAATTCTCCGCGCGCGAGGCGTTGGCGCAGGTGCGCGCGGCGCACGACTTCGGCTACAGCCAGGATGTGTTCCCGGCAGATGCGAGCCTGGAGGCGGTGCTGGCCGCCTGCGACACCATGCCCTTTCTCAGCGAGCGGCGGCTGGTGGTGGTAGAGGGCCTGCCGAAGCGCAAGCGTGCAGCCAAAGCGGCGAGCGAGGGCGCGGAGGATGGCGGCGATGAGGAGTCGGGCGGCGCCGCTCCACAGGCGAGCGTGGCGGAAAGCGCGGGGGTGACGACCGAGGGCAGAGGCAGCGGCGGCGGCAAGAGCAAGAAGGCGAAGGCGACCGGAACCGACCCGCGCGCGTTCGTCGAGGGGCTGGCGGCCTACGTCGGGAACCTGCCAGAGACGACAGTACTGGTGGTGCTGGCAGACGAGCAGCTTGACGCCGCGCACCCGCTGCTCAAGGCGGCGCAGCGATCCGGCCGGGCGCGCGCGTTCGCCGTCCCGCGTGGCGCGCAGCTCGACGACTGGCTCGCGCGACGTGCCAAGACGCTCGACGTGCATCTCGCGCCCGACGCGGCGAGCCTACTGGCCGCGCAGATTGGCGAACATCCGCGGCTACTGGCGAACGAGCTAGAAAAGCTGTGCACCTACGTCGGCGCGGGCGGCACGATCCGCGCGGAGGACGTGCGGGCGCTCACTCCGGCGGCGCATGAGTCGCGCGTCTTCGATCTGACCGACGCACTGGCACACCAGGACCGCAAGCGCGCGCTGGCGCTGTTGCACGAGCTATTGGCTGCTGGGGAGTCGCCGCTGGGCATCGTCGCGCTAACCGCCTTTACCACACGGTCGCTGTTGCAGGTGAAAGCACTGGCCGAGCGCGGGATGCGGGCGCCGCAGATCGCGCAGGCGGCGGGCATGGCACCCTTCGTGGTGGAGAAATCGCTGGCCACTGCGCGCCGGTTCTCGTTCGCACAGCTCGAAGCGGCGCACCGTACGCTGTTGCAGGTAGATACGGCGCTCAAGAGCAGCCGCATGGCGCCCGAGATGGCGCTCGATCTGCTGGTGGTGGAGTTCGGTGGGGGTAATGGCAACGAGGCTACCGCGCGTTGACAGCCGGCGCCGGTGGGCTATAATCGGCGGGATGGGCAGCGCGGGACGGCCGTCTGCCAGGCGTGCGCAATGGCTCCCAATTCGGCGGGACGTGCGCTACACGCCCCTACACCTCGCAGGCGAAGGATGATGCTGTGGCACAGACGAGCAGCCTAGAGCGCGCAGCGGCACCTGTCGTCAGGCGCGGGCCGCTGGCACGGCTGGCCGCGCTGCCGCTAGACATGCGACTGCTCGCCGTTATCGCGGTTCTTGCGCTGGCGTTGCGCCTCTGGCCGCTGGGCGGCGCACCGACCGACTACGACGAGGGCGTGTACTGGCAATCACTGCGCAGCATGGCGGCAGGGCATGCGCTCTACACGCAGATCTTCTCGTCGCAGCCGCCGGGTTTCCTGCTCAGCGTCTATCCATTCTATGCGGTGCTCGGCCACACGTTGGCAGCCGCGCGATTTGGCGTGGTGGTCTACTCGCTGGTGGGCCTGGCGGCAATGTACGCCGCGGGGCGGATGCTGGGCGGACGCTGGGTCGGTCTGGCCGCTTTCGCACTGCTGGCCCTCGACCCGACGTACGTGAAGGAGTCGCACACGCTGCAGGCCGAGGCCCCAGCAATCGCCTTCGAGATGCTCTGCGTCGCACTGGCGATTGCCGCTAGCCTCAGGCTGTCCGGCGGACGCGCCAACCGCGGGTGGGCGCCAGTGCTCGCCGCTGCCAGCGGCGCCGCGCTGGCGTTCGGCATGCTGATCAAGCTCTTTGACGTCGTCGCCCTGCTGCCGGCCCTGCTCTGTCTGCTCGCGCCAGTGTACCCCGCCTTCCGGCTGGACGGGCGGCGCGGGCGGCTGCGCGGGCGGGCTGAGCTGATCGCTGGCCTCCGCGCGGCGCTGCCGCCACTGAGTCTTTTCGCCGCCGGTTTCGTGCTCGCCTCGCTCATCGTGCTGGTGCCGTTCTTTGGGCGGTGGGACGTGTTCTACGCACAGGTGGTCAGTTTCCATTTAGCGGCCGAGCATGCGGCCAATCAGGGGCCGTGGTACAACATCACGTTCATGTTCCTGGCGGGTGAGCTGTACCCGCTGGCGCTGCTCGCGCTGGTTGGGATTGTGGTCGCCGTCCGCCGGCGACAGACCGTGCTGGTACTGACGCCAGCGCTGTGGGCGGGCGTGTCGTTTGTCTTGCTGCTTGGCCAACAGCCCCTCTTCGACCACCATCGCGTGCTGCTCTCACCCGCGCTCGCTCTCACCGCCGCGTGCGCGCTCCCGCTGCTCTTCGCGACCCGCGCGCTCAATGCGGACCATGCGCGAAATGGCAAGCGCCGCATGGGCACCCCGACCCCCGCGATAGACGATGCTGGCGTGTCGCCTGCCCCCAACGTCCGCCCCAAGGGCGCGGCGGCTCAATACGCGTTGGCGGCGCTGCTGGCTGTGCTGCTGCTCGGCGTCGGCCTGAGCGGCATTGACGATAAGGTGGCGGCGGCGGCGCCGACCGCTCTCCAGATGCAGGTGGCGCGGGCCATCGAAGGGCTAACAGTTCCGGCTGACGTGGTGGCAAGCGACGATCAGTACGTCGTCGCGCTGGCGGGGCGCAACGTGCCGCCGGAGTTGGTGGATACGTCGCTCGTCCGCATCAAGGCGGGCGATCTGCGCGCGGCGCGCCTGGAGGCCATCCTCATACGTGATGACGTGCGGGTGATCTTGTTCTCCAGCGGCCGGTTCGCGCTGATTCCCGGTTTTGAGGATTGGGTGCGCGCGAACTATACGCAAGTGCTGGATCTCGGCGACGGCCGGGGCATCTTCGTGAAAGCTCCGCGCTCGCCTGTGGTGACGACGTGACGGGCCGGCCGCGCTAGAGCGTAAGGTAGATGAGCGCGGTGAGCGCGGGGACCGCCAGCAGCACGAGCCAATCGAGCGGGCGCAGGTGGCCTTCGTGGAGCAACGTGGCCTCATGGGTGACGCCATAGCCGCGCGCCTCCAGCGCCGCGGAGAGGCCCTCCGCGCGGCGCAGCGCCCCCTGCACCAGCGGCACCAGCAGTGTGCCCAGCCGGCGCGCGCGCTGCGCTAGCGAGCCGGTAGTAAAGTCGGCCCCGCGTGACATCTGCGCTTTGATGAGCTGCTCGGTCTCCTGCACGAGCACAGGGAAGAAACGCAGCGCAACGAGGGTCATCAGGCCAAACTCTTCGACGGGCAGGCCCAGCCGCCGCAAGGGTTTAAGCAGCAGCATCACGCCCTCGGCCAGCGCGACGGGCGTGGTGGTCAGCGTCAGCGCCATCGAGCCAAGGAAGAGCAGCAGAAAGATGGCGGTGAACGAGCTGGTGAACCACAGGCCGTCGTAGGTGATGACCAGAGGGCCAATCGGCACGCTGTAGCCCTGGATCGTGACGTAGGCCGGGCCGAAGGTCTGCCACGTCTCCCCCGGCGTCCAGGCCAGCGAGAACGGCGCGCCGATCAGCAGCAGGATCGCCAGGAAGCGCATACGCCGCCAGACGTAGCCCACATCCACCCGCGCCAGCAGCAGCGTCGCCAGCAGCAGGGCGAAGGCCGCGGCATAGGTCGCGTAGTGGAAGTAGTGGCGGTTGGCGGCGAAGAACAGGCAGGTCAGCCAGACGAGGAGCAGCAGCTTTGTGCGCGCCCGCAACTGGTGAACGACGGTGCAGCCTGGCACATAGACACCTATCGGCAGATTATTCAGCATCGCCGTGCCCCTTCGCACGTGGCCGCCGCTGCCGCATTGCCGCGGCCAGCGCCGAGGCGACCACATCCGGTGCATACGCCGCCGGCTCGCCGACCGCAAGGCCAGCCGCGCGCGCGCGTGTGAGGGTTTCGGCGAGGGGCGGAGGTACGAGGCCGGCCTCCGCGATCTGAGGCGCCTGCCCAAATACCGCGCGCGGCGACCCAGCCAGGCGAAGCTCGCCCTCGGCCAGCACGAAGACATCGGTCGCCAGACGCGCCACCTCGCCCATGTCGTGCGTAACGAGCACGATCGTCAGCCGCTCGCGAGCGCGCAGCGCCGCCAGCCGCGCGTAGAGCTCGTCGCGCGCTTCGGCATCCAGGCCCGCGCTCGGTTCGTCCAGCACCAGCACACGCGGCCGCATGGCCAGCACACCCGCCAGCGCGACTCGCCGCTTCTGGCCGCCGCTGAGCGCGAAGGGCGAGCGCGTCAGCATCTCCTGGTCGGCCGGCAGCGCCACCGCTTCGAGCGCCCAGAGCACGCGCTCGCGGATTGCCGTTTCGTTCAGCCCAAGCTGGCGGGGGCCAAAGGCGATGTCGTCATAGACAGTGGGGGCGAAGAGCTGGGCCTCGGGGAACTGGAAGAGCAGGCTCACCCTGCGGCGCAGCTCCACCAGCTCGGCCTTGCGGGGCTTCCGCCCAGCGGCCAGCGCGATCCCTTCGACCAGCACATGCCCAGTGGACGGCCGCAGCAACCCATTGAAGTGCTGGACGAGGGTGGACTTGCCTGAGCCGGTCACACCGACGATGGCCGCGCAGGCGCCGTCCTCGATACGCAGGCTCACGTTGCGCAGTGCCATGCGCTCCTGCGGCGTGCCAGGGGCATAAACATGCGAGAGACGCTCGACCTGAATGCTCATCGCGCCGCCTCCTCGGCCCGCGCCAGTGCGCCTGCCATCGCCTCCGGCGAGAGCGCATCGGCCGGCACGTCCACGCCTAGCGCGCGCAGCCGCTCGCCTAGCTCAGCCAGCTCCGGCACCACCAGCCGCAGAGATCGCAGCCGGTCCAGATCCCGCAACACTGCGCGCGGCGTGCCTTCCAGCGCGATGCGGCCGCCCTCCAGCACCACCACGCGGTCGGCGTGTGCCGTCTCTTCGAGCAGATGCGTCACATGGACTACTGTCAGTCCGCGCGTGCGGTTCAAATCCGCCAGCAGCGCCACCATCTCGGCCCGCGCCAATGGATCGAGCAGGGCTGTCGGCTCGTCGGCGACGATGCACTCTGGCGCCAGCGCGAGCACGCCCGCGATGGCCAGCCGCTGGAGCTGTCCGCCGGAAAGGTCATGCGGCGGACGGCCGCGCAGGGCCGCAAGCCCGACAGCTGCGAGCGCCGCATCCACGCGCTCGGCGATCTTCGCACGCGGCCAGCCGCGAGCGGCCAGCCCCCAGGCGACGTCGTCTTCTACCAACGTCGCCACGATTTGAGTGTCGGGATCGGAGAAGATCATCCCTACGCGCTCGCGGATGCGACGCCGTGCACCCGGCTGTCGCGTATCCAGCCCGGCCACCAGCACGCGCCCGACGGTCGGCAGCAGCAGCCCGTTGAGCAGCCGCGCCAGCGTGGACTTGCCGCTGCCGTTGTGACCCACCAGCGCAACGTACTCACCGTGCCGTATGCGCAATGAGATGCCGGTGAGCGCCAGTGGCATGGCAGTGACGCGACCGGGATAGGCGAACGAGACACCTTCGATGGCGATCAGGATGTCGTCTGGCGCTGCCGGAGACATTAGCGCACGCTCGCTTTCCGCCTGCGGCATTGGAGGAGGTGTCCAGGGAGCCCGAAGGCCCAGCGCAGGGCGCGGAACGGGTAGACGATGGGCGCGACAAGCACCAGCAGCGAGTAGCGCGTCAGCTCGACGGCCCAGTGCGGCGGGAAGACACGCACGTTGTGTCCCAGCACGCGCGCGGCGCCGTTGGCGATGGCGTAGTAGAGCGTGACCACCGGCAGACTGAACAGGGCGACGTAGAGATACAGCAGCACCGGCCAGAAGCGCAGGGCGAGCAGGCCAATCGCCACCAGGAGTGGCCGCACACTCAGCCAGTCGGCGTCGCGGCCGAGCAGACTCGCGCCGGTTGCCAGCACCCACGCTGCCGCTCCCAGGCCATTGCGCAGCTCGTCGGTGATATCTTTGATCGGCAGGCCCGTGGCGGCGATCAGCACAAAGGCGGCGGCGACCGCGGCGGTCGTCACGACCGCCACCCCGGCGACGATCACCACTGGCGCACGGAGTCGCCGCCGCATACACCAGCCCAGTAACAAACCAACCAACGCGCGCAGGCCTGCCCGCCAGCCGAAGTGGGGTCCGGCGATCACCGTGACGAGGAAGGTCATGACCGCCGCAGCGAGCAGCGTCGCCTTGGTTCCCCGGCGCAGCATCAGGATTGCGAAGGGTGTGGGGATGGCCGGCTCGAGTACGGTACCGATCAACGGCAGATAGATGGCGGCGAGATCGAGTACAATGCCAACGTCGGCGAGCAGGCCACCCTCTGCCAGCGCGGCGGCATCGAGCCAGCCGCGCCGAAGCGCCGGCTCGGCAGCGGGCTGCTGGCGGCGGAATCTGCGCCGCCAGCCACGAGTTTCGTGCTCGCCAACAGCGCGAACACTGGACCCCAGGGCATCGGGGAATATGCGGCGAGGCAGCGCCTCGACCGCGCTGGTTCGCTCGCCTTGTAGGTCGCCGGGCATCGGCAGCCGGCTCGCCTCATCCGCTGCCAGATGCGGCCTCCTCACCATGCGCATCCTTTGCCGGCCCTGTGCCGGGTTGCGCGCCTCCCTTATTGTAGTGACAGTGCCTCAAGTCGCAAGTCACCGGGTGCTGTTTGCGGGTGCCGCGCGTGCGCCGCGCCCCGCCGTGCTCGCCTGGCGCCCCAGAGAAAGCAGTTGTCATGTCCGTGTACGAATCACGCGCCGCATCTGTTCCTGAGGTTGGCAACTCCGATGCATGGCCCGATCCCGCGGGCAGTCCCTGGCAAACGCTCTCCAGTCGTGAGGTGTATCACAATCCCTGGCTCGCCGTGACGGAGCACCAGGTCATTCGTCCCGACGGCACGCGCGGCATCTACGGCGTGGTGGACCCTGGCAGCAACGCTACCACCGTCGCACTGGACGACGAGGGGTGCGTCTTCCTGGTCGGCCAGTTCTTCTATCCGACACAGCGTTACGAATGGTCGCTGCCTAGCGGCCGAGTAGACGAGGGCGAGGAGCCGCTGGCGGCGGCGCAGCGCGAGCTGCGTGAAGAGACCGGCGTCTCCGCCGCTGAATGGACGCTGCTAGGCGCTTATGCGCTGAGCCCTGGCATTTCCTCCCAGATCAGCTACCTCTACCTGGCTCGCCGGCTCGCGCTTGGCGAGGCGCAACCCGAGGGCACGGAGCGCCTGGATCTGCGGCGTCTGCCGCTCGCTGAGGCACTGCATGCGGCGGTTCACGGCGCAATCCCCAATGCCGTCGGCGCGCTGGGCCTGTGGCGGGCGGATCTGCTGCTGCGATCGGGAGGCTGAGAAGGCAGTGCATCAGGAGTTCTCCTGGATGGAGCATGCGCAACAGGTCGTTACAACCGGGTGCCCAGTGCTGGGCGTGCTCAACACGCTCCAATGGGGAGACATGCCGCAGGCATCAGGTTCATGCAAGACGAGGAGGCCATCGTGTTCATCGTTGACGCCCATGAAGACATCGCCTATAACGCGCTGCACCACGATCGCGACATCCGCCAGCCGCTGGCCGCGATTCGCGAGGGTCAGACTGCGCGAGCGCGGGCACGAGCGGCGGCGTCCGATCCGGCGGCGCACATGGACGAGACCGCCATGGTTGCGCTCGACGCGCACCGCCGCGGCGGCGTGGGCCTCATCTTCGCCACCATCTTCGTCCCGCCGGGCGACCAGGAGACCATGACGCAGGATGGGCTCGCTCAGCTCGCCTGGTATGAAGAGGCAGCTCACGAGGACCCTGGCATCCGCCTGATCCGCACGCGCGATGAGCTGGCCGGGTTGCGCCGGGACTGGGAGGCCGCTGCTACGCCGGAGAGCCGCCCGGTGGGGCTGCTGTTGCTGATGGAAGGCGCCGACCCGCTGCCGACGCCCGCCGCGCTGCAGGCGTACTACGACCGTGGCCTGCGTATCGTGGGCACAAGCTGGCAGGGCACGCGCTACGGCGGAGGGACGCACGCGCCAGGGCCGCTGACCGCGCTCGGCGGCGAGCTGCTCGACGAAATGGCGCGCCTGGGGATGATCCTGGACGTGAGCCACATGGCCGCGGAGACATTCTGGCAGGCGCTGGATCGTTTTCCGGGGACGGTGTTCGCCAGCCACTCGAATTGCCGCGCCTACACGCCGACCGACCGCCACCTCTCGGACGAGATGATCCAGGCGCTGGCCGCCCGCGACGCGGTAATCGGCACAGTGCTCGCCAACAGCTTCCTCGACGGCGATTGGAAACACGGTGACGCGCTGCCGACGCTCGACGCGGTGGTGCGCCACATTGACCACATCCGCGAGCTGACCGGCACCACAGCCCACAGCGCGATCGGCAGCGACCTGGACGGCGGCTTCGGGGTCGAGTCTACCCCCGCGGAGCTCGATTCGGTGGGCGATCTGCCACGCATCGCGGACGCCCTCGCCGCGCACGGCTATGCTCGCGCCGAGATCGAGGGGATCATGGGCGGCAACTGGCTGCGCCTGCTGGAGCGCGCGCTGCCCGCGTGAGGGCGCGCCACCTACGACACGCCGATCTGGTAGATGAGCCAGGCACGGGAGCCGAACTCAAGTAGGGGCCGCGCTAAAGGCTGTAAAGGGTGGCCTGTTTGAGATCACGGATATGCCGCCACGACGACGGAAGAGACTTCCGCGACATCTGGTGTGACGGGTGGAAGTGCCCAAAGGGTCCCTACACGTGCATCGCCTGAAAACAGGATGTCGGCGTTGTCCGGGGCCGCGGTGGGGAGCGTCCCCATCTTCTCCCAGTCCTGACTCCCGTAGGCCAATCGATACACGGTAGGCTGCCGTGAAGCGTCGTCAATCGCCAGCAGTGCTCCATCGGCGGCGATGGTGAAATCACGCTCAGTCGGTCGATTCAGATTGGGCCTGTGCTGCCAGGTGCGGAAGCCGTCGTTGCTGCACTGCAGCGCATATGGTCCGCCAGCTGCGCCCGACTCGGAGCGTACTCCGCATACGTACCAGGGTGTACCTGGGAGACCAGCGTGGGCGAAGAAGTGGTTCGATGGGGGAGTCGATAGTTGCGTCCAGCTCACCCCGCCGCTGTTGGATAGCCACAAGTGCAGAAAGGAGGTATCGTTATCGCGGGCTTCCACGAGAATTGCACCACTCGCTGGATCGGCCCACAAGCTCTGGACCTGCTGACCAGCTGCTGCAATATCGTGGTCGATCGGCTGCCAGGTTTTCCACGAGTTGGAGCTTGCGATGAGTCGCGGCGCTGGGCTGGTCGTGTCGGGACTATTTAAGATCGCGTAGGTGGTGTTCCACGCCGTGGCAAGTTGCGCGACGGCAATCAAGTTGGGATCTGTCAGCGCGTGCCAGGACAATCCGGAATCGAACGTCGCATAAACCGCGGTCACGGAAGACGAAATCTGATGAGCAGGCATCTGCGACCACGCCAGGACGACCACTGCGGTGGCAGGGTTGAGCTCGTCTACGGTGACCAAACACGCATTAATGTCACGCCTCAGGCTTGGCAGCGCGGCCGTCTGCTGCCAGTGGGTGCCAGCATCGCGTGTGAGGTAGATCATCGCGATGCCACTCGGAAGGGCGCTTGCCGACGATTGAGTCGCCGAGCTCGATGCCGAGGCAGAGATCGCGCAGACGTAGGCTGTACGTCCGTCGCTAGGTGCCACCGCCACTGTGTGATCATATCCCACGACGCTCCCCGCGGGCAGCAGTATCTTGCGCCATGAGATGGCTGTCGCTCCAGAAGAGGTCTTTCCAGACATATGGGTGGCAAGGACCTGTACAAACCCCGCGACAAGGAGGACAGCGGCTGCGGTCGCTGCGACCGCGCCCCACGATACACGCCCGCGCCCTCGCCTAGCCAGTCGCGCCTCACGCCCATGGCGTGGTGCAAGTCGTTCCCGGGTCGCTGACCAGAGATCGTCGCCGGGCTGCGGGACCGACTGCGTACGCAGAGCGACGTCGATCGCGTCATAGGCCTTCAGATGGGCGCGACACACCGGACACGTCTGTACGTGGGTGCTGATCGCACGAGCCTGCCCCTGGGAGGCTGCACCGGCGCGCCACGTCGAAAGGAGTTGGCTGGTGAGGCCCAGTTCGCATACGAGTGTCTGCTCAGATCGACGCGCTGTCATGGCTGCCCCTCCTCTCGGAGATAGCGCGCGCGGAAGTGCTCGCGGCCGCGCCACAGCGCAACTCTTGCTGCGGACAGAGAGATACTAAGCGCCTGCGCCACCTCTGCGAAACTATAGCCGTAGACCGAATGCAGGATGAGGGCTGCTCGTTCCCGCGGCGGCAACGACAGGAGGATCATGCAGATAGCATCACGATCCACGATCTGGTCGGCATGATCAGCATGAGCGGGGTTGTCGTACGCAGGCTCTACTGCAGCCCAGGAGTCGACAGTCGCCCGCGTCCTGGAATGTCGGGCATAGTTTAACGCCAGATGAGTTGCCACGCGGAAGAGCCAGGAGCGAGGCGCATCGTACGTGCTGATTGTCGAAAACCGTTGCCACGCCCGCACAAAGGTCTCCTGTGTTAGATCGCTCGCCACCTCGCGGTTTCCCGTCATGCGCCACAAGTAGCCAAAAATCGCCGTGTCATGGGTGTGGAAGAACGCCTCGAAGCGCTCGCCAGTTGCGACCTCTCCTCGAGAGACATGATCGTTAGCCATCCCATGCTGCCGCCCCCGTACTGCGAAACACTGCAACATGCCGCGTGGGAGCGCGGCGGGTACCCAGACGCAGCTTACACCGTTGACGGCAGCGGCCGGACAAGTGATAGGCGCGAGTGCACAATCTACTAATGCCCGAGGCCAGATCGTCGTTACCGCTTGGGACTCGAGGAGCGACCTCGATGTGTATAGTCCTGCGATCGTGCCGGCGCGATTGTACCAGATGCCTAATCAGGTCAGACGCGTCTGTGGCCAGTACGCCGTACACGAGCCGTCGTCACTTCCTCAAGCGGATTCGCTGAGTGCCACGATGCCGAACTCGACGGAGTGCCCGTACCTAGAGTGCGAGAACACATACGCGAATGGCGGGTGGTACATGTACTCGTCGGACGGCTATTACTTACCTGCGAACAACTGCGATTGCTGGGAAGGCGGGGGTCAGACGTACACGACGTTTACGAGCAGTTCCATGTACACACAAACCGTGGGCGAGGACATTTGCAGTGTGCCGTATCAAGTCTGAACGACACATTGGAATAGCAAGCTGTACGTCGGCTCGCCCACCCACCAAGTCGACAGCACCTGGAAAGTCGGCAGTTTCGATCTGGCGTGCACTAGTGGCCACCACTACGGGCTAAGTGTGACCCACGTTTCCTGGTACAGGGGGACGTATTCTTCCTGGAGCAACTTCTACGTCGTCTTGTAGCGCATGACCGCTGCTCCACAGCGGCGAGCAGGACGGGCACGTCACACAACGAAGCGCCTGTCCTCGTGCTGTGCGTCTTGGTCCATCTCGCCGAGTTGTAGGACCTTGCCGGTGCCCCAGCCACAGGGCTCCTGCTGCCGTTCGCGACCGCCTTGCCGCGCCTGGAACTGATCTGGGCCGACAGCGCCTACCTC
>DASUBU010000055.1:0-9694 GCA_035763125.1 Ktedonobacterales bacterium
CTGCCCTCGATCAACCGGCTGCTGAGTAGTGCGGCCAAATCCTACGGCGAGCACCTCATCGCCGTGATCCTCAGCGGGACCGGCTCGGATGGCGCGGCGGGCGCTCGCGAGGTGAAGAGGGCCGGCGGCACGGTGATCATCGAGAACCCACAGACGGCCGCCTACCCTGGGATGCCCGCCTCGTTGGCGCCGACCAGTGTAGATCTGGTGGTCGACCTCGCGCATATCGGGTCGCTGCTGCAGGAGCTCGTGAGTGGCACGACTGTCGCCATATCGCCCGCCACTGAGGCGGAAGCAGCAACGGAGGAGGAGGAGCAGCAGCAGCGGCGCGCGTTCCAGACGATCCTCGCGCGGCTGCGTGAGTACAGCGGCATCGATTTCGCCCAGTACAAGCGCCCCACGATTCTGCGCCGGCTTCAACGGCGTATGGTCGCCGTGAGCGCTACCACCCTGGCGGACTATGCCGGCTATTTGGCCAAACATCCCGACGAGTATAAGCTGCTGGCCACCAGCTTTCTCATCAACGTGACCGAGTTCTTTCGGGACGCGGAGATCTTCGCGGCCCTGCGCGACCGGGTGCTGCCTGAACTCATCGCACAGGCCCGCACGCATGGCAACCTGCTGCGCTTCTGGTCGGCCGGCTGTGCCACCGGTGAGGAGGTCTACTCGCTCGCCATCCTGGTGGCCGAGGCGCTGGGGGAAGAGCTCGAGCAGTTCACGGTGCAGATGTTCGCCACCGACGTAGATGCGGAGGCCATCGCCTTCGCCCGGCGAGGCATTTACCCCGCCGAGGCGCTCGCCGCAGTGCCGGAGGCGCTGCGCGCCCGCTATTTCTCCAAGCTCGATGGCGACTATGAGGTCTCCAAGCAACTGCGCGGGCTGGTGGTGTTTGGACTGCACGATCTTGGCCGGCAGGCGCCGTTTCCCCATGTCGACCTGGTGCTGTGCCGCAATGTGCTGATCTACTTTACCCCAGCGCTCCAGACACGCGCCCTTCAGCTCTTCGCCGTGGCGCTGCATCCTGGTGGGTATCTGATGCTCGGCAAGGCCGAGACCGTCCACCCGCTGGAGGCCTACTTCGCTCCGGCCGACGGACAGCTCAAGCTCTACCGCAGGCAGGGGGAGCACATCGTCGCCCCGATCGTCGGGGACGTGAACCTCGCCGAGCTTGCGCCGCCCCTTGTCAAGCCCGAGCCGCAGGCGCCTCGGCGGCCGCTCGCTCCTCACGGCGTTCACGGCGGCGCGCGCGACCTCGGTGCGGCCGCGCAAACGCAGGCGCCGCTGCTCCTCCGCCCCGCTCCGGGCACCGATGAGTGGCTGGGCAGCCTGGTCAGGGGGTTACCGCTCGGGGTGGTAGTGGTCGACCGCCACTATGACATCCAGGCCATCAACGGGATCGCGTTGCGCTTGTTCGGCATCTACACGGCGCCGCTGGGGGAGGACTTGATCCACCTGACGCAGAGCGTCCCCACCACCGCTTTGCGGGCGGCGATCGACGTCGCCTTCCATGCGGGGGGGCGCCAGCGACCGCGGCAGCCGGGGCAGGAGGAGGAGGAGCTGTCGGTGAGGGCTACAGCACCGCCGAGGCGGTGGTGACGGTGGAGACCGTGCTGGGTGAGCGACGCCATCTGCGCATCTCCTGCTACCCGTATGTGCCGCACGCGCGGCCGCAGGGTGCGCCGGGCGCCGAAGCTGGGACGGCCAGCGAGGTCGGAACAGCCAGTTCGGCCGGCGAGACCGGCGAGACCGGCGAGACCGGCGAGACCGGCGATACCGGCGAGGCGGCAGCGCCGCATACGGCGGGGGTAACGTTGGTCCTGATCCTGGTCGACGATGTGACCGCCCAGATCGAGGCGCAGCAAAAGGAGGCTGCGCAGGTGGAGCGCGAGCGCGGCGTCCAAGCAGAACGCCAGGTGTACGAGCGCGGCGAGCAGGCGCGCTCGCTCGAGCTCGTCGAAGCGGAGAACGCGCGGCTCAAACAGGAGACAGATCGCGTCACCGCTGTCAATCGGTCGCTGCTGGAGGCCAATCAGAACCTCAACGAGACGGTGCTGCAGCTACGGCGCGCCCAGGACGAGCTAGTGGTCAGCCACGAAGAGGCGCAAGCCAACGCCGAAGAGGTGAAGACCCTCAACGAGGAGTTGCAGTCCACCAATGAAGAATACGTCACGGTCAACGAAGAGCTCGAGGCGACAGTAGAGGAGCTGCATGTCGCCAACGACGAGCTGCAGGCGCGCAGCCGCGAGCTGCAGCAGGCAGCAGATACGCTGGCAACCCAGCGCACCGCCAGCGAGGCCGCGCGGGCGCGGCTCGAGGCGATTCTGCTCAGCCTGGGCGATGCCGTGCTGGTCGTCGATAGGGACGGGGCACCCCTGCTCACCAACGCCGTGTATGCGGCGATGTTCGGCAGTGCGAACGTTGTCTTCATGGCCGCGGATGAGGTCGGAAATCCCCTACCCGCCGAGGCCACGCCGCAGCAGCGTGCGGCGCGGGGCGAGACCTTCAGGATGGAGTTCACACTCACCAGCGCCGATGGCACACGTCGCTGGTTCGAGGCCAGTGGGCATCCAGTACGCAGCGCGGGCGAAGAGATTGGGGAGGGGGTCCTCACCATCCGCGACGTGACTGAGCGTACCCTCCAACGGCACCTCCAGGACCAGTTCGTGGGCTTGGCCAGCCACGAGCTGCGCACACCCCTGACTCCTCTGACCGCCTATCTGGACATGCTGAGCCGGCTGTTCGCGGACCGGGCCACCGACGACCGCGCGCGCCTCTACACTGCGCACGCCCAACACCAGGCGCAGCGGCTGCAGCGGCTCACGCAGGATCTCACCGACGTGAATCGCCTGCAAAGTGGGAAGTTCAACCTTATCATGGAGCCCGTGCGGCTCGATGAGGTCGCCGCGACGGCCGCCGAGACGGCGCAGACCATGACGACGGATCACACCATCCACCTGGAGCGCCCCGAGACCCCGCTGGTCGTCAACGGTGACGCGTTCCGGCTCGAGCAGGTGTTGATGAACCTGCTGGTCAACGCCATCACTTATGCGCCGCACACAGAGCAGATCGACCTACGAGTGCGGCGCGTCGGAAGCGAGGCCGAGGCGCAGGTGCAAGACTACGGCGCTGGGATTCCGGCGACCGATCTGCCCCATCTCTTCTCGCGCTTCTATCAGGTCATGCGGACCGATGGCGAGCGTCCTTCCCGCCGCGGGCTCGGGCTCGGCCTCTACATCGCGCACGAGGTGGTGACGGCGCATGGTGGGCGCATCGAGGTCGCGTCGGTCGAAGCGCCGCGCGACGGGCACGGCACGACGTTCACCATCCGCCTGCCGCTGGCGCCCGAAGGAACGGCTGATCAGCCCGCGGACGCATCAGCGCCGCACGGAGCAGTGCACGGAGAAGAGCGCCGCACAGGAGCACACCCGCGCAGCAAAGGGAGCGGCAGAGAATCGCCCTCCCAGCGGCACTGAGGCCGCTGGAGAAGGGAGGCAACCAGGGCGCGCTAGATTCAGTGCGAGAACGATCCTGGGCAGATCGGGAACACTCGTGAGGGGAGAGCGCATATGGCGCAGGTATTGGTGGTGGAAGATGATCGTGACACGCGGCAGGTGCTGCACCTCATCTTGGAGGACGCCGGCTATACGGTAGCGGAAGCCGCGGACGGCCTTGAGGGGCTTGCGGCGATCCAGGCGAGCACGGTCCCCCTGGTCGTGCTGCTGGATCTCGACCTGCCGAAGCTCAACGGCATCGAAGTCTTGCAGGCGGTGGCGCGCGATGCGCGCCTGGTGGCCCGCCACGCCTTTGTCTTGATAACGGCTGTGTCGCAGAGCCAATTTCAGGCGGCTGAAGAGATCTGCGCGACGCTCTCGGTACCGCTCGTCATGAAACCCTTCAGCATGGACACGCTCCTCGACCAAGTGGCGTCGGCGGCCAGGCGCCTCCCGTCCATCCCGCAAGCGCAGACATGAATTATCCAGAGGAGCGGGGGTGCCGCACCAGTTGGCGCCACCCCAGTGCGAGGCACTCTTCGCCGCAACATGTCGCGAGACGCTCAGGCCAAGCGGGCGAGATAGGCCGCGCCCCTACACCTCGCGAGGCGTCTCTCTTTCCGCTGCGCCTTCGTCGCTCACCCGCCGCGCTTGCTGCCGCCGCGTGAGCGCGCGGCTCGCACCGCAGCCGGCGCTGGCGTCTTCGCCGCCCCCTGGCCGTCTGTGAGGCCAAGGTTCGCCTGGCCGGTGGGACAGAGTGCCACCAGCATGCACTGCTCGCAGAGCGGCTTGCGCGCCTGGCAGACTTTGCGGCCATGATAGATCAGGGCATGCGAGAGGAAGAGCCAGTCTGACGGCGAGAAGAGCGCCATCAGGTCCTGCTCGACCTTGACGGGGTCCTCGCTCTCGGTCAGCCCCAGCCGGCGCGCCAGCCGGCCGACATGGGTATCCACCACCACGCCCTCCACCAGCCCATACGCGTTGCCCAGCACCACGTTGGCCGTCTTGCGCGCGACTCCCGGTAGCTGGATCAGCTCGGCCATCGTGCGCGGCACCTCGCCGCCGAAGCGCTCGACGATCAGCCGCGCCGCCTCGCGGATGCTCTTGGCCTTGTTGCGATAGAATCCCGTCTGCTTGACATCCTGCTCCAGCTCCTCCGGATTGGCGGTCGCGTAGTCCGCGGCGCTGCGATATTTCTGGAAGAGCTGACGTGTGACGGCGTTGACGCGCTCGTCGGTGCATTGCGCCGAGAGGATCGTCGCCACCAGCAATTCGAGGGATGTGCTGAAATCAAGCGAACAGGTTGCGTCGGGATATTCCTCGTGCAGGGCAGCCATGATCGCGGCGGCGCGCTGCCGCTCGCTCTCTGGCCTGGTCGCGATATCGGCCACGGTCAATTGCTCCTGTCTATCACGATAATGGCGATCAGGCTGGCGGACTTCGGCTACGGGATCTCGAGTCGCCAGCCGTCACGCCCGACAATGACCCGCGCGAGCTGGCCGCCAAGCGCGGCGCCACCTTCATAGACAATACGCGAGCCGACAAAGCTAGGCGTGAATTGGTGCTGGCGTGGCGGCAGAGTCGCCTCGAAGTACCAGAAAAACGTGCGCACTGTGCTCACCACCAGGAAGACCAGCAAGAGGAGGCGTCCGATCTGCTCCGGCGTGGTGAAGACACGCACGCCATTGACGCGGTCCAGCACGATCGGCAGATGCGCCAGCCATTCGCCGATCGCGTAGAGCGCGAGGGCCGGCACGATGCACATCGCCGGCAGAATACTGGCGGCCTCGATGATGCCCGTCGGCGTGCCGACCGAGATCGAGGCGGCCAGCGGCAGCGCCACCAGCAGCAGCAGTGCCAGTGACTCGAAGCGGTGCCAGCGCCAGATCACCAGCGCCAGCCCAACGAAGAAGACCGGCCCGAGCAGCGTGGGGATGATGGGGGCGCCGCCCACCGCTGGGTAACCTGCCGTGTAGTCTTGCGTGGCCAGCAGCTGCAGCACCGCCGCCGCATTCTGCGCGGCAACCTGCCAGAATGAGAGCGAGAGCGGCGCGGGACCTGGCCCCAGGTGCGTAGTGCTGCGCGCCAGCAGCGCACTGCCCGGCGCGAAGCCGATCACACGGTCGAGGTAGTACCAGGCTACCGGCAGTCCGGCAATGGCGAACGTCGCTGCCAGCGTCACCAGCCCCGTGCGTGTCACGCCGGGGCCCTTCGGCCGGCGCCACTGCCACACGACCAGGAACCCGACGACGATCAACGGCACCAGCCAGAGTCCCGGCGCCACATCGCAGGCCAACCCGGTCGCGGCGCCACTGGCCGCGAAGTAGAGAAGGTGCCGCTGCCCCGACCGCCAGCGCCCGCCGCCCGCCGCGTCCCCTGACAGCGCCCCAGCAGCCATGGCGCTGCCGTTCGTTCCAGCCGTAGTGCCCCGCCGCACCGCCAATCGCAGCCGCAACGCCAGCAGCAGCCAATAGACCGCCAGACACATCAGCAGGGGCAGCAGCACAATCTCCACACCAGATCGGCTCAATGAGACATGCCAACGCGAGGTGGCCGCGAAGAGCGCCGCCAGAATCGCTACCGCGCGCTTGCCTGGGAAGTCACCCTGTCGCATGATCTCGTAGGCCAGCAGATAGACGGCGATCACCGTCAGCGAGCCGAGGACCGCCGAGGGCAGCAAGAAGGCCAGCGCCGTCGGCCCAAAGATCTGGACCAGCAACGCCTGCACGAAGACAAACGGCCCGGCCAGCCCCTGGGGGTCGGCCAGCCCAAGCTTGAGATCGCCGCTGAGCTGGTTGAGCAGATTGCCCTCGGTGCTGCCGGAGGGAAGCGCGGCGAAGAGGTTGCCCAGCCGCACGATGCGCAGCAGCGCCGCCACCACCACGATCAGCACCAGCATCACACGCTCCCAGAAGATCGGGCGCAGTCGCAGCCCCTCGCCGAGTGCTCCAAGGTAACGCCGCACGATGCCGGCGAAGCCCTGCTCGTATGGCGCCGCGCGAAGCAGCAGCAGCGGGCCGAAAGCCACCAGAATCTCGAAGAACTGGACGAAGATATCCTGGCCGGTGTCGTTGACAAAGAGGAAGTTGCCGACGGCATAGGTCAGCAGCGCGCCGGCGGCGAAGATCGTCCCCTGGCGGCGGATAAACGGCTCGGCCGAGAGCGCAGCCAGCGGCAGCAGCCAGATCACGTACCACGGCTGGAACCAGAAGGTAATCAGCAGCAACGCGGCGAAGGTGATTTTGGCGGCGGCGGTGATCACGTCGCTGAGGGTGATGTCGGGGCCGATGCGCCAGAGCCGCTGGGTCTGCAGGTAGGCATAGATGAAGAAGAGCGTGTAGAAGATGAGACGAAGGGTCTTATCTAGCGCGGCGTCGTGCTCGGTAGGGACGATAAGCTGGAGCGGACCGGAGAGAAAGCCAACCAGCGAGCTGTTGTAGTAGAGCGGGCGAAGCTGCTGGCCCAGCCCGGTAAAGGTGCTGAGTCCTTCCCAGAACGGCAGATAAAACACGACGATCAACAGGCTGCCGAGCAGCGCCGCGCCGCCCACCAGCGGGCCGACGCGACGCAGATCCACCTGCCGCGCGCTTGCCACGGCACCCCGCACCCACCGCGCCGCCCGCCGATGAGGAGCCGCGCGCCCGGCTGCCTCGTCCGCCTCGCCAGTGACGGGGACCACCAGCGGCATCGTCCGCCGCCGGATCTCATAGACCAGCCAGAGCGGGACGAAGATCGCCGACTCATACTTGACCAACGCGCCAAGCACCAGGCAGGCGAGCGCGAGCTGCGGCCGGTCGCGCAGCATCAAGACCAGCGCCGCCAGCACCAGGAAAACCATCACCACGTCGTTGTGGCCGTTGCCGACCGACTCGAAGAGCAACAGCGGGCTCCAGCCGACCAGTGCCGCGATGCGTAGCCGGCGCTCCGGCCAGAGCGCGCGCGCCAGCACGTCCACCAGCCACAGCGTCCCCGCCACGCCTGCCAGCTCGATCAGCTTGAAAGCCAGCATATTCACGAGCAGGTGCTCTCCAGAGAACAGTGAGAGCAGCGCCGCCACCAGCAGCCACGCCGGCCCATAGGGCGAAGGCGGCCGGTTGACGGTGAGCCCCTCCGGCAATTGGAACGCGGCATGTGTCATCGGATTCTGGCCGAGGTGGACATAGAGGTAGCCGCGGGCGACATAGCCATAGAGGTCGGTGGTGGTCACCGGCTGCATCCACACCATCAGCGCGCCGAAGAGCAGCGGGAACAGAAAGACGACGCGACGCACGATGGCCGTCGCGCGCGGGTTCTGGCCGGCGAGCGCCTGCGCTCGGCCGGCGGCCGTCATAGCGAGGAACTGGCACATGAAGAGCACGAGGACCGCCGCCACGAAGCCAGCCGCCGCCAGGGGACTATAGCCGGTGATGCGTCCCATGTCGTTGATGCTGGCCGCGGCGTCGTTCGTGTGGGGATGATTCCACCAGCGCGTGATGGGAAAGGCCGCCACAAAGCCGAGGTAGACAAGCGTGGAGAGTGCGCCCGCCGCGAGCATCAGTCGCAGCGGGGGGATGCCGCGCAAACGGTGCGCGATGGCGTCCTCCGAGCGCGGCGAGAAGCCCGGTATCGGCGGCACGGTGGGGCGGCGCATGGGCTGCTGGTCGCCCACACGCGCACGCTCGACGCTCGTGCCGGTCTTCATCTACTCATCCTCGCCGTCGTCCACCGGCCGGGCTTCGCGGCCAGTGCCATAGTGCCACCACGAGGCAGCCGAAAGCCATCACCCAGGCGATATTCCTTATGCTAAGCAGCGCAACAGCCCACGGCCGCAGCGCTACCAGCGCCTGCCAGGCGGCAGTCAGGAGCTGCCCCACGACGGCCGTCCCCACCAGTGCACCGAGCCAGATCCGCTGGCCGCGGCCCGGCGCGCGCGGTAGCCGAATCACTGCCGCCAGCGGGACCACGACCAGCAGATAGTGCGCGGGCAGCGCGCGGAAAGCGAGCGTAAAGGCCAGCAGCACGGCGGCAACCCCAACCGCCAGCGCCTGCGCCTGACTCTGTACTATGTCCTCACTATTCAACGTCTGGGCGCGCTCATCCTTTCGCGAGACCGATTTCGGCACACGCGCGCCTTCTCGCCGAGCGGCGGCAGGAGGTCCATTGGATACGGGCGGCCGGCGGACGCCCCTGCGAGAGAAAGCTCCCGCTATCAACGCCCGCCAGACGCCAGCATACGCCAGCAGCAAGAACAGGCCCAGCGCCGCCACCGCCAGGGCAGGCGTCGCGGCGTCGAGCGGCGAGCGCACCACACGCGAGAGATCGGCGTAGTTGAAGCGCGTGCGTGTCGCCATGCCCGGCAGCCAACCCAGAGCGAGCTGGAGAGTGCCGTAGAGGCTCTCGATCTCGGTCGCGCGGTCGGCGTGGTAGAGTACCGCCCGCGCCAACGGCCCGATGCCCGCAGCCAGCAGCACCGGCAGCACCCCCACCAGCGTCACCACGACGAATCCCGCCGCGCCCACCCGCATTCGCCGCCAAGTCTCGCGCTGATAGGGTCGCCCGGCGGAGGCCCCGCCGCTGTCGAACGCCCTCTTGCCCCAAGCCGCCAACGCCACCACGTACGCCACGAGCACCGGCAGTGCGAGAACTGGGAAGCCCTTCACGAGGGCCGCCGCCGCCAGCGCCCCCCAGCCGAGCGCGTCGCGCCGCTCGACCAGTGCGACGACCGCCGCCAGGCACAGCACGCCCGCCACCAGATCGAACTTCTGCAGCAGCGCCCCACTCAGAAAGATCAGCCCGACGTAGAGCAATCCAGAGCGCAGGCCATAGCGGTCGCCGGGGGCCAGCCGCTGGCCTGCACGGCGTACCAGCCACAGCGCCAGCAGATCCAGCAGCAGCATCTCGACCGCGAAGCTGATGCCATAGGCGCCGTAGCGCACGGGATCGGGATGCGGCAGACTGCGCAACGGCTCGACGAAGGCGGGGTCCGGTCGCGGAGCCAGCGTGGCAAACGGCAGCAGCGGCAGCGCCGGCAGCAAGATCAGCAGCACCGCCAGCGGGGGATACTCCACGGCGAAGTCGCGATACGGCCACTGGCCGGCGGCGAGCTGCCCGGCGTAGTGATAGAACCAGGGGTCGCAGAAAGCGTTGGGACTGCCCAGCAGCATCCCCGCGACGAGCAGCACCCGCGTCGCGCCCCAGGCCGCGAGCAGTGTGTTGCGCGCCGC
>DASUBU010000056.1:0-3779 GCA_035763125.1 Ktedonobacterales bacterium
CGGGGTTCGTCTTGGCGTCGGGAATCGGCACCTGGTGTGCGCGGTAGGAGCCCTCGACCGGCTCGCCGCGATAGGACTGCGGGCCGGTCATGCCTTTGGGTGTGCGCAGCAAGATCAACGGCCAGCGCGGCTCGGCGATGCGGTGGCCGCGGCGGG
This sequence comes from Ktedonobacterales bacterium, assembly GCA_035763125.1. Taxonomy (GTDB): domain Bacteria; phylum Chloroflexota; class Ktedonobacteria; order Ktedonobacterales; family JADMIN01; genus SMAG-U1939. The sequence goes on from DASUBU010000056.1 coordinate 157, forward strand.
CGGCATCCTGGATGAGGCGAATCTCGGCGTAGGCCCAGTCCATCGCCGCGGCCAGGTCGGCATCGAGCGGCGTGTGCTCGTCGCCCGCGACGACGCGCGGCGCGTAGCCGTAGCCGCTGAACAGCTCGTCCAGGTCGTCGTCGGACATCGAGCCATAGATGGTGGGCGTCGAGATCTTGTAACCGTTGAGGTGCAGCACCGGCAGCACAGCCCCATCTTCGGCCGGATCAATGAACTTGTAGCTGTGCCAGGCGGCGGCGGTCGGGCCGGTCTCGGCCTCGCCATCGCCCACGATGCAGCCCACGATCAGGTCGGGATTATCCATTGCCGCGCCGAAGGCGGTCGCTAGCGCGTAGCCCAGCTCGCCGCCCTCGTGGATGGTGCCAGGCACGCCAGGATAGAGGTGGCTTGGAAATCCGCCCGGCCACGAGAAGCGCTTGACGAAGCGGCCCAGCCCGGCACGATCGCGGCTCAGCTCGGGATAGTAGTCGGCGAGGGTGCCTTCCAGGTAAAGGTTGGCGAGATTGGCCGGCGCGCCATGCCCTGGTCCCGTGACCAGAAACATGTCCAGGTCGTGCTGCAGAATCAGCCGGTTCAGGTGGACGTAGATCAGGTTGATGCCAGGGCAGGTGCCCCAGTGGCCGAGCAGGCGGTCCTTGATGTCCTCAGGACGCAGCGGGCGCTCCAGCAGAAAGTTGTCTTGCAGGTAGACCTGGGCACCGGCCAGATAGTTCGTGGCGCGGCGATACCGCCCGATGGCTTCCAGCATGCGCTCGGCGGCTTGCTCGGCGCCCTGTGCCACAGGAGCGGCCGAGCGCCCATCGGAGCGGGACGTTCGCGAGTGGGATCTATCGTGTTGCTGTGTGCCGTGATGCTTTGCCATGGGATCCTCCCGTGCGGGGGTGGTATGCGGTCTCGCAGCGGCTGCCGGCCACACAAACGCCGGCCCACCTCCCGCGCTTCCCGCATTTCGCGCTCCATTGCGCAGTCGCATGCCGGTTTGCCCCGCATAAACGTCGCCAACTCTGTCGCGTCATAGATCGCTCGTCATGCATGGCAATCTGGCAGCCGGCACAGGCGATGTCCGCGCCTGACCGACGAGCCAAAGGACAGGACATATCCCAGAGCGGCAGAAGGTGCTACTATTGCTTCATAGGCATTCCTTCTTGGCATTCTCGGTATTCCTTTGGGGGCGCGCCGCGGCTTTGGGCAGTGGGACACTGCGTGCCACTTCGACCTCCGGTGGCTGTGGCATACTCCGGGATCGGGCTGTGACAGGCGTGCGTAGGAGGGCAGAGGACGTCAATCATGAGCGAATCGCGCTACGAGACGGGGATGCGCACCCGCCGCGAGGTGCTGGGGGATGAGCATGTCGAGCGGGCGATAGCGCGGACGACCGAGCTGGACGCCGACTTTCAGCGGTTCGTTACCGAGGTGGCCTGGGGCTCGCTCTGGTCGCGCCCCGACCTGGACCGCCGCACTCGCAGCCTGATCACCATCGCCCTTCTCGCGGCGCTGGGGCGGCGTGAAGAGCTAGCGCTGCATCTGCGAGCGACTCGCAACACCGGCGTCACGCAGCGCGAGATCGCCGAGGTGCTGCTCCATGTGGCCGTCTATGCTGGCATCCCCGCGGCGAATGCCGCCTTCGCGCTGGCCAAGGCCGAGCTACCCGCAACAGAGGAGGCCAAAGAGGAGACCGAGCAAGAGCCGAGAGATTGATTCGGGCAATACGAGGAGGGAAGCGCGTTGATTACGACGATCGGATCCATCGTGCGCGGGGATCGCGAGGTCTTCCCGCCATATCTGTACGATGCCTATCGCTCGACCATCAAGCGGTCGCCGATGCAGCCACTCATCGCCGTCCCGCTCACCCTCTCGGAACTGACCGGCCCAGGCCCAGCCATAAGCGCGGTGACGCCCGAGGACGCCGACCTGACCCGCAACGCCGGAACCGGCGGCGAGGCCATCGGCCAGCGCATCATTGTGACCGGCCGCGTACTCGACGACCGCGACAACCCCGTGCCGAATACGCTGCTCGAGATCTGGCAGGCCAACGCGGCCGGGCGCTACATCCACCGCAACGACCAGTGGCCCGGGCCGCTGGACCCGAATTTCCTGGGCATCGGCCGCTGCCTGACCGACGAGCGGGGCGTCTACCGTTTCCTCACGATCCGGCCGGGGGCCTACCCCTGGAAGAATCACCCGAACGCCTGGCGGCCAGCGCATATCCACTTCTCGCTGCTCGGCCCGGCCTGGGTGTCGCGCCTCGTCACGCAAATGTACTTCCCCGATGATCCGCTGCACGCGCTCGACCCGATCTTCAGCGCGGTTCCTGAGGCGGCGCGGCCTCGCCTCATCGCGACCTACGCGCACGACGTGACACAACAGGAATGGGCGCTCGGCTGGCGCTGGGATATCGTGCTGCACGGCCCGCACGCCACGCCATTCGAGACGCCTCCCGATGCCGCCAGTGCTAACGGCGCACAAAGCGCGCAGACCGGGGAGGGCGCACGATGACGACGCTGACGCCGACACCCGCGCTGTCTCCCTCGCAGACGGTCGGCCCGTTCTTCCTCGATTGCCTGCTCCGCCCGGATGCGCGCCGCAACGTGCTCATCCAGCCGGAGACGGAGGGCGAGCGCATCCGCATCGAGGGGCGTGTGCTCGACGGCGATGGCGCGCCGGTCCCCGACGCCCTGGTCGAGATCTGGCAGGCCAACGCCAATGGGCGCTACCACCACCCAGCCGATACCCGCGAGACTGCGCCGCGCGACCCCAGCTTCATCGGCTTCGGGCGCTCCGGGACGGACGAGGCCGGCGCGTTCTGGTTCGATACGATCAAGCCCGGCGCGGTCCCTTTCGAGGGGGAGCGGATGCAGGCGCCGCACATCTGCGTGATGGTCTTCGCGCGTGGCATGCTCAACCACGCCGCCACGCGGCTCTACTTCGCCGATGAGCCCGCGAATGCGGCGGACCCGGTGCTGCAGCGCGTGCCCGCCGAGCGGCGCGAGACGTTGCTCGCCCGCCGTGAGCCGGTCGAGGGCAGGATCATCTACCGGCTGGACATCATCCTGCAAGGCGCGGGCGAGACCGCGTTCTTCAACCTGTGAGGGAGCGCGGCCGATGACACGCTTCCTCTCGCTACGCGAGGCCATCGCGGAGTATGTGCACGACGGCGATACCGTCGCCATGGAGGGCTTCACGCACCTGATCCCCTTTGCCGCCTGTCACGAGGTCATCCGGCAGGGGAAGCGCGACCTGACGCTGGTGCGCATGACGCCCGACCTCATCTACGACCAGCTCATCGGCATGGGCTGCGCGCGCAAGCTCATCTTCTCGTGGGGTGGCAATCCGGGCGTCGGCTCGCTGCATCGCCTGCGCGACGCGGTGGAGCACGAGTGGCCCCGGCCGCTTGAGCTGGAAGAGCACAGCCACGCGGCCATGGCCAACGCCTACGCCGCCGGAGCGGCGGGCCTGCCCTGCGCGATGTTCCGCGGCTACGTCGGCTCTGATCTGGTCGGCAAGCATCCCCACATCCGCTTCGTCGAATGCCCTTTCACCGGCGAGCGTCTGGCCGCCGTCCCCGCGCTACGGCCAGACGTGGGCATCGTACACGCGCAGCG